>NZ_SIHJ01000001.1:816366-1131166 GCF_007859765.1 Posidoniimonas corsicana
CCTGCGCAATTCCTGCGGCGGTGACCTCGGCTGCCAGCGCGTCGGCGTCCTGCTTGGCGAGGGACTCCGAACGCTTCAGGTACGCCAGCCACGCTTGCTGCTCAGACGATTCGAGCCCCGCCACCCGCTGCTGCGTGACTGGCTCCGCGCCAACGCGGGACTCACCGGCCAACGCCAGACCAAACCCAACCGTCAATACAGCGAGCGAAGTTCGAGCAATCATCTTGGTCTCAAGAGCAAGAGGAGAGTGGTGCGCGGCGTTCAGCAGAGCCACGGCAGGCCTACCGCAGAGAGCAACCCCCACGGCGCCCTCATGAGCATAGACAATCCGCCCGCGTTTCTCCCGGCGACGTTACCGCGACAGTTGCAAAACGGACTCCACCGCACGCAGCAAAGGGCCTCGGCCGGGTAGCGAGCCGCTCAGCCGAGAACGTGGCCGACAAACCGCCGCAGCAGCCCGTTGGCTTCGGGTGTGTCCCTGAGTGCGATCCGCAGGTCGTCAAGCGGCATGCCGGCGAACTGCTCGACGTACCTGGGGTACGCCACCAGCCGCTGCAAGATGGTCTCGCGCGTCAGCTCCGGGTGGAACTGCGTCGCGTAGATCGGCAGTCCGGGGAACGTGTAGGCCTGTTCCGCGACCCGCTCGCTCGACGCCAACAGCACGGCGCCCGCGGGGAGTTGGGTGACGTGGTCCTCGTGACCGGCCAGGCCCAGGAAGCAGGCGGGCAGGGCGGAGAAGACCGGATCCTGCTGGCCGGCACTGGTCAGGTGAAGCTCGACGTTGCCGAGCTCGGCGTTGGCCGGGTCGTGCTCACAACGGCCGCCCAGCGCCCGAGCGAAAGCCTGAAAGCCCCAACACGACGCGAACGTCGGCTTGCTGGCCGCGTGGAGCTCGCGGAGCCCCTCCAGTATCCGGTCGAGCCATTCACCGTCTGTGGCGGCCGAGTAGTCACCACTGCCGCCGATCAGCACCACGTCGTGGCGCGCAACTTCTGAGGGCTCTGGGAAAGAGCCGAGCACGCTGAACGGCGTCACCCGCGACGGCTCACAGCCAAGCGCCTCGGCGAAACAGCCGACCTCCTGCGGCGCAATCGGGTCTTGGTCGTTGCGAACCTGCAGCAATAGAAAGCGGGCGTTGGCGGGCGCGGTCACGGCACGGCGGCCCCTGTGGCGAACGGGATTCCCGTCGCCTCCGCGATGCCCTCCTCGATGACGTCCATCATGCGGTCGATCTCCGCCAGGCTGATCGCGAGCGGGGGCATCACGTACACCATGCCAGGCTGGGGCCGTATCCAGAGCCCGTGCTCAAGCGCGTACGCGGCCACCTGACGGCCCACCTGAGCGTCCGCCGTGTAGTCCGCCGCCGCGATGATGCCTGTCTGGCGGGCGTTGGTGACGTTTGGGTGCTCGGCCAGGCGGCAGAACCGTTCGCCGAGCCGTTCAACCTTGGCCGTGAGCATCTGGAGCGTGCGTTCGGACTCGAACAGGTCGAGGCAGGCCAGCGCGGCCGCGGCTGAGGCAGGGTTCCCGCAGAAGGTGTGGCCGTGGTACAGCGCCCGGCCGCTCGCGGCGTCCCCCAGGAACGCGTCGTACACCGCGTTGGTTGTGAGGGTTGCGGCCATCGGCAGGTAGCCGCCCGTGAGCCCCTTGCCCAGACAGAGGAAGTCCGGGGTCACCTGGTCGTGCTCGCAGGCGAACATCCGACCCGTCTTGCCAAAGCCGACCGCCACCTCGTCCAGGATGAGCAGCACGTCATGCTTGGTGCAGAGCTCCCGCAGCCCGCCCAGGAAGCCGGGTGGGTGCATCACCATGCCGGCGGCGCACTGCACCAGCGGCTCGATCACCACCGCGGCCAGCTCGTGTGCGTGCTGGGCAATGAGCTTTTCGGTCTCCGCCAAGTAGTGGTCGCAGGCCGCCTCAGGCGCAACGCCTTCCGGCAGTTTGCAGCGGTCGGGGCCCGGGGCGTAGACCGCGTCGAACAGCAGCGGCTTGAACAGCGCGTGGAACTTGTCGATCCCGCCGACGCTCGCGGCGCCGATGGTGTCGCCGTGGTAGGCGGCGCCGAACGCCAGGAAGCGGGACTTGCCGGGCCGCGGCTGGGGGCACTGCTGCCAGTACTGGAAGGCCGCCTTCAACGCGACCTCGATCGCGGACGAACCATCGCTGGAGAACAGCACCCGGTCCAGGCCGGCCGGCGTGAGGTCGACCAGACGCTTGGCGAGCCGCACCGTGGTGTCGCAGCCCATCCCCAGCGAGGTGATGTGCGCGGCCCGCTGCAACTGCTCCACGACCGCCTGATTGATGGCCGGGTGCGCGTGCCCGTGCACGTTGCACCACATGCTGCTGGCCCCATCCAGGTAGCGGCGTCCGTCGGCGCCGATCAGCTCGCAGCCCTCGGCGGCGGCGATCACCAGCGGTTCGTACTCCTGCATCTGGGTGAACGAGTGCCAGAAGTGGTCCCGGTCCCAGGCGGCCAGCTGCTGGGCCGCGTCGTGGTCGCTCATCCCCAAACTACCTCTACGGGCGTTCCCACCGTCACGCCGAGCATGGCGGCGGCGCTGTCGTTCACAATGGCGAGCTCGAGCCGCTCGGTGGACCCCACCAGGGCGATCAGCGTCATCTCGGGCTGGTCGCCGTAAGCCGTGAACAGGCCTATGGTTTGGTGCCCGTCGCAGAGCACCTGCACGGACTCGTCCCGCGGGGCTGATTCGAGCATGGAGCTGGTGATATTCGTGATCAGGTTGCCGAACGAGTCGACCTCGACCACTTCTCCCTGGATCCGTTCCCCCACGCGTTCCGCCCTTGGTTCGGGAAGCAATACTAGCTCGTCTATCGGTGGCCCCAGTGTATCAGGGCAGAGCCCCAAGCCCAACTTGGCCGCCACCGGCGCCATGATGTCCCGCCCGTGGAAAGTCGAGCTAACGTCGGGTAGCCAATGCTCCGGGTTCTCGATGGCCACTATCCTATGGGGCGGGTAGGACGCGGCCAAGCTTGTCAGCAGGCCGTTGTCGGGCAGCACAAACCGCCAGTCCCCCAGTTCCGCATACACAATCCGCCGCGAGGTGCCGACGCCGGGGTCCACCACGGCCACGTGGATCGTGCCCTTCGGGAACCATGGCGCCGCGGCGGCCAGCGCCTGGGCGCCATCCCAGACCGACTGCGCCGGGACGCTGTGCGACAGGTCTACCACCTGCGCATCCGGGTGGATCGTGGCGATGACCCCCTTCATCGACGCCACGTAGTGGCTGCCCTCTCCAAAATCGGTGGTCAGCGTGATCCAGGTCATGGTTGTTCAATGTAACGCCCCGGCCACCGCTGCGTGCCGCAACAACCACCCATTCACTGACCATTGCCAACTCGTCGCGCGGATGTGCGCGCGCAACGCTCACTGAGGTGCGCCGAAAGTTTTTTTGACTTTTTTGCAACAAGCATCACAAGCAACCATCTAATCGCGCGCGATTGAAGGTCACAACGACGCTTCGCGACGGCGCTGCGCGCGTCCTTAGCGCGCGTCCCAACGAAGTGGAACGAACCGCTCTAGTGCGCGCCGCGCGAAGGTAATTGGAAGGCTCAATGTTAGTAGAGCGATGCTCGAAACAGCTCGCGCAGCGGCACCCGGAAGGCGTTGCGGGCGCCCGGCGGGCGACCCGCCCCAGGGGCGCCGAAGGCCCGGCGACGCCGGTGTCCACCTGACGCAAACCATTGCAAAATAGACACTTGCGCAATCGCCTTGCTTGTCGACGGGGGCACAGCCTACCATAGAAGTGACGCCAGAACGCGGCGTCAGCCCCCCTTTTTGGCCGCCGGAGCGCGGCACGACGATGCGACGCTGACCTTGTCGGTCACTCCTTTTGGCTGGAAGCCTCGAGGGCCCCTCTGCATCGTCTGAGTGTGACCTTCGTTAACGCTCAAGCTACTTACCATGAAGCATTACAGCAACGCTCGTGCCAAAACACCGAAGGCAGTCGCCCGAGGACGCAACGCGACCCCCGCTGCGCGCTTCAAACAACGCGCGCGGCCGCAGTCGCGGCGGTGCGTTGGCAGCCAAGACATCGCCCAGCCATTCAGCCCGCCAGAGGACTGGCACGAGCCGGTCGGCGACGGCTCTCCCTACCGCGTGAAGGTGCAGGACCCCGGCAAGGGCTACCGCCACGTGGTGACCCCTCAGCAGGTCCGCGACCGCCTGGCCGAGCTCCCCGAGCGGTTTCTCGAAGGCCTGGAGCTTGTGCAGCTGTCGCGGGTTACCCGGAAGAAGCAGAGTTTTCCCTGCTACGGCATGCAGTGGGGCGCCACGCTCTACCTCTACCCGCTGGAAGAGTCGCTAATCGAGACCTTCTACTCGCCGCCGGGGCCGGACACGGTGAATGAGTCGAAGATGTACGGCGGCCGTTGGGCCCAGCCCGAGCCGGGCGTGTGGACCCTGACCTGGACGGAGGAGACCGTCCGCGACTACTACCTCAACAACATCCTGATCCACGAGCTCGGACACCTGCTGGACGAGCGGAACTCGTCTTACACGGACCGGGAACGGTACGCCGAGTGGTTCGCCATCCACTACGGCTACCTGGCCACCGGCGGCCGGCAGAGCCGTCGGCCACGGCAAAAGGTGCGGCGGCGCCACCACGCGGGCTAACCCGCACCACGCAGGCTGGATTTGGCCTCGCGCCGGGGCGTCGATTAGAATCGGGGGGCGGCCCGCCCCTTCTCACCCCCAAAGCATGGTCATGATCCGACCACTCAAGCGGAACACCCGCGCCGCCTGCGCGCTCCTAGCCTTCTTCTCGCTCTGCGCCACGCTACCGGCGGCCACGCTCAGAGAGCAGCGGGACGACCTGCGCCGCGCCGCTACGCTGCTCAAGGCGTCGGCGCGGCTGGCAGAGCAGGGCCGCGGCGAGGACGCCCTCACTCAGTACGCCGAGGCCCAGGAAAAGGTCCTGGGGGTCGCCAAAGTGCTCGACCCCAAACTGCAGCGGACCTACGCCCGCGCGGCCGAGCAGATGGCCGAGACGCACAAGCTGCTGACCGCCCGCGGGCTGCAGCCGCCGGAACTGCCGTCGACCGACCCGGCGGCGCCGCAGGAAGCACAGGAGGCGCCAGGCCGACGAGGGCCCCAGCCCGAGATGGCCGGCGGCCGGTTCGACCGCGGCGACATCAGCTTCACCAACCAGGTGGCGCCGCTGCTGGTCGAGAAGTGCGGACGCTGCCACGTAGACGGCTCGCGCGGCAACTTCAACATGGCCACCTACAACAGCCTGATCCAGGGGTCGGAGACCGGGCGCGTGCTGGTGCCGGGCGAGGGGACCGGCGGCGTGCTGATGGACAACCTCGAGTCGGGCTCGATGCCGCCCGGCCGCCCGCTCGCCCCGCAGGAGATGTCGCTCATCTCCCGCTGGATCACCCAGGGCGCGAAGTTCGATGGCGACAACCCCGACGCCAACCTGAAGAACCTGCAGCAGGGCTCGTCGGAGCCGATGGCCCCCGCCGCCAAGCCCGAGGCCACACGGGCCACCGGCGACGAGACCGTCAGCTTCGCCCTCGATGTCGCGCCGATCCTAATGGACCGCTGCGCGAACTGCCACGTGGCCGACAACCGCGGCCAGCTCCGCTTCGCCGCGTTCCAGCAGCTCATCGACTCGTCGACTCTCTCCCCCGGCGACCCCGCGCGCAGCGAACTGATACAGCGGCTCCTCCCCGACGCCGAACGCCGGATGCCGCAGGGGGGACCGCCACTCTCCGATGAGCAGATCGCGACCATCACCACCTGGGTCCGCGAGGGCGCGCGCTTCGACGGCCAGACCCCCACCGAGCCCCTGACCCGCAGCACCGCGTTCGTTAGGGCGGAGCGGGCCACGCCGGAAGAGCTGACCCAGATGCGGGAGCAGCTCTCGGCGGACAACTGGCGACTGGGCATCCCCGACGAGCAGGCGAGCCGCACCTCGAGCGACCGCTACCTGGTGGTCGGTTCACTCCCCGAGCAGCGTCTAAAAGAGATCGCCGCGGCGGCCGAGGCGACCACGTCCGCCATCCAGAAGAGCATGGGGCTTTCGCCGGGCGGGATGCTCGGCAAGGCCAAGCAGACGCTGTACGTGTTCGACCAGCGGATCGACTACGGCGAGTTCGTCCGCATGGTGGAGCAGCGGCAACTCCCCGACGACGCCGGCGGCCACGCCCGTTTCGACCCCGTGGACCCCTACGCCTGCCTCAACGTGCCGAGCGACCAGGACCCGATCGCCGACGCCGCGTTCGCCAAGCAGCTTGCTGCGCTGGTGATCGCCCAGCACAGCGGCGGCCGGGCGCCCGACTGGTTTGTCGAGGGCGCCGCCCGCTACGCGGCGGGCAAGGCCAACCCCAAGGACCCGCGCGTCGAGCGGTGGGTCGACGGCCTTCGTTCGGCGGCGACCGGCATGCGGCAGCCCACCTCCTTCATGACCGGCGACATGCCGCCCGCAGACGCGGGCGTCGTCAGCCTGCACTTCGTGGTCGGCATGGCCCGCAACAGCCGCGCGTTCAGCGGGCTGCTAGACGACCTTAGCGCGGGCGAGGAGTTCGACGCCGCGTTCGCGAAACGCTACAAGGCGTCGCCGCAAGACGTGGCGACCAAGTGGGCGGAAGCCCTGAAACGACGCGGCTGAAGCTACGCCGCCTTGCGGTCGACGAACTTGTCGCCAACCGACAGGCGAATCGCCTCGACCGGATCGGACGACAGCGACTCGAGGTGGCGCCGCTTCTTGGCGATCTTGCGCCGCTCGCCCAGCCGGAGCGCCCAGTCCATGACGCCGGGCGCCAGGCACTTGATGCCGTACGTCAGCCGTGCAAACGGCTCTGCCACCACCCGTCGGCGGTTGCGAACAATCGCCCGCACCGCGTGCCGGGCGATCGACTCCGGGGTGGCGCACATGAAGCCGGGCGGCTTGCGGGTCTGTCCGCCGTCGACCATCGGCCGGGCGGAGCTAAACAGGTTGGTCTTCACGAACCCCGGGCAGAGCGCCGTGACGCCGAGCCCCTGACGGCCGTACTCCGCCCGCAGCGACTCACTGAAGCCCACCATCGCGAACTTGGAGGTGCAGTAAAGGGCCACCCGCGGCAGCCCCACCAGGCCCAGCACGCTGCAGACATTCAGCACATGGGCCTGCGGCCGGGCCAGCAACCATGGCAGCAGGCGGTGGGTCAGCGTGACCGGCCCCGCCAGGTTGGTGGCCAGCAGGTTGTCGCACTCGTCCGGGGGCATCTGATGGGTGATGCCGTAGAAGGTGATCCCGGCATTGTTCACCAGGATGTCGACGCCCGCCCACCGGTCGACGGCGTGATCGACAAGCGACTCGACCTCCGCCGTCTGGCGGAGGTCGCACCGCATAGCTTCGGCGTTCACACCCAATGCCCCGGCCTCGGCGGCGACCGCCTGCAGGCCGACCTGGTTGACGTCGACCAGCAGCAGGTCCACCTTCTCCCGCGCTAGCCGCAGCGCGATCTCGCGGCCTATCCCCGAGGCGGCCCCGGTCACTAGCGCTCGCTTGCCGGCCAGGTTTCGCATGGGTAGCTGCCGCTCGGGTTGGTTAACGGGCTTCTGCGCCGTTCTGCTGCTAGGCGGCCGGCGCCAGCACACGCGAGAACTCGCCCCGCTCCAGCGCCTCGGCCGGGATGGTCCGGCTGAGATGGTGGCGGTCCTCGCCCCGCAGCAGGCAGACGCCCCACTTGTCCAGGTGGTACTTACCGCCGTTGTAGACGCTGCGATAGTACTTCTTATTGGGGTACGCCGCCACATTGGTTGGCGTGACCCGCAGGTTGAACGCCAGGCGGTGGCGGTTGGTGGTGTTGGGCGCCGAGCCGTGGATGCAACGCTCGGTGAAGATGATGAACTGCCCGGGCTTGCAGGGCACCTCGACGCACTCGGTCTCGTCCTCGGAGAAGTCGAGCTCGTAGGCCGCGTTGTAGAAGCCCTCCTTGCCGCCGAACTTGATCTTGCGGACCCGGTCGTGCGTCCCCTTGGCGAACCGCAGGGCGCCGTTCTCGGTGGTCGACTCGTCCACGGCCACCCAGACGGTGATCTGGAAGATCTCGTCGCGGTTGGCTGGGAAGATGGCGGGGTCCTGGTAATCCTCCACCATGAAGGTGCTGGCCTGGTGCCACTGGATGGCCGGCGCGCCCGGTCCCTTGTAGAAGATCTGCGAGCGCCAGCAGTTGAGGTCGGGGCCCAGGATCTGGGCGACCCGCTCGGTGATGGCCGGGCTCTTCATGTAGTTCCACAGCCGCGGCATCTCGAAGTGCCGGTCGCGTGGCGTGACGAAGTTGTAGGTCTTGTTGACGCGGTTCTCGATGGCCAGCAGGTCGGCCTTGAAGTCGAGCATCTGCTCGCGGCTGAACGCGTCGAACGGTCCGGCGAAGCCGTTGGTGTAGAAGCCCTTGAGCTGCTCCTGGCTCATCCGGAACTCGGGGGCGACGTCGGCCTTCGGCTCGATCTTCGCCGGCATCTTGAAGGTGCACGGCTGATCGATGAAGGCGCTGGTCAGCCCGCTGCCGATCAGCTCGCGGAACATCGAGTAGTCCCAGTTGTTGACGATCGCCTTGATGTCACGCGGCAGGATGTTGCGAGGCAGCCCCGAAGCCTTGTAGGCCATCAGGCCTCCAAGCCCAGCGCACAGCGGCATCCGCTGCCAGAAAGGACGGACTTTGGGGTGCATGTTCATCGAGTAGACTCCTGCAACTCGCAAGGGGGATGGGGCTCTGACCAACCGGACACGCTCCCGCCATCCATTGGCAAGATATTCCGGTTAGCAAGAGTTATCGGATAATCCCGAGCAGGAGATTAACGGGCAAGGCCAATACGAGATCGAATCTCGGAAACCGCGGCGATAGCAATGCCAGCAGCCGCCCGCGCACACAAGCAGCCCAGCAGAGCGGCGCCGCTGCACGGCGGCCGCCCTTGCTGGGCTGTCTGCCCCAAAGGTCGAATTCTCTTTGAGCAGGCGCGGGCCTACGCGCGGCGGGGCCGCCGCAGCGCGGCCGCTCCGGCCGCCAGCAGCAGCGTTACTGCGGCGGGCTCCGGCGCGCCGGTCGCAGCGGTAGAGGCCGCCGCCGAGGCGCCGTAGTTCGACCGCCAAGCGGCGTAGTCGCCGGCGTCGACGGTCCCCGATCCGTCGCCGGCGCCGGGCGGCAGCACCGATTCGTCGGCGCCCAGGTTGTCACGCCACACGGTGTAGTCGGCGGCGTCGACAACCCCGTCCTCGTTGAAGTCGCCCTGCAGGCCCATGTCCTCAGGCACGCCGTCGTACCGCACCGCCAGCGGGATAATGGCGCCGCCCGTCGTGCGGAGCGAGCCGGTGAGCGCCGTGTCACCGATCGAGGTGTTGTAGCCGTTGCCCAGTAGCAGGGTGCGATTCGGGCTGATGGAGGTCGAACCGAGGACGAACGCCTCGGCGAGCAGGTTGGTAGACGCCTGGCCGGCGGCGACGCCACCCGGGACGGTCCAGGTCTCGCCGACCGAGTCGCCCGCGACGTCGCCCGCGTCGGCGCCGTCGACGGCGTCTTTCCCCTGGCTGCTGAGGCTGCTCCAGCCCGTCGAGCTTAGCCCGCCAACCTCGCTGCGGAGTTCGTAGTGGTCGAAAGTCACCGCAGCCCCGGTGTTGTTGGTGATGCCCATCGCTCCGGTAACGGGATCGATGTTGAGCACCAGCGCCTCGGCCACGGGGTTGCCTGGGGTGTCGCTGATCTCAACAAAGAAGGCGCGGTCGCCGACCAGCGGGTTGAGGATGTCGTCGGCCGCGGCGGTCGTTGTGCCGTTGTAGGCCTCGCCGCCCGCGTACCCGCCGGCGCTGGACCCAAGCGTCTCGAAGAACCCAACCGCGGTGGAGGTGACGTCGAAGCCGTAGCTCGTGTTCCCAGAAACCGTGATCGGATTCTCGAAGGCAAACCGCACCCAGGTCCCGGTTCCATTGTTTGACGATGCAAAGGCAGGAGAAATCGTATTGCTTTCCAACCCATTGAGTGGGGCAGACACCTCATCGGCAAGGGCGAAACCGGCCATCCCCGCCTGCGACGGGTCCGTGATACGCGCCTGGAAGGTCGAGCCCGCCTGGAGGTTGTAGTAGGTCAGGCCGGGGTTCTCTGTGTAGCCCGCGTGCTGCAGCCAGACAGCGTTGACATACCCGCCGGTCGCGCCGGTGGTGAAGGTCTGCCCCTGGTGTTGGCGGTCAAACGCCACGTAGGTGCCGGAGTCGTCGCCGCCGGCGGTGCCGACGACCGAGTCGTAGACGTTGTCGGCGTCGGTCAGCGGGTCGGTCAGGAAGTAGAACACGTCGTCGCCATCGGAGACGGGCGCCGTGTCGCTGAACGAAACCACCACAGCCTCGGCGTTGGGCGCCGCGCAGACCAATGTTAGCATCATCAGGCAGGCCAGCCCTGACCGCCGCGAAAGGCGGCGCCGACGGGCAGCCGCCAGCGACAGCAGACCGGCAGCCAGCACGGCGGCGCTGGGTTCGGGCACGGCGCCGGCAAACAGCGACTCGAATGCGGCCGCGCCGTTGGCGGCGATGAAGTCCGCCTTGAACAGGGCGAAGTCGTTGACGTCGTTGTCGAGGTCGCCGTCCAGGTCGCCCAGCGGGTAGCTGTCGTGCGCCAGCGTGGCGGACAGCGTCGTGAGGTGGTTGGCGAAGAACATGTTGAAGTCGTCGGCGTCGATGTCGTTGTCGTAGTCCAGGTCGCTCCGTTGGTACGGGTCGGCCTGGACGTCCCCGGTGAAGTTGACCTGGAGGTTGAGGGTGGTTTCTTCGACGCCATCCCACAGCAGCACGCTGGCGGTCAGGTCCTCATAGTAGGACGGCTTCCACAGCCCCGCGCCAAGCGCCAGCGTCTCGCCGAGCGTCCCGCCGTCGTTGGGGCCGCCGTCGACCGGGTCGACTTCGCTGATCGCGGTGGCCGAAGAGTCTTGTTCCGTCCAGGTGTCGTCCGGGTCGAAACCGCCCCCGCTGTCAGCGTCCGCCGTTGACGCGATGCTATCCCAATTGGCCGGGTTCAGCGTGCCGGCCGGCGAGTTGATGCTGTACTGCACCAGGCTCAGTTCGCCCAGGCTATTGGAAAGCTGCACCGCGCCCGTATCGCGGTTCACGTCCAGCGTTAGCTCACCGGGCAGCTCACAGATGTCACAGTTGATGTTGTCGACGAATATCCAGGCCTCGTTGTTGGCGGCGTCGGTTTCGTAGTTGTTGATCCGCAGGTACAGGTTGCCGCTGCCCGCGGAGGAGAGGTCGAACGTCCACTCCTCATTGAAGGTCCCGCTGATGGGAACATCGAGCTGCGAGGTCGACATCGAATCGATAACCGCAACGCCAGGCTGCCCCAGGATGTCCGACAAGTCTTCAACAAGCGCGCTGCCGGACGTGTCCTCGAGTATCGAGAACGTCAGGCCGAGGTCGCGCGGCCCGGGGGCATCGTCGAAGGAGCCCCAGTCGAACGAGAAGGTCACCGAATTGGCCCCGCCCGCGGTCCCGATGCTCTGGTAGGCGTACCCATTGAGGCCGGCGCCATCGAGAGTGGCGTCCGCGGCGTTTGCCGACAGCGCCAGCACGGCGGTGTCGTTGGGGCTGATCCCGTCGATGCTGATCTGCCAAGCGTTGTCGAAGAAGTTCGTGCCGTCGAAATCGTACCAGGGTGAAGCGACGCCCGCCTGGTGGACGCCGTCTGGGATTCCGCCCTCGAAGCCGCCGTTGCCGAATACCAGCTGAGCGTCAGCCTGGCTGATCGGAACGAGGAACAACAACCCCAACGCAAGGAACCGTAAAGACATGCTACCACCTGATTGAGTTGCCAAGGTGCGACTGAACCCACACGCCGCGCAGAGCGACACGGGGTTGATCTTGAGAATGAAGCCACGCCGCGGGAGCAGAGCAGGGCCGAGAAGCCCATCGAGGGAACTGTAGATGATTCGTCTAGGTCAAGGCGTCGAACGACGCGACACGCTGTCTGGGAACGAGCAACACGCGGGCGAGCTAAAACGGCAACTCGCCGGATCCATCAACCGCAGTAGCGATTCAGCACAGAGACGCTGTCGTGGGAAAAGGAATCCCGCCGGTGGGAGATCCACCGGCGGGCAAATCGCCGAGCACGGCCCGACTCGCCTCAGCGTACAAAACAAAGAGTGGCGAGTCTAGTTTTTTCGTCAGAATCTTTAGATATCCGACGGGCGATGGACTGGTCGCTCTTCGATCAAAGCGTGGCGCCGACGGTCCGCGCTTGCGCCGCTGCTTGTTGCTTGGCGGCTTCGACCGATTCCGGGTCGGACGCGGTGGGTGCGACCTTGATGGTCCTTACGTCGGTGACGCCAACGAACCCGAGCCACAGGTCCACGTAGGGCTGCTGGTGATCCAGCGCCTGCATCTGCGGGGTGGCATACTCGCCGCCACTGGCGTAGACGACCGCCGCCGGCCGGCCGGTCAACAGCCCCTCGTAGCCGCCCTCGGGCGTGAACCGGAAGGCGAGCCCAGATTGGGTCACCACGTCGACGAACTGCTTGAACTTGTAGGGCACGCCGAAGTTCCACATCGGCACGCTGAACACGTACTTGTCGGCGGACGCGAACCGGTCGAACGCCGCTTGCAGCGCGTCCCAGCCGGCCTGCTGGGCCGGGTTGAGCTCGCCCCCGCGCTTCTGCAGGTAGCTGGCCTCGATCGCCGGGCCGTCGAGCTCGGGCAGCGGTTCGGCCCACAGGTCCCAGGTCTCGACCTCGTCGTGCGGGTTGGCGGCGCGGTAGGCGTCGAGCAGTTCGCGGGTCGTGGCGATCGACGACGACCGTTCCTTGCGGGGTGAGGACTCGATGTGGAGCAGCTTGGCCATGGTAGGGCCTCCGTTTACTGGGCGGGTTGCGGTTGAGGAAGGTTATGGGCCGCGTCGATCCGATTGCGCTCGACAAGCGCGTCGACGCTCAGACGCCCCGGCCCGTTGGCGATCAAGAACAGCATCGTGCCCATGAGGGAGAGGTTCTTGAGGAACTGGATCATCTGCTGCTGCCGGGCGGCCGGGTCGTCCAGCGTCCAGAAGTCGTGGAAGAAGTAGGTCGCGAGCACGAGGAACGCCAGCAGCAGCGCCGCCCCGATCCGCGCCTGGTAGCCGACCACCACCGCCAGCCCGCCGACAATCAGGAACGCGATCGCCCCGGCCAGCATCACCCGTGAGTAGGGGACCCCCTCGGACGCCATGTAGCCGGCCACGCTGTCGAATTGCGGGACCTTGTTGCCCACGGCGCTCAGGATGAAGATCGCGGCGATCATCAGCCGCGCGGCTGCGCTGAGCACGCCATTGATGGTGTTGTTCATTCTCTCTTGCCTTTCAATCGGTTAGTGAAACGAACGGCGCGGCGGGCGCCTCAGCTCAAGTCGAACAGCATGACCTCGGCGCCAGCCGCGGACGCGAGGGTCAGCGTCGACTCGTCGCTGACCGCCAGCCCGTCGCCGGCGGACAGCGGGGCGCCGTTGGCGTCCGCCCCGCCGCGCAAGACCTGCAGCCACGCGTGCCGCCCAGCGGGCACGCGGTGCGTCAGCCCACCGCCGGCGGTGAGGTCGGCCAGGTACACGCGGGCGTCCTGGTGGATGGCCATGGAGCCGGGTTCGCCTTCCGGGCCGGCGACCAGCTGCAGGCGGTCTTGCCGTTCGCGGGCGTCGAACACCCGCTGCTCGTAGCTGGGCTCGATGCCCTTCTCGCTGGGCAGCAGCCAGACCTGGTACAGGTGCGTCGGCTCACTGCCCGAAGGGTTGAACTCGCTGTGCATCAGCCCGGACCCGGCCGACATCCGCTGCATCTCGCCGGCGTGGATCACCTCGCCGTTACCCATCGAGTCCTGGTGCTCCAGCGAACCGGAGAGGACGTAGGTCAGGATCTCCATGTCGCGGTGGGGGTGCATGCCGAAGCCCTGCCCGGGCGCGACGCGGTCTTCGTTCATCACCCGCAGCGTCCGGAACCGGTGGTGGTCCGGGTCGTAGTAGTCGCCGAAGGAGAAAGTGTGGTAGGTGTCGAGCCAGCCGTGGTCGAAGTGGCCGCGGTCGTTGGCTTTTCTGGTTGTGAGCATCTCGCTCGCCCTCGCAAAAAGGTTTACACATCAACTATCTGGCCAAAAAAACTTGCGGGCTACGGGTCCCGCAGCAGCTCGGGCGACTGGCGGCACTTCTCCAGCAGCGCGACCAGCTGACGCTGCTCGGCCTTCTTGAGGCCCGACATGACGCCGCGGTGCAGTGCCATCAGCGGCTCGTCGAGTCCGCCGAGGACCGCCAGCCCCTGCTTGGTGATCTCGACGAACACCACCCGCCCGTCCTGCTCGCACCGCCGCCGCTTGACCAGCCCCTGGTCCTCCAAGCGGTTGATCAGCCCGGTAATCGCCGGGGCCACGCGGAGCAGCCGGCTGGCGATCTCCAGCGAGGGCAGGGGGGCGCCCTCGCCGCGGAGGATCCGCAGCACGTTGTACTGCGAGCTGGTGAGCCCGTGCTCGCGGAACAGCCGCCCGAAGCGGTTCTCCAGCTGGTCGCTGGTCCGCACCAGCGAGAGCGTGGCCTCCTGCTCGAGCGAGTCGAACGGGTTCCGCTTCTTCAGTTCGGATTGCAGTCGGCTGGTGGTCATCGGGCGTGTGCTGGGGGCAAAAGGGGCCGCTGAAGTCTCATCGGCCGCCAATTAGTTTACCAATAAACTATTTACGGGGTAATCCCACGCATGGTTCACGCCAGTGGATAGAAAAACTTCCGGGCCCGGCCGCCTGGGTTCGCCGCCGCGCTGCCGCGGATTCTGGGCATTCCGTGGTAGAAACCGGCCACCCAGTGCGGTCCAATAGTGGTCAGCAGGCGGCGCCGGCCGCACGGCGTCGCGGTCGGCAGGCGTTCTTGCTGCTGGAGGGTCTGGACTACTTTTGTCCCTATTGACCCGCATCAATGGACAAAAGTCGTCCGGCCGGTCTAGGGAGCGAAGCGGCACAGGCTTGTATAGCAGGGCGAAACGGCTTTCGGCGCCCAAGGCGGGCGGCGACTTTTGTCCCTAAAAATCGATGCGACAATTCGGGACAAAAGTGCTCTGCCGTCGCGACGGGGCAGGGGAGGGGGAACGGAGTCGGTGACAGCCAGACCACGCGAGTCGGCCGAGCAGCGGAGCCGCACCATGCGGGCGGTGAAGAGCCGCGACACCGGCCCGGAACTGCTGGTGGCCAAGCTGCTGCGCGCCGCGGACGTTCGCTACCGCAGGGACGTCGCCCGGCTGGCGGGGCGGCCCGACTTCCTGCTCACCGAGGCCCGGATCGCGCTGTTTGTGCACGGCTGCTTCTGGCACGGGCACACCTGCGCCCGGGGCGCCAGGGTCCCCAAGAACAACCGGGACTACTGGCTGGCGAAGATCGCCCGCAACCGGCGTCGGGACCGGCGGGCGGCGCGCGAACTCCGGGCGGCCGGCTACGGCGTGTGGACGCTGTGGGAGTGCCAGCTTAAGCAGGCGCTGCCGACGCGGCTGTTGACCGAGTCCCGCCGGCGGAGCGGTTGATGCACGGGCATTGAAACGAGATAATCTGTCCTTCACGGAACCCCGCTAGCGATCGGAACGCAGTGCCCCCCCGAGCCCCCTCTGTGCAGCGTCCGCTGTTCGACGCCTCGCCGGCCCCACCACCGCGGGAGGGCCGCACCGTGCTCGAGTTCTTCGCCGGCGTCGGGCTGGCGCGGATGGGCTTCGAGCGGGCGGGCTGGGAGGTCGTGCTGGCCAACGACATGGCCGCCGACAAGAAGGAGCTGTACGAGGGCCACTTCGGCCCCTCGCCGCACTACCTGCTGGACGACATTCACGAGCTGGCCGAGCAGCCCGACCAGGTCCCCACCGCGATGCTGGCGCACGCTTCGTTCCCGTGCACCGACCTGTCGTTGGCCGGGGCGCGGCGCGGCATCAACCAGGGGCAGTCGTCGGCGTTCTGGGGCTTCATGCACCTGCTGGAGAACCTGGGCGAACGACGCCCGCCGCTGCTGCTGATCGAGAACGTGACCGGGCTGCTGACCTCGCACTCGGGGGCGGACTTCCAGTCGCTGCTGACCGCGATGAACGGCCAGGGCTACGCGGTCGATGCCGTAGTGCTGGACGCGGCGTGCTTCGTGCCCCAAAGCCGGCCGCGGCTGTTCGTGCTGGGCGTTAGGTCCCCGGCCAGAGGCAGTGACGACATCGCCGCGCTGCAGCCGTCGGCGCTGCGTCCCAAGAATCTGATCGCCGCCATGCAGGCGGCGCCCGGCGTTGCCTGGACCCTCAGCGCCCCGCCCGACCCGCCGGAGCGGGGACGCGTAAAGCTGGACGAGATCCTCGACCACCCCCAGGACGATTCGCCGGAATGGTGGTCGCGCGAGCGGGCGGACTACCTGCTCAACCAGATGAGCGACCGCCACCGCGAGACCGCCGACCGGATGATCGCCGGCAAGCGTTGGAGCTACGGCACCGTGTTCCGCCGCGTCCGCAACGGGAAGAGCATGGCCGAGCTCCGCACCGACGGCATCGCCGGCTGCCTGCGGACGCCCAAGGGGGGCAGCGGACGGCAGATCCTGTTCCAGGCAGGGCACGGCGAGCACAAGGTGCGGCTGCTCAATGCCAACGAGTGCGCCCGGCTGATGGGCGCCGACGGGTACCGCGTGACCACCCGACTGAATCAGGCGCTCTTCGGCTTCGGCGATGCGGTCTGCGTCGACGCGGTCGCGTGGCTGGCCGAGCACTGGCTCGAGCCCCACGCCGCGGCGCTCAAAGCGGCGGCCACTTAGGCCCGCGGCACAACCGGCAGCCGCAGGATGACCACGGCGCCGATGGCGGCCATCGCGCCCACTCCGCACTGGGCGACCACCGGCAGCCCGCCCAACCAGAGCGAGGCCGCCAGCACGAGCCCCATGGTGGCGAGCGCCGTCGGCTTTACCCCCGGCCGCACGCCACGGTGGGCGTGCCAGTCCTTGAGGAACGGGCCAAACACCCGGGAGTTGATCAGTCGCTGGTGCAGCGTGCGTGAACTGCGGAGCAGGCAGTAGCTGGTGACCAGCAGCAGCGGCGTGGTCGGAAGCCCGGGCACCACGACACCGACCGCCGCCAGCATGAACGAAGCCGCGGCGCCAAGCAGCAGCAGCGTCCTCGTGACGCCGGTCGCGGGCGACGGGGCGCGGACGTAGCTGGTCGAGCCGGCCGCCGCGTCGGTCCAGGTCACTACGTCGTCGATCTGCCGCAGCGTCTTGGCGGTCCGCATCATCGCCGAGGTCTGGTTGCCGGACAGCAGCGCCAGCTCGCCGAGGATCCGGCTGGCCGAGGCGCCGTTCCTCAGGCAGACCCGGGCCTGCGCTTGGTGGGAGTCGTAGACCACCGAACGGACATCACTGGAGCGAAGCAGCCGCCGAGCCACGAGGCCCGCGGCCTCACCGTCCTGGCACCGGACCTGGATGCTGTCGTCTTTGACGCACAGGTCGGGCGCGGGAACGACGGGGCGGGCGGCGGGCTGGGACATCCTGGTACCTGGCGGGGAGCGTGGGGGAGGGGCCGCTCGGGGCGGACCGCATCCCTATGAGGTAGCTCCCGTGCATGCTGGCAACGGGCGGAAGCGCGGGCTCCCGGGGATTCTACGCACCGGGCGGGGCCGGGGGCGCCGGTTCTGCCGGTTGCAGCAGCGGGCAATGCGTCAGTCGCCGGCGGGCGCCGTGGTGGGCGCGTCGAGGTCGCCGAGCCCGGGCTCGGCGGCAGTGGCGTCCTGGTGTTGGGCGAGGTGCAGACTCAGGTCGAGCAATGTCTTGCCGATCACCAGGATCGCCAGCAGCAGGATCGGGCTGCCGAGCATCAGCGTCACGAAGGCGCCGAGCACGATCGCCACGTGCAGCACCACGATCCGCCCGTACGGCTGCACCATCAGCACCGGCAGCATCGTGCGGCGGAACTCGCCGCCGGCCAGGTAGTTCTTGAAGAACGAGTACAGATGGCTGCCCGCCAGGGCGGCGGCCGCCACCAGCAGGTTGAAGTTGAGGAGCGAATCGAGCGAGGCCCTCGGCCCGGCGGCGAACGGCCCGTCTCCAAACGGCCCATCGCCACCGAGCAGCACCACTACAAACACGCCGTGCACCAGGCAGAACATCCCGTAGTGGACAATAAAGAACGGCACAAAGAAGAACTTGGCGCCGTGCGCCAGCCATGGGTTCTCGACGAGGGCCTCGGCCTGCTTGGCGGCCAGCTGGCGCTCAACGGCGTCGCCGGACTTGATGAGCTTCTGAAGGTCCACCTGATCCGGGTCCGGGGTGCAGGTGACCATCTTCAGCACGTTGATCACGCCGATCACCACGTTCTCGAACCAGTACAACGCGACAATCTCGAAGGTGCTCCAGCCGAGCAGCAGCACGCCCAGCAGCGGCAGCGCGTTGGCAGCCAGCAGCGCCGCGACCGAAGTGCGGTGCGACCGCAGCTGATCGCGGGTGATCTTTGTGCCGAACCAGTGCATGCGTCACCACAGCAGGACGTACGCCAACGCGGCGCCGACCCCGCCCACGACCGGTCCCACGACCGGGATCCAGCTGTACGACCAGTTGTTGTCCCGCTTGCCAGGGATCGGAAGCAGCGCGTGCGCGATGCGGGGGCCGAGGTCCCGTGCGGGGTTGATGGCGTAGCCGGTTGGCCCGCCCAGGCACAGCCCGATGGTCACCACCAGCAGCCCGACGGGCAGCGCGCCGAGCGTCCCCATGCCGATCGGCGTGCGGGCGGTCTGATCCGCCGCCTCGCCGAAGGGGGTCACCGCGATCTCGGGGTCGGCCACCACCAGGATCGCCAGCACCAGCACCGCTGTGCCGACCGCCTCGGTGAACAGGTTGCGGAGTGGGCTGGAGATCGCCGGCGCGTTGCAGAACACGCCCAGTATGGTGTCGGGGTCGTCGCAGGCGTGGAAGTGGTCGCGGTACATCGCGTAGACCAGCATCGCCCCAGCGACGCCGCCCAGCATCTGGGCGGCGATGTAGCCCGGCGCCTGCGCCCAGGCGAACTCGCCCGCCGTCGCCAGCCCAAGCGTCACGGCCGGGTTGAGGTGCGCGCCGCTGACCGGCCCAACGCACCACGCGGCGACAAACACGGCCAGGCCCCAGCCCATCGTGATCACGATCCACCCGCCGTTGTTGCCCTTGGTGAGCGGCAACGCCACGTTCGCCACGACACTATCCCCCAGCATGACCAGCAGGAGCGTACCGATGAACTCGCCGAGTAGGGGGTGCATTCCGTGGCAGTCGCTCGGGGGCCGGGGGCGTGCGGAGCCGCCAGGATACCCGCTGCGCACGGTGGTGTCAGCCGCAGCCCCGCGTGCGTGGCCGTCGCGGCGTCTGGCCCACCGAGAAACGCCATTCCGCCCCCGGGCCGCCGACGCTCTAATGACGCCAAAATTCCCCCGCCCCGATTGCTCCCCGCCGTGCCCGCCACCACCCAGCTTACCCCACAACAACAGACCATCCGCGAGCTGAGCGATCAGCTGGTCGAGGCCCAGCAGCCGCTGAGGATCCTGGACGCGGTGAACTGGGACGACGCCGTCAAGGCGGACTTCTTCGCGTCCGGCGAGTCGCGTCTGCCGAGGGTCGACGCCGACTACTACGCGCAGCGCGACCTCGGCTTCGACCCCGAGGCCAAGCGGCAGGAGCTGCTGGACCTGGAACTGCGGATCCGCCGCAAGCTGGGAGAGTACAGCCCGGCCGGCGCCATCATGCGGCGGATGTGCCGCGAGTACGGCGAGGTGGTGCAGATGCTGGCCGCGCGCGGCACGCCGACGTTCTCGCTCTTGTCGCGGGAGCTCTACGGCAGCCCCCTGGACGCGTTCCACGCCGGCGAGCCCACCCTCGCCGACTTCGGCCAGATGATGGCCGAGACCCTGGGCGAGATCGACCGCAGCGGGCTGCTGCAGCCCGAGCCGCGCACGATCCGCGGCGCCGACGCGGTGTCGATGCTGCAGACGCGGCTGGCCGAGTCGATGCCGGACGTGCACGAGTCGGTCACGGTGATGCCGAGCGACGGCATCGTGTCCGACGCCGCGGCGGGCTCCGACTACATCAAGCTCAGAACGGACGCGCTGTTCAACGAGCGCGACATCCGCCTGCTGGAGGTCCACGAGGGCTGGGTGCACCTGGGCACCACGCTCAACGGGAAGGCCCAGCCGGTGTGCACCTTCCTCAGCAAGGGGCCGCCGTCGGCGACTGTCACGCAGGAGGGGCTGGCGGTGTTTGTCGAGAACGTCTCGCTGGCGACCTACCCGGAGCGGCTGCGTCGGGTCGCCAACCGCATCCTGGCGGTCGGCATGGCCGAGGACGGCGCCGACTTCATCGAGGTGTACCGCTTCTTCCGCAACCAGGGGATCAGCCAGGACGAGGCCTACACGTTCGCCTCGCGGGTGTTCCGCGGCAGCACGCCGGGCGGCGGTCCCTTCACCAAGGACGTCAGCTACAGCAAGGGGTTCGTGCTGGTCTACAACTACCTGCAGCTGGCGATCCGCAAGGGGAAGCTCGACCGCGTGCCGCTGTTGTTCTGCGGCAAGACCACCCTGGGGGACCTGCACGTGCTGTCGAACCTGGTCGACGAGGGGCTGGTGCAGCCGCCCGCCTACCTGCCGCCGGTGTTCAGCAACCTCCACGGCCTGGCGGCCTGGATGTGCTACTCGGGCTTCCTGAGGAAGCTGCGGCTGGAGAGCATCGAAGCGGACTACTCGTCGATTCTCTGACGCCCAGCATACTGGCGCCCGGCCCGTGAGCGTCCGGCGCCGCCGCTCGGCCATAAGGCGGGGCGGCGGCGCCCGTCGACATTCGCAGGAGTCTGTCCGCGGTTACTCGACACAGTCGCAGCACGCGCCGCCGCAGCAGTCGGGGCAGCCGGCGCCGCAACAATCGCAGCAGGGGGGGAGGCGCCGCACCTCCCACTTGCACACGCACTCCTCACACTCGTACTTCTTCTTGACGAGGTCGTTGACGCAGATGACCTTGCCGCAGCGGGGCTTCAAGCAGCCGCACCCGTTGCCGCAGCAGCCATTTCCGCAGCAGCCGCTCTCGCAACACCCGTCACCGCAGACGCAGGCGTCGCCGCAGCACGCACCACCACGCTTGCGGAGGAAGCTGAACAGGGTCAGCCCGCTGCCGCCGTCGGCCCAGGGGCAGACCACCTTCGGGACGCAGACCTTCTTGGCTTCGGTGCACCAGCAGTGCTTCTCGACCTTCACGCGTTCAACGGTCGCGACGCAACACTCGCGGCCGCAGCAGCCGTTGTTGCAGCACCCGCCATCGCAGCACTCACCGGCCGCACAGCCGCAAGACGGGTCGCAGCACGCGTCGTCGCAGCCGCAGGTCGGCTCACAGCAGTGGAAGCCCACCACGGTGATGTCCGGTTGCTGGAGCGAGGCGTCGGGCGTCTGGGCGAGCACCGGGCTGAGGAATCCGACGGCGATCGCCGCCGCGGCGAGACGTAGCATCGAGTTCATGATATTCCACTCACGTAATGAGATGATTGTTCTGATCGACAGCCGATACGGCGCCGCGGGCTAGAAGTCCACCATCAGGCGCGTGCCGAGGATGTGGTAGTCGCCCGACTGCAGGTTGACCGGCTGCGGGGTGCTCTCGTCGTTGTCGGCGTCGCGGTCGGTGATCTCGCCGTAGATGTAGTTGAACTGCATCCGGGCGTAGGGGGACCAGTACCAGTTGAGGCCGGCCGTGACGCTCTGGCCGATGCCGCCGAAAACGTCCTGGTCGTTGAAGTCGGCGTACGAGTACCGCAGCGCGACCTGCCAGGCGCCCAGGCCGTAGCCGGTGCCGCCGCGGCAGCGGTCGACCAGGAAGAAGTTCTCAAACGGGTAGATACGGTCGAGCGTGCCGGACTCGCGGTCCCAAGGCATATGCTCGCCTGTCAGGAAGTACGACCAGTAAACGTAGGCGCCGTGCAGGTTGACGTCCGGCAACACGGTGCGGTTCTGCCAGACGTGCTGGTACTCGCTGACGATCTGCGTCGCGCCGACGTTGATCACGCCCTCCAGGCCCAGCAACGCGTAGTCGTCGCCGTCGGGGATCACGCCGGTGTCCACCCACCGGTTGATCGAGCGGGCCTCGGGGCGGTGGCGGAAGCGGGCCTCATTCAGCCCCGACCCGGCGTAGTTGTTGGTCGTCGCGAGCGGGTCGGTGTCGGCCCAGGTGCCGGAAACGGCCCAGTGGGCGTAGCCGCGGCCGTCGGAGCACTGGTCCCACCAGATGGTGTTGGCCAGGCGTCCCGCGACCTGCGCCTGGAAGCTGTCGCTCGAGTAGTTGCCCTCGTCCTGAATCAGGCGCTGGTTGTAGATGCCGTAGCGCCAGTTCCAGGCGAGGTCCTCGGAGTATCCGTAGGAGCAGACTCCGAATCGCCGAGCATCCTGGTTGAAGCTCTCGATCACGAACGGCCGCTCTAGGAAGACGTTGTAGCGGCTGCTGTTCAGGTGGTCCAAGCCGTAGGGGCGTTTCTGATTGCCAATCAATAGCGTCCGGAAGATCGGCAGCTCGTTCCAGCCCAGGTAAGCGTCGCGGAACTCGGAGTCGTTGCCCCCCGCGAACTCCATCTCAATCTTGTAGAGCATGTTGTACGGCAGGTCGCCTTTAACGCCGAACCGCATACGGCGGAACCCAACCCGATCCACCGGAGAAGTGTTCGGGTCTTCGGTCTCGATGACGTTGATTCCGGGCGTCGAGCCGGGGAAGCTCCACATGTCGGCGTGGATACGGCCGTTGACTTTCATCGTGGCCTGGCCGTGACCGCTCTTGGCGTAGCCCGAGAGGCTCTTGGAGAGCGAGTCGTAGTCTTCCTGCAGAGAGGAGTAGTTCTTCTCCAACTCCGCCATCCGCTCTTCGATCGTCTTCTCGCCGTCGGCCGGGGCCGGTTCGTCCGACTCCTCCTGCAGCCAGGAGTTGTAGGCAACCGGCGCGACTGCGGCGGCCGGCTCGACGGTTGGCAGCGGGCGGAAGGTGTCCTCCGCGTTGGCTGTTGTTTGCAGGCCCATCACCGCGGAGAGCAGCGTCGCCGCCCCCGCACGCCAGCCGAACCTTCGGCTATATGAGTACTTTGACAAGGTGGCATCCTTCCCTAGAGCAGCTGTGCTTCGGCGGCCGGTCCAGACCGCGTACGTGTCGGTCCTGGAATGAAGGCTCCAACCACGAGAACCCGCACTCCCCGAACCATCGATACTCCTGCTATCGACGTCAGATTCAGAGCAAAGCGAGCTCGGGGGCCCGCACAAACGTGAAGATTCGGTTAAGGCGTCGTGCCAATTGCTTCGTCCGGAAAAGTTTGCCAGGTGGTCAAAGGACGGAATCGGGGCTCAGATTTCCCCTAACCGGCAAGGTCGCCAAGCGGGCGGCGTGCGGATATCCTGACGTATCTTCACAAAGGCCCCCCGCCTCGCGATCCCCCGCTTCTGGAGACAACAACACGATGCGTCTGCCCTTGAGTGCTCCCTGCCTGCTTGCCGTGGCGTGCCTGATCGCCGTGTCCCCCGCCGCCAACGCCCAGGACAAGCCCAGCTCGGCTAAGCCCGCCAAGGAAGCGAAGAAGTCGGAGAAGAAGCCGCCGGCGCCGTCGGTCACGTACGGCTCGGTCGAGATCGATGGCAAGGCGGTCGAGTACACAGCGACCGCTGGCAAGATGGCGATGAAGGCCGACGACGGCAAAGCCAAGGCGGAGATCTTTTACGTCTCCTACACGCGGGGAGGCGACGGGGCCAAGGTCGACACGTCCCGCCCCCTTACCTTCTGCTTCAACGGCGGGCCGGGATCGTCATCGGTGTGGCTGCACATGGGCATGCTCGGGCCGATGCGCGTCCGGCTCCCCGACGACGCCAGCCAGCCCCGCCCCCCTTTCGCTATCGAGACCAACCCGTACTCGCTGCTCGATGTCACGGACCTGGTGTTTATCGATCCGGTGAGCACCGGCTACAGCCGCCCCGCCGAGGGGGAGGACAAGAAGCAATTCCACGGGTACCGCGAAGACCTGCGGAGCGTGGGCCAGTTCATCCATGACTACACCAGCAAGCAGGAGCGGTGGGGATCGCCCAAGTTTGTGCTCGGGGAGAGCTACGGGGGGCTCCGCGCCGCGGGGCTCAGCCAGCAGCTGCAAGACCGGTACAACCTCTATCTGAACGGCGTGGTGCTGGTGTCGGCGGTGATCGACTTCTCGACCCTCGCCTTCGCGCAGAACAACGACCTGCCGTACGTGCTGTTCCTGCCCACCTACACGGCCACGGCCCACTACCACAAGGCTCTCGACCAGGACCTGCTGGACCGCCCCCTGGCGGAGGTGGTCAAGGAAGCTGAGGAGTTTGCCTACGGCCCGTACGCCGACGCGCTCCTAGAAGCCACCTCGATGCCCGAGCAGCAGCGCCGCAGGATCTGCCGTCAGATGGCGAAGCTGACCGGCCTGCCGGAGGGCTACCTGTGGGACGCCAACCTGCGGGTCAGCATGAGCCGGTTCGGCAAGGAGCTGCTGCGAGGCCGGGGCGAGATCGTCGGACGTTTCGACAGCCGCTACACCGGGCGCGACGACAACGGGGTTGGCGAGCACACCGGTTTCGACCCGAGCGGCGCGGCGACCTTTGGCATCTTCACGAGCGGGATGAACAGCTACCTCCGGGGCACGCTGAAGTACGAGGACGACCGCGTCTACGAGATCCTCACCAGCGACGTCCGCCCATGGAACTACGGCAGCTTCGAGAACCGCTACGTCGAGTCCGCCAGCGCCCTGCGCGACGCGATGAGCGTCAACCCCTTCCTGAAGGTCTTCGCCGCCTGCGGCTACTACGACCTGGCGACGCCGCAGTTCGCAATGCAGCACTCCCGCGACCACCTGCTGCTCGACGAAACGCAGCAGAAGAACTTTACCACGGAGTTCTACGAGGGGGGGCACATGATGTACATCTACGAGCCATCGCTGATCAAGCTGCGCAAGGACCTGCTGAAGTTCTACTCCGAGGCCACCCCATAGCCCTCGGGCGCAAACCGGGCGGCGTAGATCGGGGGGAGGTGCTGCGCGACGTGGTTCCAGCTCTCCCCCGCGTCCTCGGACACCCACGCGTTGCCGGTGGATGAGCCCATCGCCAGGCACTGGCCGGCGTCGTCAACGGTCAGCGCGTGCCTGAAGACGATGTCGTAGGCGTGCCCCTGCGGCAGCCCCTGGCGCATAACCTGAAAGCTGGCGCCGCCGTCCGTGGTCTTCGAGACGACAAACTCGCCGTTCACGGGAACGCGGGTCTCGTCCTTCTGCGCGGGGACAAACCAGGCGGTCTCAGGGTCGTGGGGGTGGACCGCCACGGCAAACCCAAACGCAGAGGGCTGCGCGGCGGTGATCTCGCGCCAGCTCTTGGCGCCATCGGTCGAACGGAAGATGCCGTTGTGGTGCTGGATCCACAGGCAGCCGGACGCCGCCAGGCAGGCCGCCATTAGGTGCGGGTCCTGCACGATTGGGTTATAGGCCTGATCGGGGGGCATGTACTCGGCTCGCAGGCCCTCGCTCGCGCAACGCCATTCGGCGCCCGCGTCGTCGCTCGCCCACACACCGCCGCAGGACACCGCGACCTTGACCCGCCGCGGGTCGGTTGGGTCGATGCAGATCGAGTGCAGACCGGGATCGTCCTTCCCACCACCAAACCACTGCATCCGCTCCTCACGGTCCCACAGCGAACGCACCAGCGACCAAGAGTCGCCGTAGTCGTCCGACCGGAAGAGCCCCCCCGGGATCGTGCCGCACCACAGCACTCCGGGCTCATCACGGCCGCCTGGTTCGAGCGCCCAGATCTCGCTGAGCGTCGCGGGCTTGGTGGGAGGGCCCGCCGTAGAGTCTGCATCGCCATCAGGCATCCGCTGCGGAACGACCTCACCCGCTGGAAAAGAGGGGGCGGCGATCTCCTGCCAGCTCACGCCGCCATCGCGGCTGCGGTGCAGGTGCGCCCCAAAGTGCCCGTGCGTCACGGCCGCGTACACGGCGCCGTCGCGCGGGTCGCAGAGCGTGATCGAGATTGGCGACGCGAGATGAGCCACCTGCTCGATGTCCCAACTCCCGCCCGATCCTCGCGCCAGCGTAAACAGGCCCTTACGGGTGCTGAGTAGTAGCCGGTCTTGCATTGCAGTGCTCCCCCCGCAGATGAGACTTAACCGCCTGACAACGCCTGCATGACGTGCACCTCAGAACCAGCGGCAACCTCATCGGTCAAGCCGACGCGGTCGGTCACGACGTGCCCGTCGACAAACAGCATGACGTGACGGCGTAGCCGGCGCTGTTCGTCGAAGATATAGGTCCGCAGGCGTTCGTTGTCAGATAACGCCTCGTCAAGCACGGCGCCGAGCGCGCCCGGGCCAACCTCGACAGAAGGGCACTCGACGAACGCCTGCAGGTGGCTGGTGAAGTGGACGGTCGGCATACCGCCAGATTGTGACGACTCACGGCTGCGGACGCCAGCATTTCAGCCGAGACTTAACGCCGCCACTTAGTGAGCGTCGACGCGTCGAGGACCTGATTCAGGCTGCCGCTGGAAAACCCAGCCAGATCAACGGTCACCGCCTTGAACCCCAAGTCCTTGAGGGCAGCCATCACTCCCTGACGCGTTTCCGGTTCGATCAGTGCTTGCAGGTGCTCCACCGGGACCTCGATCCGGGCCGTGTCCCCCTCGTGGTAACGGACCCTCAGCTCTCGGATTCCGAGCCCGCGCAGATGCTGCTCCGCCAAGTCAATCATCCGCAGCCGCTCGGGGGTCACCTGCTGGCCGTACGCGATGCGGCTGGCCAGGCAGGGCGCTGCGGGCTTGTTCCAGATCGGCAGCGCCCAATACGCGGCGAGGTCGCGGACCAGCTGCTTCCCGAAGCCGCACTCTACCAGCGGGCTGCGGACCTCGAAGTCGGCCGCGGCCTGCATGCCGGGTCGGTAGTCGCCCTGGTCGTCAACGTTAGCGCCGTTGGCGAGCGTCTGCATACCGAGCTGCTTGGCGATCCGCTCGACGTGCGAGTAGAGCTCCGACTTGCAGTGGAAGCAGCGGTCTGGCGCGTTGGCGATGTAGCCCGCCGAGTGGATCTCATCCGTGTCGGCTAGCTCGTGCCGGATGCCGATCTGCGATGCCAGACGCTGCGCTTCCTCGAGCTCCCCTTCGGCGAGCGCTGGGCCGACCCCGGTCACGGCAACCGCCGAGTCCCCCAGCGCGAGCTGCGCGGCCTTGGCCACCACCGTGCTGTCCACGCCTGCCGAGAACGCAACCGCGCAGCTGCGGTAGCTCCGGAGAGTCTCAACGAGCTGATCTGCTTCTACCATTGCTGCCTTGCCCCTGGTGGCGGCCGATTCCGGCCCCGCTGCTAATTGTCGGGCCCGTGCTGAGAATGGGCAAGCTACTGCGGACCGCCGTGGCCCGTGGGCGGGGGCGGGTTCTCTAAGCGGTCGAGCTCGTCACGCAGCTGGGCGGCGTCCTCGTAGCGTTCCTCCTCGATCGCCTTGTCGAGGTCGGCCTTCAGCTGGGCCACCGGGTCGTCGTCGCCGTCTTCGTCGTCCGAGTCCGGCGCAATCTTGCGCTGAAGCTCCTTGCGCCACCGCTTGAGGAAGACCAACTCGCCCATCCGCTCGGACTGCTCCTGCTGCCCGTAGTCGGCGAGGAACGTCTCCACGCCCCGGATGCCGGCATCGATCGCGCCGATGGCCGCCTCCCACTGATCGAGCTCAACGAGCGGGGTCGCCACCGCCCGGGTGTGCATCATGGTTACGTAGGGCCGCCACTGGTCGAACTGCACCTTGTCGCGGTCGTAGCGGGCGTGGTTTCTGACAAAGCGGAACAGGTCGAGGTTGCGATTCGTGTCGCGCGCGCAGAGCTCGTACCGCTCTAGCTGCCAGAAACAGATATAGCGGTGGTAGTACTGCACCCCTTCGCGCATCAACTCCGAGCAGTCCTCCGTGCCCAGCAGGTAGGGCACACCGTCCGGGTTGGCGGCGTCGTGCTCGCGCTGCCGCTGCTGGTGCAGGTCGAGCCAGGACCGGGCGCCCTCGATCTGGCGCCCATCGGGCCGCCCCTCGACGTCCATCTGAAGCACGCCCAGGTCGAGCCTTAGCTGCACCTTCTCGCGACCATCGTCGCCGGTGATCGTTCGTGCTGTAACCGAGTCAGGGGCGTACGCCCAGCCTTCGAGTATCTTCCGGATGTCGAGCGTCACGGGTCCACGTGCGGGTCAGAAGACACGCCCCGCCAGCGACGAGCGATCGCGTCCGCGGACCGGACGTGACAGGGCAGAAGCTCTGATAGTAGCGGATTCGGCCGCCGCCCGAAACGCGAGCTGCAGTCGCGTACGCACGGCGGCTACCCTCTAACGCATCTCCTGGCGATGGCCCGAAGAGCTACGACCGGGCCGCTACCGTGTCCTTCACCACCGGGTCGAGCAGCTTGGTGTTGCGTTCCACGCCTAGGATGATGGTCTTCTGCTCCACGCCGTCGGCCGAACTGGCGACGATCGGGATGACCTGGCGGCGGTCCGGGAAGTGCACCTTCACCGCGAACGAACCGTCGGGGCTAACCGCAACCGGCTCGCCGGAGACCGTGACGTGCGTATTTGGGTCGCTCGAGCCGTAGACCACGAGCTCGGCGTCCACGGCCAGGCGCAGCTCATCCCCGTCGCGCGAGTCGCCCGCGGCGCCAACGCCGTAGCGGATCTCTGACGGGCGTCCCAGCCGCCGCCGCAGGCGCTCTTCCAGCAGTTCCTGCAGCTCCATGCTGGCCCCGTCGGCGCTGTAGCCGCCGCTCATGGCGTAGATGCGGTCGGCGTTCTCTGCCACGTCGGTCCAGTTGTTGTCCACGACATCGGCTGAACCGGGGACTGGCGTTGTGACAGTGTTGCTGCGGGCCAAGCAGTAGAACTCGCCGCCGGTGGCTCGGTAGCCGATCTCAACCCGGTAGGAATTGGGCGGGTCGGAAACATCGACGTACCAGTTGGAAACGCCGCCGTGGATCTCGATGCACCGCTCCAGCCGGCCGCCGCCGCCGTCCAGCACGCGGATCAGTCGCAGCGTCGGCGCCGAACCGTGCCAGTCCTGCCCCAGCACCGAGCGGGCGCGTTCGACGCTCTGGGGGGTGATCTCCCAGCAGACGTGCAGCCAGTACGGGTCGCGCACCAGCACGACAATCCGGTCCTTCTGCGGCTCGGGACGGCCCTCGCTAGTGCAGCTCAGGTTCTTACGCTCGGCGGACTCCTGCTGAACACGGCTGATCTCGCGTTGCACGCGAAGCCGCTCGGGGCTTGCCGTGGGTCGCTGCTGAAGCTTCTTAGTCACCGCCGACTTAACGGCACCTTTGCCCTGCGACTTCCGCTTGGCCCTCACCAGGGCCGCGACTAACTCGTCCTTTCGCATCGAGTGCCAGCCAGTGATCCCCTCGCTGCGAGCCATCTGGGCGAGGTCCTTGCACGTGTACGACTTGAGCGTAGAAGCGGTCATTGCTTTCGATCTTCTCAGCGTCGGGATATGAGGAATGGGCGGGAGAGTTTGCGGGAGCGGGCCGGGCCGCGCAACCCGTGCTGGTGGGTAGAGCGGAGGTGGGCTGAGTCGTCCCCCTGGGGCGTCTGTGCAGGCAGACCCGCGGAGAGATAATTCCCGCGGTGGTTTAACCCCGCTGAAGGCTGCGGGCGCCGGGGAATTACTAGGTTCCTCACATGCCTTGGCGTCGTCTAACTCGTAAACATTAGTATAACCGACCTGCCGAATACCGCAACAATTCAGCCGTCTGCGACCGCCCCAAAAAACGCCGTAAGCCCTTAACATGAAGCGACTTACAATTAACCACCAAAGCCCTCGAGCTTGCTGCTGCGCGGCCAAAGCAGGGCATGCGTGCTTAACTCGCCAGCCCTTGCGCAGGAGCGCTATCGTCGTGTCCGAAAAGTTTGTGAAAAAAAGCACAATTTCGCCGCAAGGGCGTTGACGGTCTGGGGTTGGGCGAAATAAACTCCACGGCTCAGCGGACAGTTAGGTGGCTGAGTAGGGCTCGCCACGCGTCATGTTCGGCGATAGCGGCGCCCCCGATCCTCGGAGTGCCTGTGAAGCCCCCTGGTCACTCGACGAGTTCGCTGGCTTACGACGCCCTCGGGCGGGTGTTTGCCGCCAGCGCCATCATGGCCCTGCCGGGGATCGCCGGCTCCTGGGCGGATGCCCGCTGGGGTGTTGGCTGGTTGGGGATGGCCGGTTTCATCCTCGGCCCGCCGGCAGGGTTGGCCTACTTGCTGATCGTGTTCCGCAAGCCGCCCCCCTCGGCCCGACCCGACCCACCCGAAAACACCAACCGCGAATCACCCCCGCATGGCGACTAGCCCCCTCTTGCCACTCACGCCCGTCCGCACTCTGGCCGCCATGGCCGGTGTGTCGGCGACTGTGCTGATGGCGACAGCCTGGTGGTGGGGGGGGCAGCCCACCGCGTGGATCGCGGCCTCGGCCGCCTCGGCGTCGATGTGGTTGGTCTGCGCCATCTCGCTGGAAGTCATGCTCCGCATGACGCACGCCGGCCACGGCATCGCGGGCGTGTTTGCCGGCATGCTGGTGCGGCTGGCGGGCGCCATGACGCTCGTGCTCAGCGCCCCGGCGGCGGTCCCTCAGATTACTTCCCTGCCGATCTTGGCCTCGGGCCTAGTGCATATGCTGATGCTCAATTATCTTGCGGGCCTGGTGGTCGAAACGGTTGTCGCCACTCGGCTGGCGAGCCGGTTTCAGCCCGCCTCGCAACGCGCTAAGACCCCCGGCGGCGCCGCCAACTAAGCCGCCCCTGGCCGCGACCACTCGACCCGCAGACCCGACTCAACGGAACTCATGTCCAACGCCATCCTTCACATCAAGGACAGCTACTACTTCGAGGTGCCCAAGGCGTTGGCGCCGAGTCGGAAAGAGCACGCCAGCCAGTTCCCCAACTACTGGATCAAGCTCGACCCTGATTTCCAAGATTGGCAGGCCGAGCAACTGCTCGAACAGTCGCCGCTCAACTCGATTGACCTCCCGGTCAGCAACGCCAAGTTGATCGCAGAGTACAAGGCCTGGCGGTCCGAGGACGCGAACTTCGCCAAGCCGTTCTACCGCTTCTTGAGTGAGGCGGACTCGCAGGAGTGGTTTCACGAGAAGCTAGAGGACCCGGCCTTCAAGCGTGCCTGGGACTCAACGGTCGCTAGCTTGAAGGGCGACGCGGGCGACGCCCTGGTCGACAACTACCTTGTCGATCACGATTGGTCCGAAGCCAAGATTGCCGACTACAACCATCAACTCAGCGGCAAGCTGGTGATCCCGCAGCCCTTTGGCGAGTTGCGGAATCACTACGCGATGGAGTCCGGCATCGGCATCTCCAAGTACATGATCCTGCTGACGGTCGGCGCGCTGATCGTCTTCTACCTGTGCCGCCGTGCGGGGCAGATGCTGCTGGACGGGCGCAAGAGCCGCGTCACCAGCATGATCGAGGTGTTTCTCGAGTTCATCCGCGACCAGATCGCCAAGCCGACCATCGGCGAGAAGGACGCGCAGCGGTTTGTGCCGTTCCTGTGGACGCTGTTCCTGTTCATCCTGGTGATGAACCTGCTCGGCATGATCCCGTTCCTCGGCGCCCCGACGGCGTCGTTCGCGGTGACCACCTCACTCGCGCTGTTGGTCATCTGCGTGACGATCGGCTCCGGCATCAAGCGGTTCGGCCTGGTCGGGTTCTTGAAGAACCAGGTGCCCGGCATGGACCTGCACTGGCTGATCGCCCTGTTCATCATCCCGATGATCTGGGTGATCGAGGTGCTCGGTTTCTTCATCAAGCACGCGGTGTTGAGCGTTCGTCTGCTCGCCAACATGGTCGCCGGCCACCTGGTGCTGCTGGCGTTGATGGGCATCGCGGTTAGCGCCGCCGGCGCCTGGACCTGGTGGGTCGCGGCGCCGCTCTCCATCTTCGGCGCGGTCGCGATCAGCTGCCTAGAACTGTTTGTCGCGTTCCTGCAGGCGTACGTGTTCACCTTCCTAAGCGGTCTGTTTATCGGGGCGGCGATCCACCACCACTAAACCGGTGGCGGCGTCGGCAACGCCCCGCTCAAGTCACAACCCGATTCAGTTGCCCTTCATTTTCACGAGGAGTACGAGAGTGTTTAACCTAACGAAGATTGCTGCTTACGCCATCGTGGCCGGCCTGATCATGGTTTCGCCCGCCGCCGCTCAGGGCGCCGATGGCGGCACCAACATCCCGGGCGCCGTGGGCGCTGGCCTGGTGGCGATCGGCGCCGGCCTGGGCATCGGCCGCATCGGCGGCTCGGCTGTTGAGAGCATGGCTCGCCAGCCCGAAATGGCCGGCGGCATCCAGGTCGCGATGATCATCTCGGCCGCTCTGATCGAGGGCTTCACGTTCTACGCGATCTTCGTCTGCTCGCAGCAGAACCCGTTCCCCGGCTAGTCGGCGAACCGCCTGCCGCGGTCTGGCTTTCCCTTCGTTCTGTCCCTTCGAGTTGCCCAAGATGTTGTTGAACCTGATGCCCCCGCTACGGCTGGCGTTGTGCGTGCTCGCCTGCCTGGCCCTCTCCGCCACGCAGTCGCTGCGCGCCCAGGAAACGGAGTCGCCCGAGGGCGACGCCGCCGCAACATCCGAGTCGGAGACGGCCAACCCCGAGGTCGCGGACGCCGACGAGATGGAGGCCGGCGAGCCGACCGAAGAATCCCCCGCCGAGGAGGCGGGCGATGACGCGGAAGGTGAGGCGGAGGAGCACGACGCGTCGGAGGCCGAGGCCGCCGACCACCACGATGACGAGGCCGCCCACGATGACGGCGGCCACGCCGCCGCCGATCACGGCGAGGGCGGCCACGGCGGTGGGCACAACGAGCTGGGCCACGGCAACGCCCACGACAGCCTGTTCGACCCGTCCGAGTTGGCGGGCGAGCTGGCGGTTTACTCGCTGGTGGTCTTCCTGGTGCTGATGGCGCTCCTGTCGAAGTTCGCCTGGCCGAAGATCGCCGCGGCGCTCGACGCCCGCGACCGGGCGATCAGCGACAACATCGCGGCGGCCCAGGAGAAGCACGACCAGGCCGCTGCGTTGCTGGCCGAGCACCAGGCGAAGATCAACGCCGCGGCGGAAGAGGTTCGGCAGATGCTGGAGGAGGCCCGCCGCGACGCGGAGGCCACCAAGGGCCAGATCGTCACCGAGGCCCGCGAGGCCGCCGACGCCGAGCGTCAACGGGCGTTGCGGGACATCGAGAACGCCAAGGACGGCGCGGTGAAGGGGCTGGCCGAGCAGAGCGCGGCGCTGGCCGTGGACCTCGCGTCGAGGGTGGTCCGCCAAGAGATCAGCCAGGAACGCCAGAGTGAGATCGTCCGCGAGGCGCTGGGCCTGATGGGCACGGGCGCCAACAACTAGCGGGACCCTCCGAGAGCCGCCAACAACCCTACAAGCATGACGATCGACCCGCAGAACCTCCCGCAGCACGACACGGTGCTGGACGTCACCGAAGAGCAGATCGCCCGCACCTACGCCGAGGCGGTCCTGGGCGCGGCGGCCGGCAGCGAGTGGGACGTGGTCCAGGAACTGGGCGCGATCGTCAACGAGGTGCTGAAACCCCACCCGCAGCTGCTGGAGCCGCTCCGCTCGGCGTTTGTGCCCCACAGTGAGCGGCTGCAGATCATCGACCGGGTGTTCGGCGGCCGCGTCTCGGAGACGGTGCTCAACTTCCTCAAGGTGCTGTCGGGTCACAACCGGCTCGGCATCCTCAGGACGGTGGTCTCACAGACCGTGCGTCTGTACGAGGAACGCAACAACAACGTGCGGGTGCGGGTCGTGTCGGCCGAGCCGCTCGACGAGTCGCTGGTTGGCGAGATCGCCAACGTCCTGCGGGTGAAGACCAACAAGGAGCCGATCGTGTCGACGGAGGTCAAGCCCGAGCTGATCGCCGGCATGCAGGTCCACGTCGGCGACACCGTGTACGACAGCTCGCTGCTGACCGCGTTCGCCAAGGCCCGGCAGGCGATCGTCAACTCGACCGTCGAGCAGATCGAGCGGAACCCGCAGCAGTTCTTCTCGACCAACTAACCAACGCTGCCACGCAGCAACCAACAACACAGCCAGCTTCTTCGGAGCTAACGGATGAAGTTCAACAGCGACGAGATCGCGTCGGTCATTCAGCAAGAGATCTCCAACTACAGCGCGCAGATCGACGTCCGCGAGGTCGGACGCGTGCTGGAGGTCGGCGACGGCATCGCCCAGGTCTACGGCCTGTCGGGCGTGATGGCCGGCGAGATGGTGGAGTTCGCCAGCGGCGCCACCGGCCTGGCGTTCAACCTGGAGGAGAACTCCGTCGGTGTGATCATCCTGGGCGACTACCTCAAGATCGCCGAGGGCGAAGAGGTGAAGAGCACGGGACAGCTGCTCAGCGTGCCCACCGGCGACGAGTTGCTGGGCCGCGTGGTCGACCCGCTGGGCAACCCGCTGGACGGCAAGGGCCCGATCGTCACCAGCAAGCGCCGCCCGGTCGAGGTGATCGCCGCCGGCGTGTCGGAGCGTCAGCCGGTGACCGAGCCGCTGCAGACCGGCATCAAGGCGATCGACGCCATGACGCCGATCGGCCGCGGCCAGCGTGAGCTGATCATCGGCGACCGCAAGACCGGCAAGACCGCCGTCGCGATCGACGCGATCATCAATCAGAAGAACTCCGGCGTAAAGTGCTTCTACGTCGCGGTCGGCCAGAAGGAGTCGACCGTGGCGGGCATCGTCGAGAAGCTCCGCGAGCACGGCGCCATGGACTACACCACGGTGATCGTGTCCGGCGCCAGCGACCCGGCGCCGCTGCAGTACATCGCGCCGTACTCCGGCACCGCGATGGCCGAGGAGTACATGTTCAACGGTCAGCACGCCCTGATCGTGTACGACGACCTCTCCAAGCAGGCCGTGGCCTACCGCCAGCTGTCGCTGTTGATGCGGCGCCCGCCGGGCCGCGAGGCGTACCCGGGCGACGTGTTCTACTGCCACAGCCGCCTGCTGGAGCGCTCGGCCAAGCTGTCCGACGCGCTGGGCGGCGGGTCGCTGACCTCGCTCCCCATCATCGAGACCCTCGAGGGCGAGGTGTCGGCCTACATCCCGACCAACGTGATCTCGATCACCGACGGCCAGATCTACCTGCAGCCGGACCTGTTCTTCGCGGGCGTTAAGCCGGCGATGAACGCGGGCATCTCGGTTTCTCGCGTGGGCGGCAACGCCCAGACCAAGGCCATGAAGAAGGTGGCCGGCGGCCTGCGCTTGGACCTGGCCGCGTTCCGCGAGCTCGAGGCCTTCGCCCAGCTCGGCACCGACCTCGACCCGGCCACCCAGAAGAAGCTGGACCGCGGCTACCGCATGGTCGAGCTGCTCAAGCAGGGCCAGTACCAGCCGCTGGACATGGTGGACCAGGTGATCCTGATCTACGTCGGCACCAAGGGCCACCTGGACAACGTCCCGGTCGACAAGGTGCAGCAGTGGGAGAGCGAGTTCGTCACGTTCCTGCACGACCAGGTGCCAGAGCTCCGCGAGAAGCTCGCCAAGGAGCAGGCCCTGTCCGACGAAATCCTCGCGCAGATGGAGTCCGCGATCGAGTTGTTCCAGAAGCAGTTCGCCGGGCACGCCAAGGCCGAGCCGGCGGGCGCCGCCAGCTAGCCGAACGTGACGTCGTCCCACCCCTGGCGGGGTGGGCTGAGAAGTAGCCGATTGCTGACAGCCAACCGCCGATAGCCTCACATGGCCAACCCAAAAGTCCTCGACAAGCGCCGCAAGTCGGTCAAGAACATCGCCAAGATCACGCGGACGATGGAATTGATCGCGACCGCGCGGTTCAAGAAGGCGATGGACCGCGCGTCCGCCGCCACCGACTACACGGACCGTGTCTCGAAGCTGGTGCGCGACCTCACCGAGGCGGGGCTGGAGGTCAGCCACCCGCTGCTCGAGAAGCGTGACAACCCCCAGCACGGCAAGCTGCTGGTGCTGACCGCCAACCGCGGCCTGTGCGGCGGATTCAACGGCAACCTGATCCGCGCCGGGCTGGGCGCCTGGACCGAGCTGCAGGCGGCCGTGCCCAACTGCACCCTGGAGGTCAGCGGCAAGCGCGGCATCTCGGGCTTCAAGTTCCGCGGCCAGCAGGTGGACCAATCGTTCACGCACTTCGAGGACAAGCCGCGGTTTGACGAGGTGGACGAGATCGCCACCCGCTACCTCGACGACTTCATCGCCGGCCGGCTCGACCGCCTGGACGTCGTGTACATGAAGTTCGAGAGCGTCGCGCGGCAGAAGGTCTCGGTCGAGACGCTCCTCCCGCTGGGCTCGGTGGTTGGCGGCGACGAGGCCTCCAACGAAAACCTTGAGGAGAAGTCCGGCGCCTCGCTGTACGAGTTCCTCCCCTCGCCGGAGAGCATCCTGGAGGAGGTCATCCCGATGAGCTTCAAGATCAAGCTCTTCAAGTGCTTCCTCGACTCGGCGGTGAACGAGCAGGTCGCGCGGATGATCGCCATGAAGGGCGCCACCGAGAACGCCAACGACCTCATCAAAAAGCTGAGCATGCAGTACAACCGCGCCCGCCAGGGACGCATCACCTCCGAGCTGATCGACCTGATCGGCGGCGTCGAGGCCATCAGCTAGGCCCACGCCCCCAGCGATCCGCCGCCACACGAACACCACAACACCAACTACCCACGCAAACCAAGCCATGTCCACCGCTACCGCAAACAACGTCGGGCACATCACGCAGGTCATCGGGTCGACGTTCGACGTCGCGTTCCCCGAGGACGCCCTGCCGCCTATCTACAACGCGGTGAAGATCGTCAGTGAGCACAAGGGCGTGCGGGTCAACCTGACCGCCGAGGTGCAGCAGCAGCTGGGCGGCGGACGCGTGCGGTGCATCGCCCTGGGCTCGACCGACGGCCTGGTCCGCGGCCAGGAGGTGGTCGACACCGGTGCCCCGGTGAGCGTGCCGGTCGGCGAGGCCACCCTGGGCCGCGTGTTCAACGTGCTCGGCGAGCCGGTCGACGGCCGCGGCCCGGTGGACACCGAGGAGAAGTGGCCCATCCACCGCGACGCGCCCAACCTCGAGAACCTCTCGACCAGCACCGAGATCTTCGAGACCGGCATCAAGGTGGTCGACCTGCTGACCCCGTTCGTGCGTGGCGGCAAGGCCGGCCTGTTCGGCGGCGCCGGCCTGGGCAAGACCGTTATCCTCACCGAGCTGATCGCCCGTATCGCCAAGGAGCACGGCGGCTACTCGGTGTTCGCGGGCGTTGGCGAGCGGACCCGTGAGGGGACCGACCTGTGGCTCGAGATGCAGGAAACCAAGATGGGCGGCGACGGCGACAAGAGCGTCATCGACCAGACCTGCATGGTGTTCGGCCAGATGAACGAGCCGCCGGGGTCGCGTCTCCGCGTGGCGTTGTCGGCCCTGACCATGGCGGAGTACTTCCGCGACAAAACCGGCGCCGACACGCTGCTGTTCGTGGACAACATCTTCCGCTTCTCCCAAGCCGGTTCCGAGGTGTCCGCCCTGTTGGGCCGCATGCCGTCGGCGGTGGGCTACCAGCCGACCCTGGCCAGCGAGATGGGCGCCCTGCAGGAACGCATCGCGTCTACTAACAACGGCGCCATCACCTCGGTGCAGGCGGTTTACGTGCCGGCGGACGACCCGACCGACCCGGCGCCCGCCACCGCGTTCGGCCAGCTCGACGCGTTCATCTACCTGGAGCGGTCCATCTCCGAGAAGGGCATCTACCCGGCGGTCGACCCGCTGGCGTCCTCCAGCCGTATCCTCGACCCGCAGTACGTGGGCGATGAGCACTACAACTGTGCCCGCCGCGTGCAGACCACCCTGCAGCGGTACCGCGAGCTGCAGGACATCATCGCGATCCTCGGCGTCGACGAGCTGTCCGAAGAGGACAAGATGATTGTGCACCGTGCCCGCCGCATCGAGCGGTTCCTGTCGCAGCCGTTCTTCGTTGCCGAGGTGTTCACCGGCAAGGCGGGCGAGTTCACCTCGATCTCCGACACGATCCGCAGCTTCAACGAGATCTGCGACGGCAAGTGGGACCACCTGCCCGAGTCCGCCTTCATGTACGTCGGCCCGATCGAGCAGGCCGAGGAGCAGTGGAAGAAAGACCAGAAGTAAGCATTCCTGCCTCCCCTCCGAGGGAGGACCGGGGTGGGGGCACGCCGTGTGCCCACTCCCCCCAAATCTAGCCCTCCCCTAAGGGGAGGGAACTAACTGCCAAGACCCGATTCCATGGCCGACCTCCCCATCAAGCTTGTTGTCGTCACGCCCGAGATGACCATCATCGACGAGTCCGTCGACTCGGTCGTGGCGCCGCTGTTCGACGGCGAGATCGGCATCGCCAAGGGGCACGCGCCGATCATCGGCCGCCTGGGCTACGGCGAGCTCCGGTACCGTCAGTCGGGCCAGTCCACCCGCTTCTACGTTGAGGGCGGGTTCATCCAGGTTTCGGACGACGTGGTGTCGGTCATGACCGGCCGGGCGATGCCCGTCTCGCAGATCGACGTCGCCGAGGCCCGCAAGCAGCTCGACGAGGCGATCGCCCGCACCGCCTCCGGCGCCGAAGCCGCCGCCCGCGACCGCGATATCGCTCAGGCCCGCGGCAAGCTGCGGGTCGCCAAGTCGGCCAGCTGATTGCTGTTTGCCTTTCTCGTGTTCGACGCTGGCCGCTTACTCGGCACGGTGGCACTCTTCCCTCCGCTCTAGGCGCCGACGCGTCACAGCCCGCTTGCGGCGCGGCTCCCCTCAGCGGCCAACGATCGGTAGGCTGCTTGGGCAGCTTCCGGTCGCCGCGTCCGCCTGCGCCGCTACGATTCGTAACGCCAGGTGGCCGCCACCGGCAGCAACGTCGCCACGCACGAGGTGACCCGCCGCGTGGTTGTCGGGTAGGATGCTTCCGTACCCGTTCAGGAACCCAGGAGTGCTGAAGTGACCGAGTTGAGCCAAACTCTGCTGCTGGCTGCCGGGGCCGGCGTCGTCGACCCCAACGCGGAGGGGACCTACGGCATGCTGGTCCTGTACGCGCTGGTGGCGCTCGGGTTCTCGTTCCTCTGCTCGGTCGCCGAGGCGGTGCTGCTGAGCGTGACCCCGTCGTACATCGCCACGCTCGAGGAATCGGGCGGCCGCTCGGCGAAGCTGCTCAAGCAGATGAAGGAGAACGTCGACCGGCCGCTGGCGGCGATCCTGAGCCTCAACACCATCGCCCACACGGTCGGCGCCGCTGGCGTGGGCGCGCAGGCGGCGGGCGTCTGGGGCAGCGCGGCGGTTGGCTACGCGTCGGCCGTGATGACCCTCTTGATCCTGATCCTGTCGGAGATCATCCCCAAGACCATCGGCGCCGTGTACTGGCGGCAGCTCGGTCCCCCCACCGCACAGGTGCTGCAGCTGCTGATCTGGCTGCTGTACCCGCTGGTCTGGATGTCGGAGCTGCTCACCAAGCTGATCGCCGGCGAGAAGCAGGAGATCGTCACCCGCGAGGAGCTGGCGGCCACTGCCGCCATGAGCAGCGAGACCGGCGAGCTGAACGTCGGCGAGCACCGGGTGCTCACCAACCTGCTGCGGCTGCCGTCGCTCAAGGTGGAGGACGTGATGACGCCCCGCACCGTGATCCTCGCGTTCCCCGAGTCAATGACCGTCGGCGAGCTGATGGACGAGCGGCCCAACCTGCCAGTGTCGCGGATCCCGGTCTTCGACGGCTCGATCGACGAGGCGACGGGCTTTGTGCTCAAGACCGACATCCTGCTCGCACAGGCCCAGGACAAGCCGGCCACTCGGCTCGAGGAGCTGCGCCGCCCGCTCAAGGCGATCCCGGCGACCGCGTCGCTACCCGACGCGTTGGAGCTGCTGCTCGACCAGCGCGAGCACCTGGCGATAGTCGTCGACGAGTACGGCGGCGTCGACGGGCTGGTCACGATGGAGGACGTCATCGAGACGCTCCTGGGCATCGAGATCGTCGACGAACACGACCAGGCCGCCGATATGCAACGAGTCGCCCGCCGGCAGTGGAAGAAGCGGATGCAGGCCGTGGGGCTGGATGTGGGAGGCCCGGAGCCCCCCAAGGAGCCCGAGGCCGGCCAGCACAAAGTCGATTAGGCGCGGCGAGCCGATCTTCTTTTGCCGCGTGGCGCTGCCCACCGACGCGGTCGCCTGGTCAAGCGTCGCCGGTCCGACGTCATCGCCCCCGTGTTGAGCCGGCCTCCGGCTAAGACGTCCGCGGAGCCCCTGCTCACTAGCTCTTGCGTCCCATAAGCACCATACAGCTGGCGAGCAACGCAAACGCCAATGCCCGCGGCTCTGGCACGAGCCCTTCGGCCACCGCCCCGTAGTTGGCTCGCCAGACATCGAGCTGGGGGTCGCCCACGACGCCGCCGTGGGGGTCGTTCAGCAGGGGGCTGATCTGTCCCACGGAATCCTGCCACAGGGTGTAATCAGCCGCGGTGACGCGGCCGTCATTGTTGTAGTCGCCGGGCAGGCCGGAGATCAGCGTCAGTGCGATGTGAGAGTCGACGGAGAAGAAATCGAATCCGACCGGCGGCTTGTTATTCAGCACATCTTCGGGAGTGAGGTCGAACCCGAACGAGGAACCGTCGGCAAGCACACCGGTTAGCCTCCCACCTCGACTTGTGACCACGACCGGCCGACCGACGCCGAGCCCCTCGATCGGCGCCCCGTCCAAGCGGAACTCTTGCCCGACCAGGCTGACGCTGCTGTCGCGTTCGGCGCGGAAGCCCTCTCCATACTCCCCGCCGCTCAGGGCGACGCTGCTCCAGCGCAGCGCCTCGAACCCAGTCCCGATCACTCCACCGCTGATGCTGACGGCACTCCCGCGAGCGGCGCTGAAGCCGGCGCCCACCTCGCCGCCGGTCAGCAGCAGCCGAGCGCCGCTCGAGACACTCGCCCCCAGCCCGATCGTGCCGCCGCTGACGCGAACCTGACCTCCCGCTGTCGCGGAAAACCATTTGCCGATGACGCCGCCGGCCAGTTGTAGGTCGCCGCCGCTCACCTCGACCGCGTCCCCAACCTCTCCCCCCTCGATGGCGACCGTCGCGCCAACCGCTGTGAACCCATCCGGTAACCGTCCACCAGCGCGGAGCGTGAGCGTTTGCCCGGCCCGCAGGCCGCGGATCGGCGAGGAGATGATCTGGTCGACGACGATGGGAGTCGGGTCGACGCTCGGGAGTTCCATCCGCGTGAGGGTGGCGCCGTTAATCGCGTCGAGGGCAGAAACGCTGAACACAAACGGTGAGCCGTCGGACAGGGTTCCCGAGAAAACGTCCTGCTCCGAGACCAAGGAAACCGTTGCCCCTGCGTACTCGGCGCCGTTGACGCTGAACTCGTTTCCTACGAGCTCCACGCGACTACCCGCCTCGGCAGTGAAGAGACCGCCAATAATGCCACCGCTAATGGTGACGCTGCTGCCCGACCTGGCGGTGGAACCGACACCCAAGTAAAGTCCGTTCACCCGCACGTCGCTCCCCGACTCCGCCGTCAGCCGTCCGACGTAGGCGTCACCGGTGATGTCGACAACGGCGCCATGTTCAGCCTGCAGATCGACGCTCCAGGCATCTCCCGAGACATTCACTACGCTTCCCGAGTGAGCCGTAACGCCCGCTTGACGCAGCTCGCCGCCGGTGATGGTGACCACACTCCCCGAGTAAGCTTGAACGCCGTGGGCAATCAGGCCACCGGTCATGTTCAGTTCGACATTCGCGCTGACCCCATCTGGCGTCCCCACGTCGACGTAAGCGAGCTGTCCACCTTCAGCGACATTCAGTTGTGTCGATGAGCCGATCTCGATAAACGGAGAGACCAACTCCGGTGGCACGTTGATGACCGTGTCAAACTGGCCCGAGACCGGCGCCCCTAAGCAGGAGATGACCACGCTGGCCACCGCTACGCCGAATCGGGAAACGGACGCGCTGTTCATCTCGGACGTCCCTCCGTTCGAACCCAGTCTTACCGCCGATTGTGCAGAGCGGCTGTGGGTGCATGCGCTCCACGCCACCGCCGTTGGAAGAATCGAAGCCGAGCCCAAGCAGCTCTCTCGGCCAAGCCAAGTGGATTGGCATTATATGTGGCGCGTACGGTCTGCCGCCATCTACCGGGGAGCCGCGCTGCGCGATTCTGATCGCGGTCGTCAGCCTGCCCCCCAGATTGACGCCTGCCGGGCATCAACGTTGCAGGCACAGAAAAACCCGGCGTGGGAGAAGCCCCCGCGCCGGGTTTTGAATTGTCACGGTGCAACCGCCGCGGGAGCGGGTACGCTACATCTCGATCGCGTAGCCCTCTCGGTACGGCCGGGCCAGCATGCTGTTGGCCTGCTCGTCGCCGGTGATCTGCTCGGTCTGGGCGTCCCAGTTGACGGTGCGGCCCAGCCGGGCGGAGATGCCCGCCAGGTGGCACACGTTGAGCATCTTCATGTGCGTGTGGACATCCGAGATCGGGTCCCGACGCTCGCGGCAGCAGTGGAAGAAGTTCGCCCAGTGCGCCTTCCGCTCGTTGAAGTCCATCGGCATGCCCTTGTAGACCTTGCTGACGGCGTCTTCGGGGAGCGGGTTCTCGGCCAGCTCCTCAACCGGCTTGCCGGTCAGCCGGCCGCGGTTGACGAAGATGCGTCCCTCGTCGCCCTCGATGGTGATGCCGTTGCCGTCGTTGCGGATGGTCATCTCGATGTCGCCGGGGTAGACCGCCTTGAGGTTGAACGAAGTCGCGGTGTTGTACCGATCGATCTCGGTCGGCACCCCATTCTCGAAGGGCACGGGGTGGGACGCCTCGCCGCCGACCGACAGCGGCGCGGTCGCCTGTCCGTTGGCTTCCAGCGCCCAGGTGGCGATGTCCACGTGGTGGGCGCCCCAGTCGGTCAGCTTGCCGCCGGAGTACTCGTACCACCAGCGGAACTCGTACAGGCAGTTGGTGAAGGTGTGGCCCTCCTCGTCGCGGAGGTGGCGGTACTCGGCCAGCGGCGCCGGCCCCAGCCAGCGGTCCCAGTCGAGAGTGCCCGGCGCGTCAACGACCGGGATCGAAGGCGACTTGGGCGCGCCGCCGATCGCGACGTCGATGCTCTTGATCTTCCCGATGCGTCCCTCGGCCACCAGCGCGATGGCTTTGACAAACAGGTCGTAGGTGCTGCGTTGCTGGGTGCCCACCTGCACGACCCGGCCGGTCTCCTTCACGACCTTGCGGATCAGCTTGCCCTCGTCGATGGTCAGCGTGAGCGGCTTTTCGCAGTAGACGTCGTGCCCGGCGAGCAGCGCCTCGATCAGGGGCTTAGTGTGCCAGTGGTCCGGCGTGGCGATGTGGATTGCGTCGAGGTCGTCACGCTGGAGGATCTCGCGGTAGTCGGCGTAGGTGTCCGCCTTGCCGCCGCTCAGCCGCTGGTTGGCGTGGTTGAGCCGGCCGGAATCAACGTCGGCGATCGCGACCACGTCGCACATGTCACGCGCCGAGTCCATGTTGCCCATCCCCATGCCGCCGGCGCCGATCAAGGCCACCTTCAGGCGGTCGTTCTTCGACTGGGTCTCGTCGGCCAGCGTGCGTTGCTGCGAGAAGAAGTAGGGGACCGAAGTGCCCACCGCGATTCCGGTGGTGGTTCTCACAAAGTCACGACGCGAGGGTTGCTGGTTCGGCATTCGAGAATTCAGAGCAGAAAGGAGGGGAGGGAGGGGGCGCCAGGAACTAGAACGGACAGTCTAAGCGACCCTGCAACGAAAAGGAAATTAACGGGGTAAACATGCACTTTGTTTAGCTATCTGGCTTTCCACGGGATCGGGGCGCCGGCCTGTCCGGCGTCGCGTTGGAGGCCAATGCCGGGCCACCCAAAACCGCGAAAACCCGCAGATTGGTGCTTGCAAACACTGATACAAGCTGCCTATCATCAGCGAAAGCGGATAACCGTTATAGGTGGAAAGAGACCCGCACCTCGCCGAACACCCGTTCCCAGAGCGTCTAATGATTCGCACCCACAAGTTTGCCGCCGCCATCCTGGCGGCGGCCGCCCTCGGCCAGGTGGCCTCCGCGGGCCCGATCCTGGCCGGCTCCGCTACCTACAAGTACGAAAACACCTTCTTCACCCGGCTCTACCCGGGAACGCCATTCAACCCCACCGGCTCGCCGATTGACCTACCGGTCTCGGCAGAGGGCACGTTCACCCAGGTGTGGGACGAGCAAATCGGCGACTCGATCCAAGACGAGCTGACCAGCATCCAGGCGTCAGGATTCATCGCGGGAATGCCGCCCGTTCCGTTCGACCTCTTCGGCGGCATTGACGAGGTCCCCGACCTTGGCCCATTCACCGGCTCAATGAGCTCGATTGTGAACGACCCGGTCACCGGCAAGCTAATCTCCGCGTTCCGCAGCGTCAGCGGACCGTTCCGCCAGGTGCTCGGCAACGGGCCGGTGCTGTACACGGTTGACCCCTACAACTTTGTCGCCTCGATCGACTCGCTGCCGTTCGAGCCAGGTGACCTGTTCATCGGCACAACCGACGTTGAGATCTACGCCCAGCAGGGCGCCATCATCGACCCGCTGAACGACCCCATCGTTGGCGTCGTGCTGGCCGGTGGCGTAATCACACTAGTGCCGGAGCCCGCCTCGCTGGCGCTCCTGGCGGGCGCGCTGTGTGGCGTCGGCTCGGCGGTGGTGAGACGCCGCCGCTAAGGCATTGGAGGCTCGCCCTCCCGTTTAAGTCAGTCCTTGCGTAGGCCGCGGCATGGTTACATGCCGCGGCCTTTCGTTTGCATCGTCCTCGAATGATTGGCGGCGCGGCGCCGCGTCGGATAGGATCGAGCGAACCGAACGGTTGGTCGCTCCTCACCTACTTCTGGCGATGGTCCTTTGTCTCACGCATCTGCTTGGCGGCGTTATGCCGTCGCGTCTGTCTTGCCACTGCTGCTGCCGTCGTTGGCTGCGCAGAGGGCGTCCGCCCAACCGGCTGCCCGGATACCCACGCTGAACGACGTTGGCGCAGCGAACCTGCTCACCGAGATCGCACCGGTCATGGCGCCGTTCCCGATGCGATCGTTCAGGAAGCCCAGCTTCCCCGACCGGACGATCGACATCCGTGAGGAGGGCGCCCAACCGGGCGTGAAAGCCACCGAGGCGATCCATGCCGCGATCGTCAAGGCCCACGCCGCCGGCGGCGGCACGGTGCTGATCCCGGCCGGCGACTGGCTTTCGGGACGGATCACGCTGAAGAGCAACGTCAACCTGCATGTCGCCCAAGGCGCCCGGCTTCGGTTCAGCGGAGAACTCGCCGACTACCGACCCGCCGTGTTCACGCGGCACGAGGGGGTAGAGGTGATGTCGCTCGGCGCGTGCATCTACGCGCTGGACGCGGACAACATCGCCGTCACCGGCCGCGGCACGCTGCTCGGCCCCGAGGACGGCCCCGTGAAGCGGCAGATGATGACCCAGGACGTAGTCGAGCGGTTCGTTCCGCTCGACAAGCCGGTCGCCGAGCGGGTGTACGAAGGGCAGGGCGGGGCGCCGATCTTCCTGCCGATGTTCATCTCGCCGACCCGCTGCACCAACGTGTACATCGAGGGGGTCACCCTCGAGCAGACGGCGTTCTGGAACATCGTGCCCGTCTACTGCGACGGCGTTGTGATCCGGGGGGTGACGGTCAATTCGGTCGGCATCCCTCGTGGCGACGGCATCGACATCGAGTCGTCCCGCAACGTGCTGATCGAGTACTCAACGCTCAACAACGGCGACGACTGCTTCACCCTCAAGGCCGGCCGCGGGCGCGACGGGCGGCGGGTGAACCGCCCCACCGAGAACGTCGTGATCCGCCACTGCCTGGCCAAGCAGGGCCACGGCGCCGTGACCGTTGGCAGTGAGACCGCCGGCGTCATCCGCAACCTATACGTGCACGACTGCGTGTTCGACGACACCGACGTCGGCATCCGGCTCAAGACCCGCCGGCCCCGCGCCGGGGGCGGCGAGAACCTGATCTACGAGCGTCTGCGGATGCGTCTGTCGGGCAAGATGTTCCGCTGCGACATGCTGGGAAGCGTCACCTACGTGGGCGAGCTGGCCAACCGGCTGCCGGCGCGCGACGCGAATGAGCTGACGCCGTTCTTCCGCGACGTCACCATCCGCGACGTGGTCGTGGAGGGGGCGACGCGCATCATCCACGTGACGGGCATCCCCGAGTCGCCGCTCACCAACCTGCTGGTGGAGAACGCGCGTATCCGGGGCGAACTGCTGATCACCGCGGCCGACCTCCGTGGGATGACCCTTCGCAATGTGCAGATCGAGAGCCAATCCCCGGAGCTTAATCTGCTCGACGCGCGGGGCGTGCTGTTCGACCGCGTCACTTTCGACGTGCCCGGCGGGCGGGTGCAGGCCAACATCGAGGGCCCCGAGAGCGGCGACATCCGCTTCCACGACTGCAGGCCCGCCCGGCCAGTCGGCTGGAGAACCGACGCCTACCAAGAACCGTAGGGCGGCCAGGCCGGGGGCCTTCCCGCTGAGTTTGGCCCAACGGGTGGTGGAAAAAGGCCACATCGTGCGTTCTAATCAGGGTTGGTGTTCATGCGACCACCACCTCGCCCGTGGGCTCGTCTATCGCCGCGGGCGTGAAGCCCCGAGGAGTTAGTCGGAGCACGGGCGTCCGCGCTGCGCGCCGGAAAAGGGACAAAACTCCTGCGCCCCGCCCGGGACCACTCATCGCAACAACCTTTCAATAAAGAGCTTACGAAGAACCATAGGGACCATTCGCCCTGAGTTTTGTCCCCTTCGCGCGTGTTTTTGGACAAAACGATTAGGTCACTACCTTGCCAGGGACGCTCCGCAACCGCCGTGGACCGTGGGGTGCCCGATGCCGTCGGGGCGGCAAGTCGTGCACGCGACTATCGCCAAGCGAGCGATCTCGACCGGGATCGTCCGGTTGGATCTCAGATCACTTCCTCTCAGATACTGGCGTGTTGCCAGCTGCATGCCCAATGCCGAACCCTCTGCCTCGCGTTGCCCTGGCCAATCTCCCAACGCCCCTCCACCGGCTGCCGCGGCTATCGGAGCAGCTGGGCGTCGACCTGTGGATCAAGCGTGACGACCTGACCGGCCTCGCCACCGGTGGCAACAAGACGCGCAAGCTGGAGTACCTCATCGCGGACGCACTCGAGCAGGGCGCCGACTGCGTGATCACCGCGGGCGGCCCGCAATCCAACCACTGTCGGCAGACCGCCGCGGCGGCTGCCCAGCACGGCCTAGGGTGTCATTTGGTGCTCGGCGGTGAGCCCCAGCCCCCGCTGGGAAACCTGCTGCTGGACCACGTGCTGGGGGCGACGGTGCACTGGACCGCCAAGCCCAACCGCAACGCGAGGATGCGGTCGCTCGCCGACGAGCTGACCGCCGCCGGCCAACGGCCCTACGTCATCCCGATCGGGGGCTCCAACGCGATCGGCGCGGTCGGCTACGCGGCCGCGTTCGACGAGTTGATGGGCCAAGCGACGGCCGCCGGTATGTCGTTCGACCGGGTGCTGTTCCCGACCAGCTCCGGCGGCACCCAGGCGGGGCTCGTGCTGGGCGCGAAGCGGGCCGCCTTCGCCGGTCGCGTGACGGCGATCAGCATCGACGCCGATCCAGACGACCAGGAGTTCTTGGATGAAGTCGCCGGGATCGCCACCGCCGCGGCGGCGCTGCTGGGGACCGACCAGACCATCGCGGCGGGTGATCTGGACATCGAGTACTGCTATCTCGGCGGCGGGTACGGCGTTGTAGGCGACCTGGAACGCAACGCCATTGGCGTCATGGGGCGCACCGAGGGGATCCTGCTGGGACCGGTGTACAGCGGTCGCGGGTTCGGCGCAATGCTCGACCTGGTCGCATCGGGCCGGATCGCGCCGGGCGAGCGGGTGCTGTACTGGCACACCGGCGACGAGTCGGCGCTGCACGCCTACGCGGATGACGTGCTTTCGTAGCAGCGGGCGCCGCCCACGGGTGCGCACAGAAAGGCCCGCCGGCGGCGGACGCCGACGGCGGGCCTGTGCAAGGTTTTCAATGCGTATCGCTAGGACCGGCGCCGCACGGCGGCCAGCCCCGCGATCAGGACCAGCCCCAGAGCGCTCGGCTCGGGCACGTAGCTAAGCACCGGGCCGGGCCCCGACTCCTTGGGCCAGAAGCGGGCCTGGTTGCCGCTGGTGCTCTCGTTGCCACGGAAGATAAGGAACGAAACCTGGCCGTTGGTGTCGCCGTTGACGAAGGCGTCCAGGGCGGCACTGGAGAAGGAGTACTTCTCGTTGATCACCTGGGGGCCGTAGTCCTGCCCATCAACGAGCAGCGTCAGATTGGCGGTGTCCAGGTCACGGATGTCGTCGAACGAGTTCATCGCCGCGAGCTCCGCCGTCGGGTCAACGCCGTCCGGGATCAGGCCCGGAGCGTTGTTGTAGGTGACGTCGCCCTCGGTCCAGCTGGCCTCGTCAGGGTCGGACTCGTTGACGCCATACAGGCTCAGCGTGTTCCCGGTGCCGCTGTCGCTCCGCTGCCAGAAGAGGTCGAGCGAAAGGCCCGACACGCCGCCCGGCAGGCCGGTGGTGGGGAACTTAAGAAGGATCACGTCGTTGTCGTCACCGTCCAGGTCGGTGCGGGCGTTGACCTGATCGTTTCCGTTGCGGTTGCTGTCCGGGTTGTCTTCACGCACCCAGGTGTCGTCCGATGCGCCGATCGAAGCGGCGTAGGCATCGGCTGCGGGTCCGGCGATGACCGCCGCGCATGCAACCGCCAAGAGGGAAGAGAAGGATCGTCGCTGCCAATTCATTAGATGCGCTCCCACCGCGTGTGCGGAACAAGAAAGAGAGGAGGGTACGGGCCCGAGAACAGGATGAGACAAGAAAAACGTGGCTAACCTCAGACTAGGCAGAGGCGCCGCAGGACACAAGAAAACAACTCCACCACCGCTCGTCGGACTGCTCTCGCTGCCCACGAGAGCCAACTAACACAGTTGCGGTAGGCGGGGCGTCGCCCCAGTCCTTCATTCAAGCTAAGAGCCTGCTAGGCCCCATTCAACCCGGCATGTTGCAAGCGGCGGCCCAATATCCGCAGGCGTCGTGCAATGCAGGGCCTGTCCTGACCTTTGGCGGCCGGCTGCGGCCGGGCTCTTGGTGCAGAACTCACGGCTGAAACCCGCAAACTGCGGGCCGCAGGGATCGTGACCGATCAGGCAAACCGCTACACGCTGGCGGTCGCGTATTCCTCTTCCCGGAGCACGCCAGGCATCGGCGTAGGGTAGCGGCCCTCGCCGTCTGGCATCACCGGCGCCGGCCCGTTCGGCGTGAAGTCGGCCACTCCCGGGGCAAACTCAACGGGGCAGTGCAGCATCTGATCGAACGTGATCTCCTGGCCCGTGTGGGCGGCCATGCGGCCCATGCTGGTCACGACGCTCGCCTCAACTCCACGCGGCACCTCGTTGTAGGGGGTGTCATTGATGATCGCCGCGACCAGGTCCTCCCATTCCAGGCGGTACGGATTCTGTTCGGGCTGCGGGTACGCCCACGTGATCTCGCGGCGGTTCTGGCGCTGGCCGCTGAAGGTCTTCACACGGCCGGGCGAGTGGCCCGATGCGCTGACGACCGCCGAACCCTTGCTGCCGTGGGCGACGCTGGACATGTCGTTCTTGCAGCCCGGCATGATCCGCGTTCCGAAGAACATGGTCGCGCCATCGGGGTAGGTGTACTCAATCGAATACGTGTCGAAGTTCTGGTCGATGTAGTCATTGCGGTAGTGTCGACCACCGATGCCCACGGCTTTGACCGGCCAGGCGTTCTTCATCCACGAAAGCTCGTCGATCTGGTGGATGTTGAAGTCGCTAAACAGTCCGCCGCTGGCCCACAAGAAGCTGTGGAACCGCTCGACCTGCCACATCAGTTCCGGCCGCCCCTCGGGCTTGCGGGTCGAGAAGCAGGTCACTACCGGTCCGTGCATGCGGTAGCCACGCATCGAGATGATGTCGCCGATCTCGCCATCGGCGATCCGCTGGTGCAGCTCCTGCCGGCCGCGGCAGTGCCGCACCATGAGGCCAACGCCGCACTTGAGGTTCTTCTCGCTGGCTTGCTTGGCAAGTTCGAGCATGCGGAGGGAGGTGGGGCCGTCGGCCGTGAGCGGCTTCTCCATGAAGACGTGCAGCCCGCGGTCGATCGCGTACTGGAAGTGCGGGCCGCGGAACGCCAGCGGCGTGGCGAAGATGGCGATGTCGCCGGGGCGGAGCTGGTCGAGGGCGTCGCGGTACGCGTCGAACCCGACGAAGCGGCGTTCGGTCGGCACGTCCACCCTGTCTGGTTGGCCGGCGAACTCCTGCGTGAGCGCGTCGAGGCTGGTGCTGAGCCGGTGGTCGAACACGTCGGCCATCGCCACCAGCTTGAGCGGCGCGGCGGTCACGTACAGTGCGTCGGCGGCGGCGCCGGTCCCACGCCCGCCGCAACCGACCAGCGCAACGCGGATGGTGTTGTCCGAGCCGTGCTGCGCGAACGCGTTGCGCGGCGCGGCGGCCAGCATCGAGAGGGCGCCGGCCGTCTTAAGAAATCCTCGCCGGCTCGAGTCCGCTTGGGTTATATCTGCCACGGCGTCTTCCTCGCTAAGGGAAAGTGAAAAGTGCGGAGCAGCCAGGTTGGTTTACTTTATCAGGTCGGACGCGCTGTTCCAAAACGCGTCCATCTCGTCGACAGTTGGGGTCCGCTGCGGGCGGACCACGCGGAACCCGAGCCACTGCGCGTCTGTGTGGTACCAGATGCTCTTAGGGAGCTGCGGGTCCTGCTGTTTCCAGATCGGGTCTGAGCCCTTGCGGAAGGCCGAACGCAGGTTCTCTGGGTCGTCGTCCCACCCGCCGCCGCGAACGGCCCGCGGGTAGAGCGTCCGGGGACGCATGAACGGGTCCGCTGCGCTCTTGTTTACCCGCTCGAAGTAGTCGGGCAGGTATTGGTCGGCGGTCCACTCCATCACGTTGCCGTGCATGTCGTACAGGCCCCACGCGTTGGGCTTCTTGGCGCCAACCTTGTGATACCTTTCGCCGCTGTTGTCGTAGAACCATCCGTACTCGCTCAGCTTGGCCGGGTCGTCGCCGAACGAGTAGGCCGACCGTGAACCGGCCCGGCACGCGTACTCCCATTCGGCCTCCGTTGGGAGTCGGTAGAACCGCCCGGTCTGGGCGCTCAGCCACTGGCAGTACTTGTTGGCGGCGTGCTGGGTCATGCTGATCGCCGGGTAGCCCGACTGCCCCATGCCGAAGCTCATCTCCATGTAGGGCGCGGTCGGGGCGCTCACCGCGTCGACCATGGTGTGCCGCTGGGGGTCGTAGTCCTTGCGGGCGCCGTTCTTCCTCCGCTCCACCGTGGTGACCATGAAGGGCTCGTACTCGTCCCAGGTCACCTCGCGGGCGCCCATCCAGAACGGGCTGATCGTCACCTTGGCCTGCGGGCCCTCGTTGTCGTGCCGGCTCACCTCGGTCGGAGGGCTGCCCATTGAGAACTCGCCTCCCGGGATCGCCTTCATCTCAAACACGACGCCGGTCCGCGGGATCTTCTCCTCGTACCCAGCGATCTTTGCCGAGGCGTCGCGTTTCGACTGCTCGACAATCTTGGCGTGGATTTGCTCGAGCAGGTCCCGGTTGTCCGGCGTGTAGGACCGGTCGCGGGGCTTGGCCCGCGGATGGAGCGTCTCGCTCGCGGGCCAGCGGGCGCCGGCGGCGATCCATGCGCGGATCGTGTCGATGGATTTCTTGTCGAGCGGGCCGCCGGCGTCGGCGGGCGGCATCAGCTCATCGGAATCCGCGTCGGCCGCCATGGTGGTGTAGAGGGAGCTGGCGTCGGGATCGCCCGCGACGACCATCGGCTCGTTGTACTCGCTGTCAAACACCGCCTTCTTTGTTGACAGGTCGTAGCCGCTGTCCGAGTCCTCGCCGGCGTGGCAAGACAAACAGTTCTGCTCGAGAATCGGCTTCACGTCCTTGACGAAGTCGACCGCGGACGCGCAGCGAGCAGCGCCGCCCACAAGGAACCACCCCACCAGCGCCAACACGCAACAAGATCTAACTCTGCTGAACACCAAGTGCACCCCAATCCCGAGTGGCTGCCTACTGGTCACCGCCGCAACCCGCCGCGAGGCTTCGGCGGAATGCCATCTCCTCCGAATGTAGACGCCGGTCGCGCGGCAAGCAACTTTCGCCCATTGCCGTCTGCGGACCGTGCCCGCTGCGGAACGGACGCGTTAGGACTCTAGCGACTCGAGGTGGGTGGTCCAGTTGATCTTGTCGTTGTGCGAGTGGGTGAACCCGATGCTCCGTTCGTAATCGACCAAGTCCTTGTGGCGGTAGGCGACGATGTAGGTCCGACGCCAACGCTCCGATCCGTTGCCGGGAGATCCGTGCAGGATCCGCTCGTTGTGCACGCTGACGCTGCCCCGCTTGACCGGCACCGACACGACCTGGTCGCCGTCGGCCACCTGGGCGGCCAGCGTGTGCGACTCTTCACGCTCGTTGCCCGCGCCGGCGCGGATCATCGGGCGGTGGGGGCGCAGCCGCGGCTCGGTGTGCGACCCGGGCACCACCTGAAGGCAGCCGTTCTCGTCGTTGGCGTCGTCCAGGGCGAGCGACACGGTGGCGGTCAGCGTGTCGAACTGCGGGGTGCTGGGCCAGTAGCCCAGATCCTGGTGCCACGCGAACTGGGCGCCGCCCTTCTTCGGACGTTTGGCGAGGAACTGGTCGTAGTCCAGCGTCGCGGTGTCGCCTAGCAGCTGACGCGAGATCGACTCGGCCCGCTGCTCGTAGATGTTGCCGACCAGCTCAGGCCGGTAGACACGGGGCAGCACCGCGTTGACGATCTGGTAGTCCTCGAACGCTCTGGTGTACGGCCCGCTCATATCGCAGAAGTCGCGACCCATATCGGGCACGCCGCCGTTCATGAAAACGTCGTAGATCGCCTCGATGGGCGCCAGCTCCTCCTCGGTCAGCACATCGTCCAGGATGATGTAGCCGTTCTCGTGGAAGTCGCGGATTTGATCCTCGGTTAGCACGTACTCGCTGCCCTTGGCGCCAAATCGTGTCTGTTGGTCGACGGCCATCTGCAGACTTCCTCCTGGAATCGAATGAGATCGTGGGATTCGCCCAAGTCCCCGCCTGACGAGTGAAGCACCGGCGGGTTGGGAAGAGCGGGATCGTCCGCAACGCCGTTGGGCGGCTCGGTCTCTCCCGTACTCGTCTCTTCACTCTAGTGCGACCGGGTGTGGGATTCTCCGCGATTCACGGCACAAACCAATACTATCCACTCACCCAACAAACCATTCGCAGGCGAACTTGGTTACAATCCCACCATGGCGGTTTATCGCGAGGTCATCGAATCCCCTCCCGACCAGTCGTTCCGGCTGCTGCAGTGGGAGAATTCACTGAGCGAGGTGCAGGTCTCGGTCGGCCCGGGCCGCTGGTCCGCGATCGAGGGACGCGGCGAACGTTGGCACGCGCACCGAGCGGTTGAGCTCACCTACATCCACCGCGGATCGGGCACAAGATTCATCGGCGACCACATCGGCGCGATTGGGCCGCCGGAGCTGGTGCTGATCGGCGCAGACCTGCCGCACTACTGGCGGGGGTTGGACGAGTCCCGGGGTGCGGCATTGCAGTTCGACCTCAGCAACAGCGGGGGACTCGGCTCGCTGCGTGAGGCGGCTCGCCTCGCTAACCTCCGCGTCAATGCATCCCGCGGGTTGCTGTTCGACGAATCGCTAACGGCCGAGGTGGGCGAACGGATGTTGACGCTGTCGCGCTACGGACCGGTAGAGCGACTGGCGTCGGTGCTCGCCATCCTCGCTCGGCTTGAAGAGGCCTGCGAGCAGGCCGCACCGCTGTGCGAGAAGGAGTACACCATCACCGCGTCGGCCGCCCACGCCGACAAGATCCGTGACGCCATCGACCTGCTGCTCGAGCACCACGCCGAGGAGCTTACCGTAGACGATGTCGCGCAAGCGGTCGGCCTGTCCCGTGCGACTCTCTGCCGCTACTTCCGGCGGTACACGGGACGCAGCGTCGTGGCGTTCCTGAACGAAGCCCGCATCGACCAGGCGAAGCGGGCGCTGCACGAAACGGCCACCCCCATCAGCCAGATCGCCCTGGCGGTCGGATTCGGCAACCTATCGAACTTCAACCGCCAGTTCCGACGAGCGGTGGGGCGTTCGCCCCGCGAGTACCGGCGTGCGAGCGCCGCCCAGTAGAGCGAGTCAAAGCTACCGGGCGTCGAGCACGCCCACTTGCTGCAGCCAGGGCCAGAAGCGCTCGACCCACTTGCCGCCCTCGCCGGGGCCGCCGATGGTGAAGGCCCCGTGCCCGCCGGTCTTGGTGACCCAGAGATGATGGTCGACGCCTGCGGACTGGTACGCGTCGGCGATGGACCGGGCGAACGACACGGGCGCGGTGCGGTCGTCTTCGGCCGACGCGATGAACGCCGGCGGCACCTTCGGGCCGATGGGATAGGACGCCATCGTCCGTGCGGGGCGAGACGGCCAGGGGCTGAGCAACGCCACGAAGTCCGGCCGGCTGCTCTCCCGCTCGACCGGGTCTGCCGCCGATGGGTCGCCGTCGTCGAAGTGTGACGCCACGTTGAGGGACAGGTTCCCGCCGGCCGACCAGCCGAGGATGCCGATCCTGCCGGGGTCCACGCCCCATTTATCGGCGTTGGCCCTGAGCAAGCGGATGGCGCGGAGCCCATCCGCCAACGCGTCGGCCTCGACCTGTTCAGACGGGGGCGCCGTGCGGTAGCGCAAAGCGGCAACCGCCACCCCCTTGGGAAGAAACGCCTCGACCGCACCGTCTGCCCCCACCAGACGGGTGAGGTGGGTGTATCCGCCGCCGCAGCAAGCGATCACGGTCACGCGTCCCCGTTCGGGCGTTGGACCTTCCGGTGAGTAGAGCCACAGGCTGGGCAGGCCAACGTCCCAGTAGCGTCCCGTTCCGTCGTCCCCGCCCGGCGTCGCGTCCGCCGGTGCATTGGGAGGGCCGTGTTCCCAGAGCGGCGCCGCCAGCGGGCGCGGAAGGTCTCCGGCGGCGGCCGGGAAAACCCAAACGGCCGCGAGCAGCAGCGATGTCAACAAACGCATAGGTGGACCAGGCAGCGATACAAGTAGGCGGAGGCGACAGACGCACCGCCAGTCTGATCACGCGCGGCCCGTATTGCAATCTGCGTTAGCCTAACACCTGCAGCGGCATCGTCCGGCGCGGAGTGCCTGTCCCCCGGTACAGCGCGTTGGCGATGGCCGGCGCCACAGCAATCAGGGGCGTTTCACCGGCCCCCACCGACGGCAGATCCTGGCGGTCAAGCAGCACCACGTCAAGCTCCGGCAGGTCGGCCATCCGGGGAGTTGAGTAGGTAGAAAACGACGGGTTGCTGATGGCGCCGTTCTCAAACTCGATCTGCTCGGTGAGCGCGCCGCCAAGCCCCATTACAATCGAGCCCTCGACCTGCGAGCGGACATTGGCCGGGTTGTGGATGGCGCCGCACTCGTACGCCTGGCACACCGACTTCACTCGGATAGCGCCCTGCTCAATTATCGCCTCGGCGCATGCAGCCACGAACGAGCCCTTCTCCGTTCCGCAGGCCAGCCCGACCGGCTCGCCCGCCTCCCAGCGTCGTTTGAAGTTGCTCTTCTCAGCTACCGACTCGAGCACATCCCGCAGCCGGCCGGCTTCTAGGTGGGCGAGTCGGAAGCTGAGCGGGTCAATGCCAGCCATCTGAGCCAGCTCGTCCATCGCCGCCTCGCGGGCGAACACGTTGGCCGTAGACGCCAGCGCCCGGTAAGACCCCTGGCGGAGTGGCGAGTCCGCCTGCAGGAAGCGGGTGCGGCCGCTCGGCGATCGGTAGGGCGTCTCGATTGCTGAACCGCCGGAGTTGATGTTGGTGAAGTCCCAGTGGCGCAGCCGGCCGTCGGCATCTACCGCCGCGTTCACGTCGATCACCCCGGCGGGACGGAAGTATGCCCAGGTGAACTCCTCCTCGCGAGTCCACCGCAGCGAAACCGGCCTGCCGGCGCCCTTGGCGAGCCGGGCCGCCTCGACCGCCGCCTCGCCGGTGTGCTTGCCGCCGAATCCGCCGCCCGTGTCCGGCACGATTACGCGCACTCGCTCGGCGGGCAAACCGAACGCCTCACGCAGCTCGCCGTGCACGCGGGCCGGCTGCTGGGTGCCGGTCCAAACGGTGAGCATCCCGTCTTCCCACTTCGCGACCGCCGCGCGCGGCTCCATTGGGGCATGCTGGATGTACGCGATCGAGTAGCTCGCCGAGAGCGTCTTGAGCCCCACGTCGTCGCTCGGCGCCTCTCCCCACTCTCGCCCACCCCGACGGCTTGCCCTCGCGCCGTCTGCGGTGCTTCGGAGGTGCTCATCCAACCCACTGCTGCTCGGGTGCTCTCCACGCTGCCACTCGGCGGTGGCTACGATCGCTTCGATCGCGTTTGCGGCCTGGTGCGAGGTGGGGGCAACGCAACCAACGAAGCTTGCGTCCTCGACCACCCTTACGCCGTCCAACGTTTGCGCGGTATCGGTGCTGTAGCTGATGAGCTTTGCGTTGTACGCCGGCGCCCGCAGCACTTTGCCGTAGAGCATGCCGGGGAGTTGGATGTCGGACGTGTACCGGTGGGCGCCGGTGACGATCTCCCGCGCGCCGACCTTCGGAACAGATTCGCCCATCACGTGCCACTGTTCAACCCGCCTGAGCTCGACGCGACGTTGGTCATTGCCGGGATCGCCGCCCGCAAGAGGTTCCTGCTTGGCGAGTTCCCCCAAACCGATCGAGAGGCCATCAGGCCCCTGAAAGGCTCCGTCACGCAGCTCGACCTGGTCCACGGCGACGCCGAGCGTCGCCGCGGCTGCCGCCGCCAACCGCACGCGGGCCGCGGCGCACGCCGACCGCACGCGGGGCACGGTGGATGGCGTCGTCCGGCTGCCGGCTGTGCCGCCGTCGTCTGGGCAGAGGAGGGTGTCGGCCATCACCAGCTCGATCTGGTCGAGCGGTAGGCTGAGCTCTTCCGCGGCGGCCTGGGTGAGCTGCGTGCGCGACCCCTGCCCTACTTCAACCTTGCTGGTGAAAAGGGTGACCCGGCCGTCTTCGCCGATGTGCAGCCGGTCGGAAAGCTCCTCGGGGGCGACGCGTCTCCGACCGCCGCGGCGTTGCGCCGCCACGTGCGAGGAGGCGGCAGCAACCACGAGGCCGGCGCCGAGAGTCTGCACGAAGGCGCGACGATCGGTTCGGAACGAATACCGCGGCTGCTCGCGCAACTCGTAACGTTCCTCGGCGAGGAGTTGCTCGTCGAACGAGCCGTCCGATGCTTGGCGATCGCGGGCATTCAGTGACGTGTTCGGCATGCCTGCTACTCCCGTGATGTGTGCTTGGGCCTCGGCTACCGCGTCGCCTGCAGGACCGCCGCCCGTAGATTGCGGTAGTTGCAGCAGCGGCATAGGTTCCCGCTCATCGCTTCGACAATCTCGGCTTCGGTCGCGTGGGGCTTCTCGCGGAGCAGGCCAACCGCGTTCATCACCTGGCCCGGCACGCAGTAGCCGCACTGCATCGCCCGCTGGTCGATGAACGCCTGCTGCACGGGGTGCAGTTCGTCTCCGGCGAGCCCTTCGATTGTCTCGACGCTGGCATCCGCAACTTCTTCAACCGATGTGATACAGCTCCGCGTGGCGACGCCATCGATCAACACGGTGCAAGCCCCGCACTCTCCTTCGCCGCACCCGTACTTGGTCCCGGTGAGGCCCAGGTCTTCGCGGAGCACGTCTAGCAGCGGACGGTCGGAGGACGTCGTGACGGCGTGGGTTTGACCGTTGACTTTGATCGAGTGCCGATCTGTCATTGGTTTCTCCTGCGTATGGGAGGTGATCAGCCAGCATCGACTCTTGAACGGGGGCGGTGTGCGTGCGGGCTCGCTCGGACAAGTCGGCGGTAGTCCTCAGGGGTGTCGATATCCCGGGGCAGGTCGTCGCCGCTAACGGACACCGTCCGGACCTCCACTTCCGTCAGTAACTGATCCAACCCCGCTCCACTAGGAAGCGACCGCACGGAATCGGCAGCGGCCCAAGGCAGGAGCACCGGGTGCCCCCGCCGGCCGGAGGACTCCGGGGCCCACACCGCTGGCTCCTTCGGATCGTAAGCGTCGACAAGTGCATTGACCAACCCTGACGACAGCGTCGGCAGGTCCGCCGGCGCGGTCAGCCACGCGTCATGATTGCTGGGCTGCCAGGTCGACTGCAGAAAGTCCAACCCCGCTTCTATTGATGCTCGCATGTCGGGCGAGGACTCGACGCAAGCAACGTCGACCGGCAAGTCTTCGCAGAGCGATCGGAGCGTAGATTCACCGTGGCGCACAACGACCACCACCCGCTCAACGGCGCTAGCCGTCCATGCCTGCAGCGTGTGCTCGATCAGGGGCCGCCCAGCAAACGGGAGCAGCAGCTTCTGCCGCCCCATGCGGTAGCTCCGCCCCGCGGCCGGCACGATTGCGAATGACCGGAAACTAGCCATAGGGCGTAGCGTATCCGATCGGGCAGCGGGCCGCGAACAAATCGCCCGGCGCCTACGCGGTTCGCAGGGCGGTCTCGACCAGCCGAACCGCCTCCTGCAGGCCGCAGGGCCTGCCCGCGACATGGACCGAGGCCTCGCTGCCCAGAAGCTCGTCCATCCGCCGGCACGCTGAGATGACGGTGCTGTGGCTGCGGTTGCCAAACTGGTCGCCGATCTCGCTCCATGCGGATTGCGTGTACTTCCGCGAAAGCCACATCGCCAGCATACGCGGTTCGGTGGCGCTCTTGGTGCGTCGCTTCGATTTGATGACGCCGGTCTCGACTCCGAACACGCTGCAGACCGCATCCTGGATTTGCTTAACGCCAACGCTCGGCGTGCTGACGCGGTTCATGTCGTCGATGGCGCGGCCAACGGCCTTCTCGCAGATATCCAGGTCGAGCAGACGGCTGGAGAGGCCCAGCTTGTTGACGACGCCCCGGATCTCCCAGGCGCCGCCGATCAACCCGCTGGCGATCATCCGCACCGCGGCCGGCTCGAGCCGCACTCCCGACTGCTGCGCGAACCGCTCGACCAGTCGCGATTTGAGGCTGTGGTCGGGCGGGGCGATCTCGACCGCTACTCCTGCGCCGAGCCGCGACAGCAGCTCGCCGCTCATCTTGCGGAGCTCGGCCGGGCTGCGGTCGCTGGTCAGCACCACGTCGGCGCCCTGGGCGGCGAGTGTGTCGAGTGTGTACTGCAGCTCCTCGAGCGTCTTCTGCTTGCCGAGCAGGAAGTGGATGTCGTCGATCAGCAACAGGTCGACGCCGCGGCAGCGGCCTCGGAAACTGGCGAGCGTGCGTCCGTGCACCGCCTCGACAAAACCGGACGTAAACTCCTCGGCCGTCAACCGAACCACCCGCTTGCGGCGGTGCCGCGAGCGAAAGCCATCGGCGATAGCCCGCAACAAGTGCGTCTTGCCCGTGCCGCCGCGTCCCCACAGCACCACCGGCGAGGGCGCCGGGCTGCCGGCTGCGATCAGCTCGGCCAGCTTGGCGGCCTCGCGGTTGGAGTCGCTGACAAGAAAGCCGGGCGCTTCGCTGGGCTTCGGCGGCGCCTTGGGCGCGGGGGCGGCCTTCACAGCGGGCTCGTCGGGCTCCGCCGGGCGATCCTGTCGAGCGGGCGTCGGCGCCACGGCAGCGTCGACGACAAACTCGATGCTTCGGGACCCGAGACCAGCGGCTCTGCAGGCCTGCTTCAGTTCTGCCTTGAAGTGCTTCCGCAGGCAGTCGCACTCTAGTGTGCTGCCAGCGATCACAACCAGCGTGTCGTTGCTGGAGAGGTCGAACCCGACTCGCCCCTCGAACCATGCCTTGTGCCGCTTCTCGCCCACGACGTTCCTGAGCGTGGAGGCAAACCGGCGGTCGTCATCGGCGTCTTCTTGCGGCATCTCTGCCGCCGCATCGTCCTTGACCACTTCCTGTGTGCCTCCTGGGTCGCGCATACCATCCCTACGCACCAACGCCTTCGTGGCCGTTGGAGTGCGGCGGGACGCGCCCACCGCGGGTAAGGGATTCCGTTACGCGACTAGATGATCACCGGGTAGAAACCGGTAGATCTGCCCATTAATTAAACGTCGTCACCCGGACGCAGCGGCTTGCCATTCGTGTCAGCGATGCTCCCCCGCGAAGTAAGAAATCGGCGGAGGCAGTCACGCGTTTTGGCGGTTAAGCCCATGGCTGTTGGCGGCTGTCGTTGTCACCCGAGAGCCCGATTGTACGGCTGCTAGCACGACTGTCAAACCGGCCAGTGAAGAAGTCGTGAAGAAACTCTTTCGCTGTTGCTATACAAGCAGAAACAGCCTCCCGAGCCCTCCCAAACCGAATGCGAGCGCGGTGGATAACGTGTCACCCGACAGGCGGCGGCGCGCCGTTGCGACGGAGGTAGGCGTGGCGCCGCGCCCACTCCCGCAGGCCGGCCCGGCGGTAGATGTCCTGCGCCGGTTCGTTGCGCGCGTCCACCGCAAGGACCAGGCGTTGCGCTCCGCGATCTAGAGCCACGCGCTGCGCCTCGGCCACCGCGGCGGCGCCAAGGCCGCGCCCCCGCGCCTCCGGCGCAACCCCTACGTAGACCAGTTCCAACTGCTGCGACTCGGGGTGCTCGGCAAGCAGCAGCACGCCAACGTCTTGCTCGCCTTGGCGGATGTACTTCCAGAGCGTTGGATCGTACTCGCCCACCGCCTTGTAGCCGTGCAGCACGTCGGCCACGTTGCGCGCCCCGTCCAGCTCTGGGAAGTCGAGCGTGCCCTGGTAGGTCCGGCTGACCAGGCGCTCAAGGCGGTTTTGGCGGCGTTCGTCAAACGGCGCGAACTCAACGGCGTCAGATGGCGGGGCAGGGTGGTGGGTTTGCGGCCTCCACTGCAGGTACCGCAGCTCGGCAAGATCGACAAAGCCGCACGCCACCAGCGCCCGGTGCAGCGGGCCATAGCGGTGCTCCGCCAGCGTCTGCGTGATCGAAACGCCCGCCTTGTCGGCGATCGCTGTAACCCGTTGGATCAGCGCGCTGGTCAGCTCCGTTGACGGCTCCCCCGACTCCGCCTGCGGAGGCCACAACGAGCAGCCCTTTCCAGGCTGAGGCTGCCCCCACACAGCGGCCGCCAGGGCGTCTCCCTGCTTGGCGACAAGCAGCGCTTGGAACGCGCCGAGCGGTTCGTCCTGCAGCTTGGCGAGCGAGTCCACCAGCGGCGCCCGCTGGTCGGCGGGCAGCGTGCGGAGCACCAGCGTTAGCGCTGCCCGCAGATCGGCAGGCTCGCATGGGCCAATTGTGAAATCACCGGGCATAGCGCGGAGCATACCGGACACCCGCACGCCTGTCATCTAGAAAAGCCGCCGGACTAGTTCGGCCAACGGAAATCAGGACGCTTAGCGTTCTGGAGCTGTGGGCTGGTGGCCGCCGGGGCCGGCGGTTTCTCAGCCTTTGCTGCCTCCGCCGGGGCCGCAGCAGCGGCGGTCGTGTCGGGGGGCACTTGGAGCTTCGGCGTGTCGTTCGTGACATAGTGCCCCGAGCCGGGCCGGTTGAACTCAAGGTCGACGCCGTAGCTGCCGTGCGGCTTGGTGTTCCACAGCACCGGCTCCGGGAACGTCCGCAGCTGGCCGACCACCTTGCCGCCCTCGCGAGACTGCAGCAGCTGCTCGCCAGGCGTACGCGGCGGTTGCCACGCGAGCCCGTACTGACGCTGCGCGAGCGCAATCACGCGGTTGGTGTCGGCGGTGGTCCCGCGGAAGCGGATCTTGTCAACCTGGCCGGTTGCGTTGAAGTAGTAGGAGAGCGACCCGGCCAGGTCGTTCATCCCGGTGCCGGTGACCAATGGCACACGCACGCCGAACAGGCCGGGCTCGGCCAGCCCGGTCGACTTCCGTGGCCAGTTCCGGTAGACCCAGTCCTTGGTGACGTCCATCCGCAGGACCTGCTCGACCGGGTAGAAGCCGCCCCCCTCCAGCGGCATCGGGCTGCCGTACGCCCCCGCGGTGGGGTATTGTGGCCCGGGAACCTCAGGCGGCGCAGTGGCTACCGGCGCCGGCGCAGCCGCGGGGTCGGCCGGCGCTGACGCGGCAGGGGGGGAGGACCAGTCCGGCCAGTCCTGCGGTGGGTTGTGAATGGCGTACGGCACGCCAACCGCTGCGCCGAGCATGCCGGTCATGGCGACGGGTCGGGCGAGCACAGCACGCTCCTTTCTATCGGTGGCCAGGAAAACGGGGCGGCGCGACGCCGCCTATAATCTGTATCGACCTTAGCCGCAGGTCGCGCCGGTCCGTCACGCGGCGGGCGTCTCCTGCGAACAAGCGGAAAGCCTCCCCCAACCGCTACGATGACGACGACCCCTGATCTCACCGACATCCGCTGGCTTGTTGGCGACGAGGCCGCGGCGGTGCTGGCCGACCTTGCCGCCAGCCCGGCGCCGCTGCACACAGTCGCCGCTCAGCTACGCAGGACGCATTCCGCCGAGCGAACCGGGCTGCTGCTCGAGCAGCTCGAACTGCGCGAGCGCGGCACAGCGAAATTCAGCCGGGCCGAGCGGATGTACTTCACCCGCGTCGGGTTGCAGCAGGCGACCGACGAGTGGGTCGCGGGCTACAAGGCGTCACGGTTCGCCGGACTCCCAGCGGTCGCGGATGTCTGCTGCGGGGTTGGCGGCGACCTCGTCGCGTTGTCCGCGGTCAGCAATGCGACCGGCATCGACAGTTGCCCGATCGTCTCGGTGTTGGCAGCGGCAAACCTCCGGGCGTATGAGGGCGCCGGCGACTGCATTAGGACCGAATCGGCAAGCGCGGCGAGCGTCCGTGAGCTTGACGCCTGGCACGCCGATCCCGACCGCCGTGCGGCCGGATGGCGGACGACCCAGCTGGCGTTTCACTCTCCAGACGCCGCTACCCTCGACGCCATGCTTCATGCGCAGCCAAACGCGGCAGTAAAGCTTGCGCCGGCCGCAGAGGCGCCAGACGCATGGGCCGAGTCTTGCGAGCAGCAGTGGCTCAGCCGCCGCGGTGAGTGCCGCCAGCTCTGCGTTTGGTTCGGCGCCTTATCGCAGTCGCCCGGACTGCGCCGCGCGACAAGGCTCGGCGACGACGGCCAGATCTGCGGGGACTTTATCGGCCGGGTCGGCGCGCCCGAGCGCGTAGCGCAATCGCTGGGCGGCTTCCTCTACGAACCCAACCCGTCGGTGCTGGCCGCCAAGCTTACCGACGATTTGGCTGACACACTTGGTCTGCTCCGGGTCTCCCGCGGCGTCGGCTACCTTGCTGGCGAAGAGCCGGTCGAGCATCCGCTCGTTTCAGGGTTCCGCATTGATGACACGCTGCCGCTGAAACCAAAGACCATCGCCGGGTACCTGCGAGAACGCGGCGTAGGGCGACTAGAGATCAAGCACCGCGGCGTGCCGCTCGAACCCGACCGGCTTCGCAAGCAGCTCAAACTGAGCGGAACTGCGGAGGCGACCCTGATCGCCTTTCCGCACGCCGGACGGAACGTGGCGGCGGTCGCCACCCGCCTGTGACGGCCCTCCGCGGGCGTCCCCTGACGCGTTGGCCCGATCGGATTACGATGTCGGGATGAAACTCGCCTTCAGCTCCAATGCCTACCTGTCGTACCCGTTCGACGAGACCTGCCGCCGCATCGCCGCGGCCGGCTACCAGGGGATCGAGATCCTGGCCGACGTGCCCCACGCCTGGCCGGCGGGGCTGCTGGACTGCCAGAAGCAGGCCATCCGCGACGCGCTATCGCGGCACGGGCTAACGATCTCCAACATCAATGCGTTCATGATGAACGCGGTGGCGGACCAGCGTCAGCCGTACTGGCACCCGAGCTGGACCGACCCCGATCCGCACTACCGCGCAATCCGCCGCGAGCACACGCTGCGTTCGCTGCGTTTGGCCAAGGACCTCGGCGCTCCGCACATCACCACCGAGCCAGGAGGCCCGGAGTTCGACGGGCAGCCACGCGCCGCTGCGGCCGAGGTCTTCTACGAGGAGCTGATGCCGTGCGTCGAGCTGGCGGCGGATCTGGGCGTTGGCTTGCTGATCGAACCGGAGCCGGAGTTGCTGATCGAGAAGTTCGACCAGTATCTAGAGTTCGTCGAACGAATCGACGCTTCGTGCGTGGGGCTCAACTTCGACATCGGCCACGCGTATTGCGTCGGAGAAGACCCGCAGGATTGGGTTGAGCGCATGCAGTCGCACACGGTGCACTATCATCTCGAAGATATCGCGTCGACCAGGGTCCACCAGCACCTGATCCCGGGCGACGGCGCCATCGACTTCGCTGCAACGATCAACGCCATCCGCGCCACCGGTTACGACGGCTGGCTGACCGTCGAACTCTACCCTTACGGCGACGACCCCGACTCGGCCGCCCGCCGAGCGCGCGACTACCTCCTGCCCCTGGTCGACCATGCGTGAGGCGAGCGGGCTAAGGGGAAGAGCGGCGGCCTTCCTGGAATTGATGCGGTTCTCCAATGTGCTGACCGCGGTGGCCGACGTGTGGATGGGCATGGCGGTGACGCTTGGCGGACTGCCCGCGCCTGCCCTGACCGCGTGCCTGACCCTTGCGTCGGTCGGGCTCTATTTAAGCGGCATGGTGCTGAACGACGTGCTCGACGCGGATGAGGACGCGCGGCTCCGCTCGACCCGCCCGATCCCGTCGGGGCGGATCAGTCGCCGTGAGGCCGCCACCTTCGGCTACGGGTTAATGGGGCTGGGTTTGGCGTCCGCGGCGGCCGCATCGGCGATCAGCGGTGGACCGGCGCCGATCACCATCGCCGGCGCGCTGGCGATCACCGTCTACGCGTACGACGCCTGGCCCAAGGCGAGCCCGCTCAAGCCGATGTTGATGGGCGCGTGCCGAGCCCTGAACGTGCTGCTCGGGATGTCGGTAGCGCTGGGCAAGCTTGCCTCTGGAGCACCGGAGTTCTCTCACCTGCGGCTTGGGGCGATTCCGCTTGGCTTGCTGATCTACATCGTTGGCGTGACGCTGTTTGCCCGATCCGAGGCCCAGCGCAGCAGTCGAGCGGCGCTGACCAAGGGCGCCGGCGTGGCGCTGGCCGGCGTCGTGGCTCTGGCGACCACGCCTTGGCTGCCCGGCTCCGGAGACCTGCCCCAGCTCCGCGTGACGACGCTCGCCTGGGGACTGCTGTGGATAGTAACGGCCCTGCTTATCGCGAGGCGGTTCGTCGCGGCGGTGCTCCAGCCGGGCCCTCGCACGGTCCAGTCGGCGGTCGGCAACGCCATCCAGGGCGTGATCGTCATCGACGCGGCGCTGGCGTGGGGGTACGCTGGTCAGTTGTGGGGGCTGGCCATCCTGGCGTTGCTGCCCCCCACCATGCTCCTCTCAAGACGTGTCCTACAGACATGATCCTCGGCTACAACACCAACGGGTTCGCCCACCACTCCCTACGGCAGTCGATCGAGGTGCTCGCCTCGCTCGGTTTCCGGGCGGTCGCCATCACCATCGACCACGACGTGCTCAGCCCGCTAGACGCACACAACCTTCAGCAGTTGGACCGGACGGCCGAGCTGCTGCAGCGGTGCAACCTTCGGTGCGTGGTCGAGACCGGCTGCCGCTACCTGCTGGACCCACTGAACAAGCACGAACCGACGCTCGTTTCGCCTGACGAACGGGCTCGCAACGAGCGGGTCGCATTCTACCGGTACGCGATCGATGTCGCCGAGCGGCTCGACGCCGCCTGCGTATCGCTCTGGTCGGGTGTGGTCCGAGACGACGCGCCCGAGCAAGTGGCGACCCAACGGCTCTCCGCCGGCCTGCGGGATGTGCTGAGCCACGCCGCGGAGCGGGGCGTGACGGTGGCGATGGAGCCCGAGCCGGGCATGCTGATCGACACCGTCGACTCGTACCGCCGGCTCGTCGGCAGCCTCGACGCGCCGGGGGAGCTGCGGCTGACGCTCGACATCGGCCACCTGCACTGCAACGGCGAGCTGCCGATCGCCGACGTAATCCGTTCGTCCGCCGACCAGATCGTCAACGTGCATATCGAGGATATGCGGGCCGGCGCGCACGAACACCTGCTGTTCGGCGATGGCGAAATCGACTTCCCGCCGGTCATCGCCGCGCTGCAGGAGAGCGGTTACGAAGGGCCGCTGTGCGTCGAGCTGAGCCGCCACAGCCACATGGCGCCCGAGGCGGCCCGGCGGTCGATCGAGTTCCTCGCTCCGCTGCTCGAGTAGAGCGTTCACCGTCGACACCCCCGCCCCAGCCTACAGCCCTCCAACGCCCCCCACCTCAAGACTCGATGCCCGACAACGTCGTCCTGCTCTCCATCCCCGGCCTCCGCGGCCAAGACCTCCAGCACATGCCGTCGCTGCGGAAGCTGACCGACGGGGGCGACCGCGCGGCGTTGGCCGGCAGCTTCCCTGCCGTGACGCTGCCCGTGCAGGCCAACATGACCACCGGCCTGCCGCCAAGCGAACACGGCGTCGTCGCGAACGGCTACTTCTGGCGTGACTCGTCCGAGGTCGAGATGTGGACCGCCTGGAACGACAAGATCCAGCGTCCCCAGTTGTGGGATCTGCTGCACCAGCACGACCCGGCGATCACTTCCGCGGTCTGGTTCCCGATGTTCGCCAAGGGCTGCGGCGCGGATTATGTCTGCCTGCCGGCGCCCATCCACAACCCCGACGGCAGCGAGTCACTGTGGTGCTACACCAAGCCCCAGATGCTGTACGGCGACCTCCGCGACGCGCACGGGCACTTCCCGCTGCAGAACTTCTGGGGCCCGCTGGCCAGCGTCGCGTCGTCCCGTTGGATCGTCGACTCGGCCGTCTGGACCGCGGCGAACCATCAGCCGAACTTCTTTTACCTCTACCTTCCACACCTGGATTACGCCGCGCAGAAGCACGGCCCCGACTCGCCAGAAGCTATAGCAGCCTGCACCGAACTCGACGCTCAGATCGCGCGGCTGGTCGCCGGCTTCAACGCGGCCTACCAGGCTGATCCGCTGTGGCTGGTCGCTAGCGAGTATGTGATCACCCCGGTCGAGCGGGTCGTGTACCCCAACCGCCTGCTCCGCGAAGCGGGCCTGCTGGACGTCGCCAACGACTCCGACGGGCGGGAGCTCATCGACTTCGCCGGGACGCCTACCTGGGCGCTCGTGGACCACCAAATAGCTCACGTGTTCATCAAAGACCGCAATGCCGACACAATCGCGCAGGCCGCCGCCGCGCTGCGCGATACGCCCGGCATCGCGGAGACGCTCATTGGCGACCAACGCGGCAAGTACGACCTGATCCACGAGCGCAGCGGCGACATCGTGCTGGTAGCCGACCCTGATGCGTGGTTCGCGTACTACTATTGGCAAGACGACGCCCTCGCGCCGGCCTTCGCCCGCACGGTCGACATCCACCGTAAGCCGGGTTACGACCCGGTCGAGATGTACCTCGACCCCGCCGCGATGCAGGCGGGCCTCGGCCCCACGCCGCTCGACGCGACGCTGGTGAAGGGGTCGCACGGCGCGCCGACCGTGACCGACGCCCAGCGGGGCGTCATCCTGTCGTCGCAGCGGGGCGTGTTCGTCGAACGCGCCATGGCCGACACCGACGTGGCGGATCTGGTGCTGCGGCAGTTTGGCGTCTGACCCTCACCCTTCGTATTTCTGGAAGAAGCATGAGCCGCTACACCCTCGCCGAGTTCCTCAGCCAGACCCGCGAGGCCGACCGCGGCCAGGGCCTCTTCGAGTTCGAGACCGAGCGGATGCTCGAGGTCAACCTGCACGGCCAGGTGTGGATCAAGATGGGCGCGATGGTCAGCTACATTGGCCAGGTGACCTTCACCCGCGAGGGGATCCTCGATCAGGGGCTCGGCAACCTGTTCAAGAAGTCGATCAGCGGCGAGGGCTGCCGCCTTACCAAGGCCGAGGGCGTCGGCAAGGTGTACCTGGCCGACAGCGCCAAGAAGGTCACGGTGCTCTCGCTCCAGGATGAGGCGATCTACGTCAACGGCAACGACGTGCTCGCCTTCGAGCCGTCGCTCTCCAACAAGATCCACATGATGAAACGCCTGACCGGCGTGCTGGCCGGCGGCCTGTTCAACGTGCGGCTCGAAGGGTCGGGCATGCTGGCCATCACCTCTCACTACGACCCGCTCACCCTGCGGGTCGAGCCGGGCCGGCCGGTCTACACCGACCCCAACGCCACGGTGGCGTGGTCGGGCAATCTGCAGCCGGACCTGAAGACGGACGTCTCGTTCAAGACGTTTCTGGGCCGCGGCAGCGGCGAGTCGTTCCAGATGAAGTTCGAGGGCGACGGCTTTGTCGTGGTCCAGCCTTACGAAGAGGCGCCCCTGCAGCACGGCGCGTAGCCGACCGCCTGCCCCTAACGCGGCGTAAACTCAAACCGCCCGCACTGCGCGAAGAACTCCAACGGGTTCTCGTACACGACCCGGCGGATCAGCGACTCCGCGTGGCCGCGGCGGCGCATCTCGAGGATGAAATCCGGCACGGCGGTCGGTTTCGACGGGCCCCAGTCTCCGGCCGAATTGACCATCAGCCGGTCGGGGCCGTAGACCTCAACCATATCGCACGCCCGCTCAGGAGTGCATTTCGAGGTGGGGTACAGCGTCATGCCGGCCCAGAAGCCCGCCTCGCGGACGGCGCGGATGGTGTGCTCCTCGACGTGATCCACCAGCACCCGCTCCCGCTGGATGCGGCTGTCGCCGGTCAGCATGTCGAGGATCATCCGCGTGCCTTGGTGCTTGTCCTCCAGGTGGGGCGTATGGATCAGGATCAGCTCGCCCGTCCGCATCGCGAGGTCGACGTGCTCCAGGAACACGGTGGCCTCGTTCTTGGTGTTCTTGTTGAGCCCGATCTCACCGATCCCCAGCACGCCGGGCCGTTCGAGGAACTCGGGGATCATCGCGATTACTTCGCGCGACAGCTGCACATCCTCGGCCTCTTTGGCGTTGATGCACAGCCAGGTGTAGTGCTGCAGCCCGTACCAGCCAGCCCGCTTCGGCTCGAACGCGGTCAGCTGCTCAAAGTAGTCACGAAAGCCCTCCACGCCGCCGCGGTCGTACCCGGCCCAGAACGCGGGCTCGCTCACCGCAACGCAGCCCATCTGGGCGAGCGTGCGGTAGTCGTCCGTCGTGCGGCTGACCATGTGGATGTGGGGGTCGATGTAGTCCATTTCCGCTATCCCTGATCTCCCGCACGGACGCCCATCTCGCTGCGCCACCCTGGCTCGTACTCACGGCTGAACAGCAGCTGCAGCCGCTCGGCGCGGTCTGGCCCACGAGTCATCAACAGTCCGGCCGCCTCGACAAGCGTCGCGTGGCGGGGGTCTGCCTTGACGTCGCCCGATCCGCGGTCGAACCGGTCGAAGGCCGCCGCCACCTCGAGCAGCTTCGCGCGGACGGTCAAGAACTCCTCGTCCAGGATCTGCTCAGCGGAGCGGGCGGTGGCCATGGCACTATCTCGGTTGAATCAGCGGGCGGCGGCCTGAAAACACGGCGGGCAGCTGCATCTTCGCCCGATCGGGCCGGCGACGCAACTCGACCGTCATAACCCCACCAACCGCTGTTTGTGTCGCAACCGCCGCCGCCGCCGGCCGATCCTACTGGCGGGCGCCGCTGCGCGCCCGCTAGCGCCCGCAAGCCCACCCCGGATACGCATGGCCGCAAACCGAGGCCTAGAACGAACGCTCCTTCTGCTCACCAAGACCCCCAACCCGTCCGCCATCGAGGTGCTGGACGCGGGGCTGCGGTCGGACGAGCCCGTCGTGCGCGGGTCGGCGGCCCGCGCGCTAAGCCGGCGGCGGGGCCCGGCCGCCGCCCGCGCCCTCCTGCTTGCGCTTCCCGAGACCCCCGCCGATGTGCAGCAGGCCGTTGCGACCAGGCCAGCGGCCCGCCGGCTCCGCCCTGGGGTCATCGCCGCGCTGAAGGGGGACGACGTGCTGCTGTGCAAGCGGGCCTGCCGCTATGCGCAGGACACGTGCGACCCGCACGTCCTGCCGGTCCTAGCCGAGCAAGCCAGTCAGGCCGATCACCCGTACGGTCTGGGCCTCGCCACAACGGCTCTGCAGCTAGCGAAGAACCTGTCGGAGCAGATCCATCCCCCAACCGACGACGCGGATCCCCCGGCCGAGGACCCGGCGTTCGCCCGCCGCGCCGCGCTCAACGCGTTGGTGCGCGCGGTCGACAGCTTTTCAAACCACCGGCACGTGGAGCTTGTCGAAGCCTTCGCCCTGCTCGCTGTGCCCGACGACTTGGTGCTCCGTCGCGTGTTGACGGACGCGACCCACGCCGCTCACCAGCCGCTGCTCGACGCATTGGCCAGCAGCACGGCACCAGGCGCGATGCAGATCGTGTCGCGGACGCTGCTGCAGGACCACCCCGCCGCGCCGCTCGTAGGTCTACTCACCTCTCGCACCGACCGGCCGTTTGTCGAGCACCTGCTCGGCGAGATGGGCGACCGGCCGCCGTTGCGCGCCCTGGAATCGGCCCGCGGTCTCGCCGGGTTCGCTTGGGCGGAGGAGCCGCACGAAGGCCTGCTATTAGCTTTGCCCGGCCCGCTGCAGGCCAACGCCCTCAAGCTGGCCGCGGCGACCTCCATGAGCAAGCGGCGGCTCACGACGCTGTGCGAGCTGATGATCGAGTCCGGTCAGACTGGTGGCCGCATCGCCGCCTGCCAGGTGATCGGCAAGGTCAACTCACGGGTCGCGTCGACGCTGATCGCCAGCGCGCTGCGAGACACCGACCCGGGCGTGGTGGCGGCGGCCACCACTCAGCTCCGCAACCGAGGCATCGAGGGCTCGCGCGAGAAGCTGATCGCACTCCTCGACCACGACCACGAGGAAGTCCAGCAGGCGGCTCAGGGCTGCCTGACCGACGTCAACTACGAATCGTTCCGGGCCGTGTACGACCACCTCGAGGAGCCGGCACGGCGGACGCACGGCCGGTTGGTCGGCAAGGCGGACCCTAACTGCGCGGCGGCGGTCAAGAGCGACCTCCTGGCCGCGTCGCCGACGCAGCGGCTGCGTACGCTCGAGATCGCGGCGACGCTGGGCATCGCCGACCGCCTGGCGGACGTGCTCACCGACCAGCTCGCCGACCCGGACGCGGCGGTGCGGGCCGCGGCCGCCCGCGCGCTCGCAGGCGCCAGCGAGCCCGCTGCTCGGGAAGCTCTCCAGTCCGCCCTAGAAGACGCCAACAGCACCGTCCGCGAGGCCGCCGCGAAGTCACTCGCCCCGCTCGCGCCAATCGACCTCGCTGCTGGGTTGGTGCAGCACCTGCAGCAGGAGTTCCCCCTATGAGCCAACTGGCCCTGCTGGCGCAGCGCGATAAGTGGGAGCGACTCGGCGACCGATTCAGCGGCGAGGCCGCCGAATTCGACCTGCAGGAACTGCTGGTGCTGCTGGTGGCGGCGCTGGCCGCCGGCGCGCTGATCTGGCTGCTACGCGCGGCCGCCCGCTGGCAGGAGGGTAGGTCGCGTCAGCCGAACCCGCGGCGGCTGTTTAACGACCTCAGCCGCGCCCACCGGCTGACGCGCTGGGAGCGACGCGCGCTAAGGGAAATGGGCGAGTCGCTTGGCGTCCGCCAGCCGGCCGAGGTGTTTCTCCGCCCCGACGCGTTCCGCCTGAACCCGCTCCCGCCGGAGGCGGCCAAAAAGCCGATAGCGCTTAAGCAGCTCTACAAGAAGTTGTTCCCCGAGGTCGGCCGCGTGTAGACGGCGGCGCCCCAAGAGGCGGCTGCTAAATCCCGATTGGGACATACGGCGAACGAGCGCGGAACTTGCCCTTCGAGCTGTCTGTCCCCCCGCCACGCAGGTCGGTGGTGCGGTCCAGTGGCTTGTAGCCCATCTGGTTGAGGAACTCCTGCAGGGTGATGGTCTCGACCCCGTAGGTGGCGGCTTCCTCCTCCATGTCGCTGAAGCCCTTCCGCTTCTCCGCGGCGTTGGCGGCGCCGCTCTTGGGGTAGTCCCCGAGGACCAGGTAGCGGGTCTCGACCGACATCTCGCCGGCCTTCGTGCCGTCAGCCTCTAGCACCGCGTCGACCACGCCGCCGTTCATGCCGATCAGGTCCTTGGCGGTTTCGACGTCGTTGCGGCCGTCGCCGTCCAGGTCGATGTCGCCGGTCAGGGCGTAGTGGATGGCCTTGCCCTGGTGCCACACCGGGCTGTAGATGTGGTCGCCGGGCATAATCGGCTGGCGGATGTTGTCCCCGGTGATGCGGGCCTCGGCTAGGTGGTCGTCCAGCAGGCGGACCACCTCGATGCTGCCCTTCTTCTCGCTGCGGCCGGCGTCGGCCAGGTCCTGCTCGTAGACGCTGAAGGTCACCTGCGGGCGGAGCGAATCGGCCTCGCCCAGGTTGATCCAGACCGTGCGATTGCGCTGGTTGACCCACGTGACGCGGCCGTCCGCCACCTCGAAGCTGGGGTCTTCTTGGGTCCGCTCCTTCATCAGCTTCTGAAGGCTGTTGTCTTTGTTCTGTAGCGTCTCCTGCGTGGAGGCCAGCTGGTTCTTGGTCTCATCGAGCTGCTTGGTGTACGCCGCGCGGCTGTTGGCCAGCGTCTGCTCCAGCTCGTCGACGGTCTTCTTGAACTCGGCGCGGGCGGCCTGAGCCTCCTGCCGCAGCTTGGCGGTCTCGGCGGCTTCCGCGTCGACGCTCTTCTTGTACTCGGCGATCTGCTGGTCCTTCTGCGACAGCGAGGCCGCGTACTCCCGCTCGGCTTCTTCCAGCCGACGCTTCGCCTGACTCTCCTGCTCGGCGCTGTTGTCGATTTCCGCATCGAGGCGTTCGAGGATCACCCGGTACTTCTGGTCGGTCTCAGCGAACGTGGCGCCAAAGCTGGCCATGTCCTTCTCGAACTGAGCCTGGATATCCTGCAGCGTGTCGGCCTGCTTGTACCCCATCATCTCCTTGTAGGCGTCGACCTCGTTCTGCTTGGTCGTCAGCGCGTTGCGCGTCTCGCGTTCTTTGGTGGTGGCGGCTTCGGTCTCCTGCGCGTAGGTGTCGAGCTTCGACCACATCCACACCGTCAGCGCGAAGAAGATCACGGCCACACCGGCCAAGATGATGGTGATAATCTGCAGTGTTTGATCTTGGCGAGCAGCCATGCATCTACCTCTTAGGACGCGTTTCGGCGGGCAACGGGTCTTGCTGCCCGCAGTGAGAAGACGGGTCGTCTGCGGAGTTTGTTCCGGTGCGTAGGTGAACAGGCCGAGCCTTGGCGGCCGGGAACCACTCGGGGCCCGCCCACGGAACAACCTGCCCGATTTGGCATAAGTGCAAAATAATTAGAGGCTTAGCGCCTGTCAACGAACGGGATATAACCGGCACAGCCGGATCTGGGGCCCGTGGCCCACCGCTACTTCCCGCGCGACTGCGACACACGACTGCGGTGGGCCGCGACTCGACCGGCTGCGATGCAGCCATTCGCCCCGCTGACACCACAGACCCGTGACCGCCCCGCCACCGCGACTCGATTAAGCTCTTCGATGGCGAACGACGAGATTCTTCCCGCTTCCGACGCGCCCGCAACGGCGGAACCAACTGCCGACGGGACCACCACGACGCTCCCCGGCCCCGACTGGACGGTCTACGTCGTCGACGCGCACTCGCTGATCTTCCAGGTGTTCCACGCCATCCCGGAGATGACCAGCCCACGGGGTGAACCGGTCAACGCCGTCTATGGTTTTACGCGGGACCTGCTCTTTTTGTTGCAGGAAAAGCGGCCCACCTCGCTGATCTGCGCGTTCGACGCCCCAGGCGACACCTTCCGCCACAGCCTATACGAGGGCTACAAGGCGGATCGGGGCGCCATGCCCGACGAGCTGCGCGCGCAGCTCCCCAAGATCCAGGAGATCGTCACGGCGCTCGGGATCCCCGTGATGAGCGTCCCCAACTACGAGGCGGACGACATCCTCGCTACCCTCGCCAGGCAGTGCGACCAGCAGCAGACCCGCTGCTACCTGGTGACCGGCGACAAGGACTGCCGGCAGCTGATTACCAAGCACGTGTCGGTCTACAACATCCGCAAGGACCAGGTGTACGACGCCACCGCTTTGTTTGGCGACTGGGCCATCACGCCGGAGCAGGTGGTCGACTTCCAAGCGTTGGTGGGGGACAAGGTCGACAATGTGCCCGGAGTCCCGCTGATTGGTCCCAAGACTGCCAGCACGCTGCTAACCGATCTCGGCTCGCTGGAGGACATCCTCAACAAGCCCGAGCAGGCCCGCGGCAAGAAGACCCAGGAGAACCTCCGCAACTTCCGCGATCAGGCATTGCTCTCGCGAGACCTGGTCAGGCTGGACAGCAATGTTCCGATCGAGGTGGACTGGCCGTCGACCCAGGTGGGCGGCCGCAACCAGGAAAAGCTGGCCGAGCTTTTCGCAGACTTTGGCTTCCGGAGCCTCGCGGAGCGGATCGCCGAGCTCGACGGCGGCGATGAGCCGCCTCAATCCGATTGGGAGGGCGACTACCAGACAATCGCCTCGCTGGAAGAGCTGCAGGCCATCGTGCCGGAGCTAAGCCAGGCGGAGTGGCTGTCGATCGACACCGAGACCACCGCCATCAACCCGCGTCAGGCCCAGCTGGTTGGCGTGAGCCTCGCCACCAAGCCCGGCCGGGCCTGGTACGTGCCCGTCCGTGGGCCCGCAGGCGACACCGTGCTCGACGAGCAAGCCGCCCTCGACCTGCTGCGCCCGGTGATAGAAAACCCAGATGTGGCAAAGGTAGGCCAGAATCTGAAGTACGACGCCGTGGTGCTGCGGGGAGCAGGCGTCAACCTGGCCGGCATCCGCTTCGACACGATGGTCGCCAGCTACCTGCTCGACGCCGGCGAGCGGACCCACAACCTGGACTACCTCGCCAAACGGTACCTGAACCACACCACGGTCAAGATCGACGAGCTGATCGGCAAGGGCAAGAATCAGAAGCGGATGGACGAGGCGCCGGTCGCGAAGGTCGGTTACTACGCCGCCGAGGACGCCGACGTCCCCCTGCGGCTGCAGCCGATCCTCGAGGACCGACTCGACCACGCGGAGCTCACCACGCTCAATGACGATGTCGAAGCGCCGCTGATTGAGGTGTTGGCCGAAATGGAGTGGAACGGCGTCCGCGTCGACCGCGACCGCCTGGGCGAGCTGAGCGAGCGGTTTGCCGAGCGGCTGCAGGAGCTGGCCGAGGAGATCGAGGAGATCGCCGGCCACCCGTTCAACATCGCGTCGCCAAAACAACTGGCGGAGGTGCTGTTCCAGGAGCAGCGTCTGCCGGTGATCAAGAAAACCAAGACCGGCCCCAGCACCGACGCCAGCGTGCTGGAGCAGCTGGCCGAGCAGCACCCGCTGCCAAGGCTAATCGTCGAGCACCGCCAGTACGCCAAGCTCAAGGGCACGTACGTCGACGCGCTGCCGGAGCTGATCCACCCCGAAACGGGCCGCGTTCACTGCTCATTCAATCAGGTCGTGGCGGCGACGGGTCGCCTGAGCTGCTCCGACCCCAACCTGCAGAACATCCCGATCCGCACGGCCGAGGGCCGGGAGATCCGTTCAGCGTTTACCGCCGGCGAGCCCGGCTGGAAGCTGCTCACCGCGGACTACTCGCAGATCGAGTTGCGGGTGCTGGCCCACTTCACCGAGGACGAGACCCTCTGCCGCGCGTTCCGCGAGGACCAGGACATCCACACCCTGGTCGCCAGCCAGGTGAATGGCGTTGACCTAGATGACGTCACCAGTGAGATGCGCCGCGGCGCCAAGGCGGTCAACTTCGGCATCATCTACGGGCAGAGCGCTTTCGGGCTCGCCAAGTCGCTCGGCATACCCAAAGACGAGGCCGCCCGCTTCATCAACGAGTACTTCGCCCGGTACCCGGGCGTGGGCGAGTTCATGCACCAGACGCTCGACGCCTGCCGCGAGCAGGGCCACGTCGAAACGCTGCTCGGACGCCGCCGGGCGATCTCCGGCGTGCGTAAGTTCGAACCGCCCAAGGGCCAGCTGTTCGACGACCGCCCCGCGCCGCTGCAGCTCAACCTGCCCGAACGGACCGCCGTGAATACAGTGATTCAGGGCACCGCGGCCGACCTGATCAAGCTGGCCATGCTGGCGGTCTACCGGCGGATGAAGTCCGAGAACCTAAAATCCAAACTGATCCTCCAGATCCACGACGAACTGGTGTTCGACGCCCCCGAAACCGAGCTCGACCGGCTTTCGGCCCTCGTCCGCGAGGAGATGGAGGGGGTGATGAGCCTGCGTGTGCCGCTGCGGGTCGACCTTGCAACCGGCGACAACTGGGCCGAGTGCTGACCGCCGCCATCAGCTTGACTCCTCCACGCCGGTCGCTGACAGTGGAGGTTCGCACCGTGAACCACAGCAAGGCGCCAAGACCCCAACATGCAGCGAGTGCTTTCGCCCGAGTGGCTTGATGACCCGTCGATCGACGAAGACCTTCACACCGCGGCGCACGCGGGGCTGCGGCGCATCAACGCCTGGAGCCAGACATCTCGTTTCCTGAGGCGGGCGTTGGCCCGGGTAGCCAACCACCGCGGCGTGAGCAGCCTCAGCGTGTTGGACGTGGCCTGCGGCAGTGGCGATCTGGCCCGCACGCTGGCAGCGCGTCCGCTACGCGGCGGCGTTCGGCTGACGGTGGAAGGGTGTGACATCAGCCCGCAGGCGATCAGCCAAGCACGCGACTTCGCCGAGCGGATCGACAGTCCCGCGACCTTCTACCAGCACGACGCCATCGGCGCCGCTTTCCCCAAGAGCTACGACGTCGTGCTCTGCACGCTCTTCCTGCACCACCTCACCGACAGCGAAGCGGTCACGCTGCTCCGCCGCATGGCGGCGGCGTGCACTTCCGCCGTCATGGTAGACGACCTGGTCCGCTCGCGAGCCGGCTACTGGCTGGCCTGGACCGGCTGCCGGCTGCTTTCGCGTTGCCCGGTGGTTCACAACGACGGGCCGGTGTCGGTCGAGGGCGCCTTCCGCCCCGACGAGGCGCTCGGCCTGGCCGCGCAGGCCGGGCTCGACGGTGCGGCCTACCAGCGACACTGGCCCCAACGTTACCTAATGACTTGGCGACCCACGTGACCACCCGCCCCCCGCTTGCCGATCGTGACCTTCAAGGCGTCTGGGACGCGGTCGTCATCGGCGCGGGCCTTGCCGGAGCGGCGGCTAGCTACCAGCTCGCCCAGCGGGGGCGCCGCGTGCTGCTGGTCGAAGCCAAGCCGTTCCCACGTGGCAAGGTCTGCGGCGGGTGCCTGAACGCGCGGGCAATTGACGTGTTTCAGCAACTCGGGCTCGGCCGCCTGCTCGAGAAAGCGGGCGCCGCTTCTTACGAGCGGATGCAGCTGCACGCCGGCGGCCGCAGCCTCGTGATGCCGGTCCCCCAAGGCCTGGCCGTCACACGCCAGACTATCGACCAGTTGTTGGTCGACGCGGCTGTGGGCGCGGGGGTCCGGTTTGTGGACGGCACGCCGGCTCAGGTTCATCCGGCAAGCAACAGTGACAGTCGCACCGTGCGGCTGGGATCCCCGCACGACCCTAACGCCACGACCGTCCACGCCCGTGTCGTGCTGGCATGCGATGGCCTCGGCCGCCCGTCGCTGACCGACCTGCGGGAGATGCAGCCGCAGGTGTCCAACAACTCGCGGATCGGCCTGGGCGCCGTGCTGCCCGCTTCAGCACTGCGTAAACTGCGCCCCGCCGATGCGTTGCAGATGGTGGTAGGACGTGACGGCTACGTCGGCTTTTCCCTCTGCGAAGAAGGGCGCATTAGCGTGGCCGCGGCGATTGATCGCCGAGCGCTCACCGATGGCGCGAAACCGGCCAAGGTCATCGCCGGCATCCTCAAACAGGCTGGGGTCGCCCCCGAAGAGGCCCTCGATCAAGCGTCCTGGCGAGGCACCCGGCCGCTTTCCCAGCGATGCGGCAGGGTGGCGTCCCACCGGCTGCTGCTGGTGGGCGACGCCGCCGGCTACGTCGAGCCCTTCACCGGGGAGGGCATGGCCGCCGCCCTGGAGGGGAGCCTGCTGGCAGGCCGGATTGCCGACCAGGCCATCGACCAGTGGTCTCCGAGGATAGCCTCGCAGTGGCAATCGACCTACACTAGGGCCGTGCGGTCGCGTCAGCGGGCCTGCTCACGCCTAGCCTGGCTGCTTAGACGACCTCGACTCACCCGTCTGGCCATGCGTCTGGTAGAGCGTTGGCCTTCTCTCGGCGTTCGCGCAGCGCAACGAATCAGCTCCCCAGCGGAGCGCCACAAGGAGATCGCCGGATGGGCGCATCGATAGACGGGATCGGGCTGGCCCTGCCCGAACACTGGGTCACGCAAGCGGACGCCACACAGCACGCGCTCGCCACCTCGCGTGCCACCAATGGCCAGCGGAACTTTGCCGAGCGCGTCTACCAGAACGCCGGCATCATGTCCCGCCACAGCGTCCTGCTAGAGGCCTCGTCCGAGGTTGGCGAGCCGGTGCGACAGTCATATTACGACCCCGCCAGCGAACAGAACCCCAACGGCCCGTCGACTGCCGACCGGATGGAGTCCTACCGCGCGAACGCCAGCGTGCTAGCCCATCGGGCCGCCGCCGACGCCCTGGCCGACGCCGGCGTTGCCGCCGAACAGGTCACCCAGCTCGTCACGGTCTCGTGCAGCGGCTTCTACGCGCCGGGCTTCGACATCTCGCTCATCCAAGGCCTGCCGCTGGCCGCGGGGGTGGGGCGGACGCACGTTGGATTCATGGGCTGCCACGGGGCGCTCAACGGCCTCCGCGTGGCGCGTTCGCTGGCGGAAGCCGACCCGTCCGCCACCGTGCTGCTGGTGGCGGTGGAGCTCTGCAGCCTGCACTACCAGTACGACTGGACGCCGCAGCGGATTGTGTCGAATTCGCTGTTCGCCGACGGTGCGGCCGCTCTGGTGGTCCGCGGCGCCGATGCCGCTTCCGGCGGCGGGCTCCCGATCCGGGACAACTGGTCGCACGTCGCGGACAACTCCGCCGACGCGATGACCTGGAACATCGGCGACCACGGCTTTGAAATGACCCTCTCGCCGGAGGTCCCCGGCCTGATCGACCAGACGCTTCCGCCCCGCATGGACGAGTGGCTCGCCCGCCACGACCTGACGGTCGCCGACGTGCAAAACTGGGCGGTCCACCCGGGGGGGCCCAAGATCCTCGAGGCCTGCGAGTCGGCCCTCAAGCTCCCGCCGAGCGCGCTCTCAGCGTCGCGGGCGACGCTCAGCAAATACGGCAACATGTCGTCGCCGACGGTGCTGTTCGTGCTCAAGGAGCTGCTGCAGAGCCACGGTGCCGGCCCCACCGTGATGCTGGGCTTCGGGCCCGGGCTTGCCATCGAGAGCGCGCTGGTGGGATAGCGGCGCCTCCGCGGGTAAGAACGATGCCTGCCGATGAGAACCCCTACCGATCGCCTCAGTCAGAACCCCCTGAAGGGGTCGCGACGGCGGTCTCACCCAGCGTGCGTGCGTTGGCCTGGCTGGGTGGGGTTGCGTCGACCGCCAGTATTCTGATCCTGTGCCTGTTAATTGCCGGACCTCCTCAAAGGGATGGAGCCGGAGAGTCGCTCGGAGTTGCCGTCGTCTGCTTTGCAGTGGTCGGCGCGGTGGCAAGCTTCATTGCCCTGACCCGATGGAGTAAGCTGCCGCCTAGCGATCGGGCGGCAGCCTTGACGGGCTTCATCGCCGGCGCAGGGATCGCCTGCCTCGTTGGCTCTGCGTTTATTGGTCGCCTGTAGACCCCAGAAGACTGCCTTGCTCACTATTGGCCTCATCGGCGGCATCGCCAGCGGCAAATCGACCGTCGCCCAGTTGCTGGCGGAGGAGGGCGCAGTGGTGCTGGACGCCGACCGGTTCGCTCACCAGGCGCTCGCCGAGCCGGGCGTGCTCGCCCAGCTGTCCGAGCGCTGGGGGCCTGGAATCCTCGACGCGGACGGGGCTCTCGACCGCCGGCAGGTAGCCAAGCGGGTGTTCGGCGACTCGCCCGACGCGGCCGACGAACGCCGGTTCCTGGAACAACTCGTGCACCCCCGCGTCCGTGCAAAGCTGAAGCAGGCGATTGCAGACCACGCCGCGTCCGGCGGGTCCGTGGCGGTGCTCGACATCCCGCTGCTGATCGAGGCCGGTTGGGCCGCCGACTGCGACCTGGTCCTGTTTGTCGATTCCGACCCCGACCAGCGGCGGGCCCGGGCGGCCCAGCGGGGATGGGGCTCCGGCGAGTTGGCTCAACGGGAAGCGGCGCAGCTGCCGATAGCAGAGAAGCGGCTGCGCGCTGACCACGTCATCGACAACGACGGGGACCTAGAGTCCCTCCGCCGCAGCGTAGAGGCCTTCTGGTGCAATGAGGTCGCCCCGCGCGTCAGCGGCTAGCGGCGCCTTCGCTAATCCGCAGCTCGGATACACACTTCCTTTGGGACAATCCCCAAAATTAACATCCCCAACGCGACCATTTTTGTCATACTAGGCCTATCAGTGGCGACCTGAGCGAACTGATCGGACGGGCCTATTCTGGCCTGGCGGCGGGCGACAAGCAGCTCAGACTCCCCTGACCCTCCCCCCACCTACCGGCCGGCGGTCTCACACGCCGGCCCCCTCCACTCTTCCTATTCAGGAGTGAAAAACTCGATCATGGCTGACGCCAGCAATCGCGGGCCGCGTAACGGCGTGCGCCCGCCCCACCACCGCCGCCCCCACCGCACCACCAGCGGAGGCAGCGACAACAGCCGTTACATCGACCAGGAACTGCTCCGCCGCCTCGACCGCGAAGAGCCCCTCTCCCTGGCCGAAGAGCTCGACAAGGCCGCCGAGCGGGTCCGCCGCGCCGGCCCGGCCCTGGGCAAGGCCAAGGAGCTCGACAGCAACATCCACGTGGCCGAGCTGCAGAAGCAGACCATGCCGGCCCTCCTCGAGGTGGCCAAGGCCGAGGGCATCGAGGACTGCGCGGGCCTGAAGAAGCAGGAGCTGATCTTCAAGATCCTCAAGTCGCGCGTGCGGCTGAACGGCCTGATGTTCGGCGAGGGCACCCTGGAGATCCTGCCGGACGGGTTCGGCTTCCTCCGCAGCCCCGACTACCACTACCTCTCCTGCCCGGACGACATCTACGTGTCGCCGAGCCAGATCCGCCGCTTCAACCTCCGCAACGGCAACACGGTGGCCGGCGCCATCCGCCCGCCGAAAGAGAACGAGCGTTACTTCGCGCTGCTGCGGGTCGAGACCATCAACGACCAGGACCCCAACCTGCTGTCGCGGAAGGTCTCGTTCGACGACCTCACCGCGTGCCACCCGGACGAGCGGATCCGCATGGAGACCACCCCCGAGGAGGTGGACATGCGGGTGGTCGACATGATCGTGCCGATCGGCTTCGGCCAGCGTGGCCTGATCGTCAGCCCGCCCCGCGCCGGCAAGACGATCCTGATGCAGAAGATGGCCCGCGCCGTCCTCACCAACTACCCCGACGCCTACGTGATCATGCTGCTCATCGACGAGCGGCCCGAGGAGGTCACGGACATGGAGCGGGAGGTGAAGGGCGCTAACTGCGAGGTCATCAGCAGCACCTTCGACGAACCAGCCGCCCGCCACGTGCAGGTGAGCGAGATGGTCATCGAGAAGGCCAAGCGGATGGTCGAATACGGCAAGGACGTCGTGATTTTCCTGGACAGCATCACCCGCCTGGCCCGGGCGTGGAACTCCGAGTGCCCGTCCAGCGGCAAGGTCCTCTCAGGCGGCATCGACGCCAACGCCATGCAACGCCCCAAGCGGTTCTTCGGCTCCGCCCGCAAGGTGGAGGAGGGGGGCTCGCTGACGATCGTGGCCACCGCGCTGGTCGACACCGGCAGCCGCATGGACGAGGTGATCTTCGAGGAGTTCAAGGGCACGGGCAACCAGGAGATCATGCTCGACCGCGCGCTGGTCGACAAGCGGATCTGGCCCGCCATCGACATCAACCGCTCCGGCACCCGCCGCGAGGAGATGCTGATGGACCCCGAAGAGTACCGCCGCGTCTGCCTGCTGCGTCGGGTCCTCAACGAGCTGGCGCCCGCCGACGCGATGGACATGCTCACCAAGCGGCTCCTCAAGACCGGCAGCAACGCCGAGTTCCTGATGAGCATGAAGGAAGCCTAGCCAGAATGGGGAAGGCGGAAGCGGAAAGGGGAAGCCCTTAGCGGCGGCCTCCGGTCCGACGCCGCCTTTCGCCTTTCCACTTTCCCCACTTGCACGATGCCTAACGTTATTTCCCCAGCGGACGCCCCCGAGAACGCCCGCTTCGCCATCATCGTGGCGGAGTGGAACAAGTCGATCACCCAGAAGCTGCTGGACGGTGCCCTGGCGACCTTCGCCGAGCGGGGCGTGGCCGACGACGCCGTCGACGTGGCGTGGGTGCCCGGCGCCTGGGAGATCCCGGTGGTCACCCAGCGGCTGGCCGACACCTGCCGCTACGCGGGCATCCTCACGCTGGGCGCCGTCATCAAGGGCGACACCGTCCACGACCACTGGATCAACGCCGGCGTGACCGACGGGCTGATGCGGATCGGCATCGAGCACAGCCTGCCGGTGCTGTTCGGCGTGCTGACCTGCGAGACGCTCGAGCAGGCGATCCAGCGAGCCGGCGGGAACGTAGGGAACAAGGGGGCGGAGTGCGCCGAGGCGGCCCTCCACATGGCCGGCTTGCTGGCGGCCCTCCCGACGCGATAATAGGGGATTGCCCGCCCCACCGGCGCGCCGCCTCAGCCCCCCGTCCCCACGCCCGCCCCTATGTCCGTCCGCAGCCGCAGCCGCGAGGTCGCTCTCCAGATCCTGTTCGAGGACGAGCACAACTCGCGCGCGTCGGTCGCTGAGCTGACCGAATTCATCCACGGCCGGCTCAACAACCCCGAGGCGGAGGAGTTCGCCCGGACGCTGATCCTGGGCGTCCGCCGCAACCTGGGCGAGATCGACCAGGAGATCGAGCGGATCGCCCAGAACTGGTCGATCGGCCGGATGGCCGCCACCGATCGCAACGTGCTGCGGCTGGGCGCGTTCGAGATCCTCTACGGCGACACCCCCTTCAAGGTCGCGATCAACGAGTCGGTGGAGCTGGCAAAGCGGTTCGGCAGCGAGAACTCGGCCCAGTTCGTCAACGGCATCCTCGACAAGCTGAAGAAGTAGCCGCAAGACGCGGCGCCGACCAGCCACCCACCCCAACCCCACGCACCAAACTACGCTCCTCATGGCTCTATTCGACCGCTTCAAGAAGGGACTCAAGAAGACCGGCGACCTCCTGAAGACCGACATCCGGGACCTCTTCAAGAGCGAGGGCCGGCTGGTCGACGACGACTTCCTCGAAGAGATCCGCGCCATACTGTTCAAGACCGACATGGGCTACGACTCCGTCGAGGCCCTGGTCGACGAGATCGCCAAGCAGTTCCGCGCCCGCGTGGTGCACCGCGAGGACCTGGTGGCGGCGCTCAAGGTCAAGCTGAAGGAGCTGATGGCGCAGCCCGAGTCGCCCATCGACTTCGCCGACAGCGGCCCGACCGTGGTGATGGTGTGCGGCGTGAACGGCGCCGGCAAGACCACCTCCATCGCCAAGCTGACGCACCTGTTCAAGAGCCAGGGCAAGAGCGTGATCCTCGGCGCCGGCGACACGTTCCGCGCGGCCGCCGTCGAACAGCTCACCATCTGGGCCGACCGGCTCGGCGCCCAGATCGTCACCGGCGAGCCCCAGAGCCACCCGGCGAGCGTGGCGTACCGCGCCGCGGAGCAGGCCGCCAAGGAGGGCATCGACGTCTGCATCGTCGACACGGCCGGCCGCCTGCAGACGCAGCGCAACCTGATGGACGAGCTCACCAAGATCCGCCAGTCGATCGGCAAGCCGGTCCCCGGCGCGCCGCACGAAACGCTCCTCGTGCTCGACGCCACCACCGGCCAGAACGGCATCAGCCAGGCCAACAGCTTCGCCGAGGCCGCCGGCTGCACCGGCCTGGTGCTCGCCAAACTCGACGGCACCGCCAAGGGGGGCGTGGTCGTCGCGATCCGCCAGCAGCTCGGGCTGCCGGTGAAGTACATCGGCGTTGGCGAGAAGCACGAGGACCTGGCGCCGTTCGTTCCGGACGAGTTCGTCGAGGCCCTGTTCGCCGACGTGATGAGCGCAGGCGCGTAGCGCCAGCCCGCCTCACGACCGCGCCAACCGGCCGCACGGGCGCGACCGCCGCTGTCTTTCCCGCCCGAACGGCTTCGCTGCGCGTCGCTAGCGGACGCGCGGCGGCCCAATCTGGCCATTCTTCTCGGACCGGGGGCGATGGGCCGCGTCCGCTCTTCCGATACTCTCCCCCAGCTAGCGTCCCGCCGGGCCGGGGCCGCTGGCCGCCCCCCGTTTCCTCCCTTCCGAGTCCGCCTGCCATGCCCTCCCTCCCATCGCCGCGCGCCGTGGTGACAACCGGCCTGATCGCCCTGTCGGGCGCCGGGGCGGTAGCCAACGAGATCGCGCAGCCGCGGTCCGTGCGGCCGTCGTCGTTCCACTACGAGCACTACTACTCGGACGAGTCGTCGCCGAGCGACGCACTCCCCACCCCGACCCCAGCGCCCCCAACCGCCCCGGCGGCCCCTGCGGCGCCGCTGACACCCGTGGCCGAGCCGGCCCCGTCGTTCGCCCCGCTGTGCGACGACTACGCCGCCTGCTGCCCGCACAGCCGCCACGGCTGCTCCGACGAGCCGTGGTCGCTCAGCCAGACGCTGTGCGGCTGCGACCCCTGGATGGAGGTCGGCGGATGGACCCAGCTCGGCTACCACAGCGACTTCACGCCGCTCTCGCGGCCTGGGGCGGGCAACCAGCTGCTCTCGTTCAACGATGTGCCGCACCGGCTGAACCTGCAGCAGCAGTGGCTCTACTTCGAGCGGGTGGCCGACGGCTCGTGCGGGCTGGACTTCGGCTTCCGCTTCGATGTCATGTACGGCACCGACGCGCAGAAGACCCAGGCGTTCGGCAACCCGGGGGCCGGGACCCGCTACTTCGGCAGCTGGGACGCGTCGCTCGATCACGGCGACTACGGCTGGGCGATGCCGCAGCTGTACGGCGAGGTCGCCTTCGGCGACTGGTCCCTTATCGCTGGCCACTTCTTCACGCTGGTTGGCTACGAGGTCGTGACCGCCCCGGACAACTTCTTCTACAGCCACGCCCTCACGATGTTCAACAGCGAGCCGTTCACCCACACCGGCGTGCTCGCCACGTACAGCGGGCTGGACGGCGTGACGCTGTACGGCGGCTGGACCGCGGGCTGGGACACCGGCTTCGACCAGACCGACGGCGGCAGCAACTACCTGGGCGGCTTCAGCGGCGACATCGTCGACGGGGTCACGGTGACCTACATCTCGACGATCGGCAACTTCGGCGCCCGCTCGTCCGGCGGCAGCGGCTACTCGCACAGCGTGGTTTTCGACTTCACCCTGACCGACAGCCTGAATTACGTGCTGCAGAGCGACTACGTCGACTATGTCGACCAGAGTGGCGGCGGCACGAACGACGATCAGGTGGGCCTCAACCAGTACCTGTTTTACAACGTGAACGACTGCCTGGCGCTGGGGACCCGCCTGGAATGGTGGAAGAGCGACGGAGTTTCCTACTACGAGACGACCTACGGACTGAACTACCGACCGACCTCGAACCTGATTGTCCGGCCCGAGATACGCTACGACTGGACCCCAACCGACGGCGGCTACGCCGACGGGTCGGACCATCAAACGACCTTCGGGGTCGACTGCATCCTGACGTACTGATTGCGACCGACCAACCCAGACCGACACCCCCGACATCCTGACCCCTCACGACCCCCGGGCGTACGCCGCCCGGGGGTCTTTTTTGTCGCCGATGTCCAATCGTAGGCGGCGCCCACTGCTCATCGATCCGGCAGGTCACGCCGCCGGCTGGCGACGTCGCGGCTCCCGGCAGGGTTTTGTCCGAAACGTTTTGTCCAAGAACACGCGCGGAGGGGACAAAACTCGGGGCATACTTCTGCCCAGTTCCCTCGTAAGTGGTTTTGAACTAAGCCATTGCGACATCCTCCAGGGAACAGGGCGGCAGGGGTTTTGTCCGATTCTGTCCGTGCGGATCGGACACGTCGGCGGCGTCGCCGTCGCCACACCACCGCGACGGGCTGAACGCACCACGCAGTGATCGGGCGCCCGCTGGATGGATGGCCAATCTGGCAACCCTTCATTGGACCGCGCGGGGTGGCCGGTTTCATCCACAAACCGGCGACGCCGACAGAAAGGCTGTCGCCTGGCAGCGGCCGTCTGCATCATCTGCGAAGCTCTTGGCCGATTGGCTCCTAGCCGGGCGTAAGCGCCAGAGCCGCCTCTTCCGTGCCACCTCCCACCGGCCACCTCATCAACGCCAACCGTGGTGCGAGCGGAAGCAAGCGGAACCGTGGCCAAACACCCAGCGGCAGACGGGCTCAGCACGCTGCGCGGGTCGGGGCCGACCATCGACCCAAAGCGTCGGCTTACCAGTGCTTAACAACCATGCTCGGCCTGCGCGCAAAGTCGGCGGGCCCAGGAGGTCATGGCGGATCCAGCCCCCCGGCAGGAGGGATCTCAATTTTATTAAATCACCTACCGCAAGCCACTTACGGCAATGGCGGTCAAGAAATCGGCGCTACTGGCACACTCGTTGCTGAGCTGACGCGACATAGCTAGCTATCCGCTTTGTGCCCTAGTGGGCCAGGCGGGTCAGGGACGTAGGTGGAAAACCGAGTTGCGGCCCTGGCCCGTATCGAAAAATCCTTCTGACCGCTCATTTCAATTCGAGGACATCTGATTCATGACTACCGACTTTTCTTGGCGTAGTCTCGCAGCGCTGTTGCTGCTGGGCTTCGCCGTCACGCTGACCGCCACGCCTGCCGCGTTCGCGCAGGAAGAGGGCGAGGCCGAAGTGGCCGCTGAAGAAGCTGAGGTGACCGCCGACGAGGCCGAAGAAACTGCGGAAGCGGCTGAGGAAGAGGCAGAGGAAGCCGACCTGGGCGTCGGATACGCCCTCGACAACGCGGTGCTGTTCATCTGCGCCGTGCTGGTGTTCCTGATGCAGGCCGGCTTCGCGATGGTCGAGGCGGGCTTCAACAGCTCTAAGAACGCGGTGAACATCCTGTTCAAGAACTCGATGGACATCTGCGTCGGCGTGCTGCTGTTCTTCATCATCGGGTTCGGGATCATGTACCCCGGCGCCTACGGTGTTGAGGGTTTCGAGAGCAAGTTCTTCGCCTTCGGCGGGTTCGGTCTGGAAGGCTACGATTCGGCCTCCGACCGCACGTTCAGCCCGGAGGTTGACTGGCTGTTCCAGGCCGTGTTCGCCGCCACCGCCGCGACGATCGTGTCTGGCGCCGTGGCCGGCCGCATGAAGGTGAGCGGCTACCTGATCTACAGCGCTATCCTCACCGGCCTGATCTACCCGATCAGCGGCATGTGGAAGTGGGGCGGCGGCTGGCTCGCCGAGCGTGGCTTCCAGGACTTCGCCGGTTCGGCGGTGGTGCACGGCGTGGGCGGCTTCGCCGGCCTGGCTGGCGCCATGATCCTCGGCCCGCGGATCGGCCGCTACGTCGACGGCAAGTCGGTCCCTATCCCCGGCCACAACATCACGCTGGCCGGCCTGGGCGTGTTCATCCTGTGGTTCGGCTGGTACGGCTTTAACCCGGGCTCGATGCTCGCGTTCCAGGGAACCGGCGACATGGACGGCATGCTGCACTGTGCCCTGACCACCACCCTGGCGGCCGGCGCCGGCGGCATCACCGCCACGCTGATCAGCTGGATCATGTTCGGCAAGCCCGACCTGTCGATGGGCCTCAACGGCATCCTCGGCGGCCTGGTCGGCATCACCGCCTGCTGCGACTGCATGAGCGACTGGCAGTCGATCATCGTCGGCGTGGTGGCCGGTGTGCTGGTGATCGCCGGTGTGATGCTGCTCGACAAGCTTAAGATCGACGACCCGGTTGGCGCCTGGCCGGTGCACGGCCTGTGCGGCATCTGGGGCTGCATGGCTATCGGCATCCTGCCGAACGGCTACCTGGAGGACGGCACCACGAGCTTCGCCACGCAGCTGATCGGCACGCTGGCCATCTGCGGCTGGTCGTTCGTGACGATGCTGGCCCTGTTTGTCGCCCTCAAGGCCGCTGGCCTGCTGCGAGTGTCCGCCGAGGACGAGCAGAAGGGTCTGGACATCAGCGAGCACGGCATGCAGGCCTACTCGACCCACTAGGGCGAGTCGGACCAAACGTTTGCTTGAAACCATCAACACCCAGCGGAATCGACAAGTCGATTTGATACCCGCCTGACCCGATCAGGCAACGAGACAAGGTTCACTACCAACCCGGGTGGGTTATCCGCCTGGCTCACCCGGGTTGGGAACCTTTTAACAACACAACCGGCGAGCGCCACGCATCGGCAGCCGCCACACGAGACAAGGTTCATTACCAGCCCGGGTGGGTTATCCGCCTGGCTCACCCGGGTTGGGAACCTTTTAACAACACAACCGGCGAGCGCCACGCATCGGCAGCCGCCACACGAGACAAGGTTCATTACCAACCCGGGTGGGTTATCCGCCTGGCTCACCCGGGTTGGGAACCTTTTAACAACACACCTGGCGAACGCCACACTTCGGCGGCCGCCACACGAAACAAGGTTCATTACCAGCCCGGGTGGGTTATCCGCCTGGCTCACCCGGGTTGGGAACCTTTTAACAACACAACCGGCGAGCGCCACGCATCGGCAGCCGCCACACGAGACAAGGTTCATTACCAACCCGGGTGGGTTATCCGCCTGGCTCACCCGGGTTGGGAACCTTTTAACAACACACCTGGCGAACGCCACACTTCGGCGGCCGCCACACGAAACAAGGTTCATTACCAGCCCGGGTGGGTTATCCGCCTGGCTCACCCGGGTTGGGAACCTTTTAACAACACAACCGGCGAGCGCCACGCATCGGCAGCCGCCACACGAGACAAGGTTCATTACCAACCCGGGTGGGTTATCCGCCTGGCTCACCCGGGTTGGGAACCTTTTAACAACACAACCGGGGAGCGCCGCAACACGGCCGCCACATAAGACAAGGTTCACCACCAACCCGGGCGGGTTTACCGCCTGGCCCGCCCGGGTTGGGAACCTTTTAGCAACACAACCGGCGAGCACAGCAACACAGCCGCCACACGAGACAAGGTTCACCCCCAGCCCGGGCGGGTTTTCCGCCTGGCTCGCCCGGGCAGGGGGTCCTTGAGCTTCGAGAACACAACCGCGACCAACCGAGTGTCCCTTCAACTCGGGCGGGTTATCCGCCTGGCCCGTCCGAGTTGAGGGCTCTCAAATCCCCGATCAGAGCAGCCGACCCAGCGTCGGCGCCGCCAGTAAAGGTTCACTTCCGGCCCGGGTGGGTTATCCGCCTGGCTCACCCGGGCCGGGAACCTTTCGACTAGACCAACCGAGTGTCCCTCCAGCTCGGGCGGGTTGTCCGCCTGGCTCGCCCGGGCTGGAGGCTCTCAACCAGACAACGCGGCCGGCCGGACGCCGGCGCAACCGAACGAGGTTCACTTCCAACCCGGGTGGGTTTACCGCCTGGCCCACCCGGGTTGGGAACCTTGTGCTTGAAACATTCAAGAGTCCAACCGAGTGTCCCTACCAACTCGGGCGGGTTGTCCGCCTGGCTCGCCCGAGTTGGTGGGACTATTTTTTTGGCCGCGGGTAGCCCCGCGGCGGACTGGCTATGCCATCTCTACACGCCTCCGCGCGGCGGGCCCTCCGGAACGGCCTGCTGCGGATCCGCCGACTAACGGCGCGGCTCCTCCTGCCGGCGCCGGAAGCGCTGCCGATCCCCGTCCGCGTCCCGACGCCGCGCCCCACCGGCGGCCGTCCGCCGAGACCAATCCAGAAGGATGCCCCGAGTGGCTTGGGTGGGTTTTCCGCCTAACCTGCCCAAGCCGGGGTGTCCTTAACGGGCGCTGGTTAGAGGGCTCTGCGAGCTGGTTCGCGGGGGCGGCGCCCGGCCTGTCGCATCCGGGGGGTGTCGGACTATGATGGGGGTTTGCGTGGTTTCCCGGACGCTGCTCCTTTCCTTCTGACTTCCACCTGCGGCACATGAAACTCATCATCGCGATCATCCAGCCCACCAAATTGGAGGACGTTAAGGCGGCGTTGTCCGAGGTGGAGGTCGTGCGGCTGACCATCATGGACGTGCAGGGCTTTGGGCGGCAGAAGGGCCAGACCGAGCTGTACCGCGGCAAGGAGGTCTCGATGAACCTGCTCCGCAAGGTGCAGCTGCAGATCGCCGTGAACGACGACTTTGTCGAGCCGACCGTCAGCGCGATCCTCAAGGGGGGCCGCACCGGCGAGCACGGCGAGATCGGCGACGGGAAGATCTTTGTGCTGCCGATGGACGACTGCGTCCGCATCCGCACCGGCGAGCGGGGCCCCGAGGCGATCTAGTCGGCGGCGGCGGGCCTCGGACCTCTGGCGGGAGGCGGGCGGTGGAAAAGACCCTCGATGTCGTCGTTTGCGGCTCCTGCGTGCTGGACGTGCTGGTCCGCCCCGTTGAGCTGGACCGGCCGATCGGCGCGGGGCAGCTGGTGCGGACCGAGCCGCCCGTGCTGGCGACCGGCGGAATCGTCTCGAACGCGGGGGTCACGCTCGCCAGGCTCGGCATGCGGGCCGCGGCGTTCACCTACGTCGGCGACGACGAGTGGGGCCGACTGGTGCGGTCCCGCTACGCGGCGGAGGGCCTGGACCCCGGCCGCCTGATGACCCACCCCGACGCGCCGACCAGCACCACGGTCGCGCTGATCGACCCGGCCGGCGAGCGGAGCTTCCTCCACGCGGTCGGCGCCCCGAAGCGGCTGGACCGCGCCGCGTTTACCGCCAACCAAGACCTGTTCGCCAGCAGCCGGGCGGTGCTGCTGGGCTACTTCCCGCTGCTGCCGCGGCTGCTGGCCGACCTGCCGGAGTTGATGGCGTGGCTGCAGCGCCTGGGCTGCCTGACCGCGCTGGACGCCGCCGGCGACGGCGGCACGCTCGCGGAGCTCGCGCCGACGCTGCGGTCGCTCGACGTGTACGTGCCCAGCCTCAGCGAGGCGAGCCACCAGACCGGCGAGGACGACCCGGCGCGGATCCTGGCGGCGCTGCGTGACGCCGGCGCCAGAGGACTGATCGGCGTGAAGCTCGGCGCCGAGGGCGCGGTGCTGAGCCCGCGGAGCGGCGAGCTGATCGAGGTCCCCCCGGTCCCCCCGCCCGGCGCAGTGATCGACACCACCGGCGCGGGCGACAGCTTTCTGGGCGGCCTGCTGTGCGGGCTGCTGAAGGGGATGCCGGTAGACGAAGCCGGTCGGCTGGCCGCGGCGTGCGGCGCCAGGTGCGTCACGGGGCTCGGCGCCACAACCGCGCTGGGCGACTACGCCTCGACCGCGGCGCTGGCCGGGCTCGCCGACGGTTAGCCCGCCGCGACGCCCGCCAATCTACGCCGAGGCGGGCCGTCCGCCGCCCGCCCATACCCGCCATGCGTCCCGCGGCAGGCTCGCCAGCGGCAGCAGCGGGATCTGTGTGATGATCGCGGTGGTCATAATGCCCAGCCCGAGGGACATCTCGTCACTTACGCCGCCGTAAGCGTGCAGGCCGACGCCCAGCTCGTTGGTGCCGAACCAGCTCCAGGTCGTGACGATGTTGCCCAGCACGGCCAGCGCGGCGAATCCGCGGGGCGTGATCATCGCGCCCCAACGGGCGTGCAGGATCAGGGCGTTCCACAGCACGATGATCATCGCGCCGTTCTCCTTCGGGTCCCAGCCCCAGAAGCGGCCCCACGAGTCGTCGGCCCACAGGCCGCCCAGCACGGTGCCGATGAAGCTGAAGAACAACGCGAAGCAGAGCACGCCGTAGGTGATGCGGGTCAGGAGCCGCTCGACCGTGCCGTCGACCGCGTCGCGGGGTCGGGCCGCGAACAGCACCGCGAACACGACCAGCCCCGCCGCCGTGGCGAGCATCGCGACGCCCTTGCCGTTGGCGAGGCCGACGCCGAGGATCGGCATCAGCACCAACACCGCCGCCGCCAGCACGCCGCAGAACAGCGTCGGGTTGCGGTAGGCCAGGTACGCCAACGCGACCGCGCCGGCCATGAAGGTCGCCCCGTAACCCAGCGTGATGCACACCACGTGGGTGGCGAGCCAGAACTGCGTGTCGAGCACCGCCTGCATGACGGTGAAGGTGTCGCCGTCCTGGCCGAGGAAGTACGCGATCAGCATCGTGAGGAAGCCGGCCGCGGCGCCGAGCGCCGTGCCGACGCCCACGCGGTACACGCCGTCGATGATCAGGCCGAACACGACCATCGCCCAGCCGATGAACACCGCCGAGGAGTAGAGGTTGGTCACCGGCGGCCGGCCGGAGATGTACAGCCGGCCGACGATGGCGAACGTGTGCAGCACCAGCGTCACGGCGACGATCGCCATCGCCGTGCGGCCCAGCACCCGCGGAGCGGCCACCCAAGAGAACACGGCGCACAAGAACGCGACCACGTACAGCACGGCCGCCAGCGTGAACGGGCTGAACTGGTTGAACCATTGCTCGAAACCGGCCTTCTCCAGGTCGAGCCGCTCGGCCGGCTTGAGCTGCGCGACCGCTTCGGCGTTGAGGGGCGAGTTAAGCTGCTTCTGGTACTTGGCGTACTGGGTCTCGAGCGTATCGAGGCTCTCCGAGAAGCCGCGCAGGTCCTGCGTGCGGTAGGCGTCGATCGCCCCGAGCAGCGCGACCACCGCCGGGTTGGGCTTGGCGCCCTCCCGCTGTCTGAGGAACGACTCGATCTCGGCGTCGATGACGGTCTTCCACGTGTCCTCGACCCGCTGCGGCGGGACCGGCAGCGGCGCCTCGGCGCGGCGGAGGCTCATCGCCGCCTCGGCGACCTGCTGCGCGAAGCCCTCCGGGAAGCTCTCCACGCCCAGGATCCCGAACGACCGGAACGCGCCGTCCATCACGCGGTATCGGCTGATGTTCTCGGCCAGGGCGATCACACGGGACTGGAACAGGCTCCGCTCCTCCGTCGGCACGGCCGCGGCGAGGTCGACCTGCCGGTTGAATTCGGGAGTCTGGATCGCATCGCTTTCGCCCTCCGCGGACTTCGCCTTGCGCTCGAGGACTTCGTTGAGGCTGTACCGGAACGAGCCGGTGCGGGGCTCCAGGCCGAGCGCGGCTAAGAGGTCCAGGTTGTCGATGCGGAACACGCGGTAGTCGCCCGCGCCCTCGCGGCCGGAGATCACGTCCAGCATCCACTTCTCCGCGGGGACCTTGTCCAGTCCGTCGGCGCAGGCGGGGCGGTCCTCCTCGTCGAGCGGCTTGAGGTTGATCTCTTGGCGGTTGGAGATCCGCTGCAGCACCGTGCGGGCGTAGGTGTCGTAGGGCTTGACGCGGCCGCCGTCGACCATGGCCAGCGCGCCGAACCGGCCGACCGGCATCTCGTCGACCGCGGCCTCGTCGGTGCGGGCCTTGCTGAGCACGTAGCCGGCCAGGAGCACCGCGGCGGCGACCGGCACGACCACCTGCGGCGACGTCCACGCGTCCCCTGCGCGAAGCGGCGCCGGTGTGTCGGCGTCGGTCTTCGCGACTTCGCGCTCGCGGCGGTCGAAGAACCGCAGCAGCGTCTGCCCGAAGTGGGTGAACAGCCCCAGCCCGACCATCACGCACGACAGGTACGGGATCAGCCGGCCGGTGTTGGTCACCACCTGCAGGACGGTGGTCTGTTCGGTCTCGGGGTCGAAGCTCGACTGGTAGAGGGTGTCGCCCGCGTGGCGGGTCGGGTTGTTCATCGAGATGTGCGCCTCGCGGTCAACGCTCCGCGCGGCGTCGTGGATGATCACGTCCGCCGAGTAGTTCTTGGCGGTGCTGGTGCCGATGAACCTGTCGAACCGGAAGTCGACCAGCTCCACGCTGTACGGCTTGTACTGCCGCTTGAAGCGGAGCGCGACGTTGTAGGTCTTGCCGTCGACCTCGACCGGCTGCGGGTTTAGCGCGCGTTGGTCGCGATCGACCGAGGCCGAGAACAGGTACACGCCGAGCGACTCGTCCGTTTCGGGGTCGAGCAGCTCCGCGTAGACCGACGGCATGTCGATCCCCTGCTTGGTGTCTACGCCGGCAACCTGCTTGGTCTGGGCCGCGCTGATCGACAGGCCCGCGCCCTCGGTCGAGGGGTTCGCCGTGCCGGCGTTGGGGGGAACCAGGAACGAGTTCGGCAGGAACTCCAGCGGTTTGACCTTGAAGGGCAGCCCCTCGGCCGCGATCACCTCGTCGCCGGCCAGGTACCGCTGCGGCACAACGGTCACCACGTCCTCGGCCGGGTTGGACGAGTCGACCACGGCCAGCTCGGAGGTGCGGATGTCGACCGCGTAATTGGAAGAGGCGCCCTCGGTGATGGTCATCTGCCCCTCGTCGGCGGCCAGGCCGACAATCAGCTCGCCGACCATCAACAGCAGCACGCCCGCGTGCAGCAGCACGATGCCGCTCCGCTTCTTGAACAGCAGCAGGCAGCCGGCGTTGCAGACCAGCGACACGGCCATGCAGAGCGCCAAGAGCCACAGGATCCGCAGGCCGGACGGGTTGAGCTGCACGGCCGGGTTGGCGTAGAGCCAGACCGCCGTGACGCCGGTGACCACCGCCACCGCGGCGGCCAGCACCCGCTCGGGCGCGAGGGCCGGCTTCTTGCTCACCGCGAACAGGTAGCCGCACAACAGCGCCACGCCCGCGACCGACGCACGCAGCGCGTGCCACAGCAGGCTCTGCACGCCGGTGGTGAACACGCCCTCCACTGCGCCGCGCTGATCGGCCAGCACCAACGCCGCGCCCAGGCCGACGCCGATGGCGGTCACCACCACGCCAGCCAGCAGCCGCGGGCCGTGGGCGACCACGCGGAACCGGAGCGAGTGCGCGGCCAGCAGGTTGACCCCCAGCAGGATGCCGAGCAGCGTGCCGCCCGGGAACCAGAACCCGCCCGGCACGTTGTTGATGGGGGTCTTGGTCCACAGCTCGATCAGCCGCGCGAACGCCTGGAAGTCGATCCGGGCGAACCACACGCGGAAGTAGGTCTGCTCCACCACCTGCCACACGCCCTGGTCCTTCTGGGCGAGCGTGCCCATGAAGATCAGAAAGATCAGCATCGCGAACAGCGTGACCGTCAGCCGCAGCGAGGCCAGCCCCTCCAGCAGCGTCATCCAGAACGACTTCGCCGGGGCGGCGGGGCGGGGCCGAGCGGGCGCGGGGTCCTGCGTGGCGGGCTCATCGCGGACAATCTCGCCAGTGGCCATAGGGCCTCCTTAAGGAACGTTGAATCGCAGGCTGTCGACCCAAGCGCGGAACGCGTCGCGGTTGGCGCCGACGGTGGCGGCGGGGCCGCGGAGCTTGAAGAACCAGACCATCGGGCCCCGCTCGACCATCGCGGCCAGCGTGTTGTCCTCGTGATCGTCGGAGAGCATCTCAAAGTAGACGCCGTCGGCGCCGGCGATCTTCATTTCCTCGGTCACCTCCCCCAGCGCGTCCGGGTCGACCGGCGGCATGCCGTTCTCGCCCAGCCAGCGGTTGGCGTTGGCCAGCGGGTCGGCGATCTCCGGCGCCGACGATGGGAACGGCATGCCGGTCACGACCGCCTCGGCGTCCCCGTCACCCACGCGGACGTTCACCACCCGCATGCTTGTGGGCGGCAGCTCGCGCCAGCCGTTGGGCAGCTTGTACGTCAGCGGCCGCGGCTGCGGCGGGTGGGGATCGGTCGCCGGCGGCGTCGCCGAGGCCCGGGGCGGCGGCGACATCATCCCGCCGGCCATCGGGGGCATCATCGCGGCGGCGTTCGCTTCGCCTACCAGGTCAACGACCACGGCCTCGCGGCCCGCTGACTCGAGCGGCTCGATCCCGTCGCGGCTGTCGGCCGCCAGCGGGTCGAGGCTCAGCTGGCCGCGCCAGCGGTTCACGTTGTCCAGCACGCCGGCGTCCCAGTCGTCGGGCAGCGCGAGGCCGATGACCGACAGCTCCAGGGGCTGCTCGCCGGCAGGGATCAGCAGCGTCGACAGCCGCATGCCGGAGCTGGGCTGCTCGGTCCAGCTGTCGGGGGTCTCCCAGGTCGGGCGGCCGTCCTCGTAACGGATTGTCTTGAGGAACGCGTGCAAGTCGTCCGCCACGGCGTCGACCTGCTCGCTGGGGCCCATCGCCTTGAAGAACCAGGCCCGCTGATCGCCGGCAACCATCGCAGCGATCATCCGGCTGGGCACGGCGGGCTGGGCCGACTGCGGTTGGGCCGCGGCGGGCGGAGCGGCGGCCGACAGGTCTTTGGGGACCGTGTAGGTGCGGATCTCGTCCGCCGGCCGGCAGCCGATAGCAACAACGAGCAGCGCCAGCGGCAGCAACGCCACGGGCGAGGGCAGGGCGGGACGGATCATCGATCTCCCGGAATCGGAGGGCGTGAACAGCGGCGGGCGCCCTTTGGGAGGCAGCGCCACGGGTGCTAGATCGGCAATTATACGAGCTTGCCGCCAGCGGCTGCTAGGCGCATCCGGCCGCGTCCTATTGTCGCACCGCCCCCACAGAGAGGGGCTGCGGCGGCCCGGCGTGTCGCCGCGGCCGCTAGTTGTTCAGGCCGATCAGCCCGAGGAAGCCCTGGATCAGCGGGCTCTGCAGCGTCAGCGACTCCTCCGCCGCCCACATGCTGCGGAGCAGGTCGGCCGCCATGATGGCCGATACCGCCATCAGCATGGCGCTGAGCCCGAGGAACGCGACAATCCACATCGGGAAGACCGCCTCCTGGGCGATGACCGGCGAGGCCTGGGCGCCGGGCACCCCCACCACGACGGCCGAGGCGTCGGTCAGGGCGACCTCGTCGTCCTCGTCGCCGGGCTCTTCCACCGCGTCCAGCGCGATGATCTGCGAGCTGTCGTCCTCGTCCTCGTCGTCGCCGTCGTCCGAGGGCTGGAGGTTGAAGTCGGGGCTCGAGGCGAACGCGGTCGAGCCCTCCAGCGAGACCTCCGACGCGCTGCTGCCGATGGCGAGCGAGTCGCCGCTGCTGGCCAGCGAGTCGCCCAGGTCGAGCGAGGAGCCGATCGCCGAACCGCCCAGCGCGAAGGACTCGTCGTCCAGGGCCAGTCCGCTGTCGGACGGCTTGAGGTTGATGCCGCTGTCGCCGCCGGAGAGCGAGATGTCGTCGTCCGAGGAATCGAGCACCAGGTCGTCGGACCCGTCGGGCTGCAGGCCGGCGTCGGACGCGGCGAGGTCGAGCTCGAGCTCGTCGTCCTCGTCGGAAGCCAGCGAGAACGCGCTCGACTGGCCCGACTTGGCCTCGTGCACGCCGGTGTCGCCGGCTTTGGAGCCGGCGTCGTCGGAGGCCAGCTCCAGCGAGCTGCCGAGCCCGGACGGGTCGGCGGCGGCCTCTTTCTCTTGCTTGGCTTTGCTGGCGGCGGCCTGCGCGGCCGCGACGTCCTGCGCCTCGAGGATGCGGCTCGACTCGGCCTCGAGGTCGAACTCCAGCTCCTCCAGGTCCTCAAACTTGCTGGCGGCGGCCGACTTGGCGGCGCCCAGCAGGTCGTCGACGTCCTCGTCATCGGCCAGGCGGACGTCGCTCATGCCGGCGGCGTTGTCGGGGCTGGCCAGCAGCAGGTCGTCGTCGGAAGGCTCGTCGCGGAGCTGCGAGCGGCCGATGATGGTGCTGGGCGGGCGGTCGGGCGAGTCGCCCAGCTCGTCTTCGCTCAGCAGGATGGATTCGTTGTCGTCGTCCGCTTCGGCGGCCACGGTCGGCTCGTCGAGCATCTCCAGGTCCAGGTCGGAGGCCCCGGCCGAGGGCTCCTCCTTCTTGGCCGGCTCTTCGGTGACCTCGACGTCCAGGTCGCTGGCCGGCGCCAGGCTCAGCGAGCTGAGGCCGGTGCTCTCGTCGCTCTCCAGCGAGATCGATTCGCCAAGGTCGATGCCCGACGGGAGGTTGCCGCTCTTGATGTCCTCGCCGAGCGAGTCGATCTCTTCGGTGCGGAACTTCCAGCTCACGCCGTCGCGGTAGGCGCGGACAGCGCCCGACTCGCGGATCTCGTTGAGCTTGTCCTTGCTGATCCCGAGCTGCGTCGCGGCGTCGTCGAGTCCGATGAACTTGTTGGCCATGGCGTTGTGTCGTCCCCCACCCTAGGGCGAGGCTCCAGACGCCACCGCGGCTCCTCCGCGTCGGCGTCGGTTCTCATTGAGTTCCTAAACTCTTAAGCCCACTACGCACTTCCTCAGGCAGCGGCAGCTCAGTGTCGTACTGCGGCATCTGCAGGTCCCAAGTCACGTTCCTCACGCTCTTCAGGGCCAGCTTACCACTGTGCGGGTCGATGTGATAAACAGCCAACACCGCACGCTTGGTGTCCGCCACGACAACCGTGTGCGGCCGGCCCTCCTGCTGGATCACGTGCGTGACCAAGCCGGGCGCCGGCGCCGGCGCCGCGCCGAACTGCCCAGCGGCTCCCTGGCCAGCAGCGATTGGCTGCCCGGCGGCGGGAGATTGGGCGCTCAGCCATTCGCTGCCCCACGCGACTGCAAGCAGGCAGGGGATGGCGATCAGCAGCACACGGACTGTTCCGGTCATCTTGTCGGCTCCTCGGGTTGGCCACGACCCACCCGCTGGGGGGCCGTAGAACGAGTCCAGTAAGAACCGACAGGCGTAACCTCATTCTAAAAGGGCGCCCAACCGATTCAAGCTAAATCCTCTACCGCCAGGCAGTTGAGGCGAACCGTGCAAACCGCGCCACGCGCGCATCCCGGCCCAGCGGAGGCCCGGAATCTAGCCGCTACCCCGCTCGGCAGCCAGACCGCCCGCTTGCGGTGTGGTCGCCGCCCGCTAGGCTGGGCGGCATGAGCAGCCCGACCGCCGATTCGCCCGAAACCGCCCGCCGCCTCGCGACCGCGGTCGCCATCGCCCTGGAAGCGGGCGCCGAAACGCTTAAACTATTTCGTAAAAAAGACTTACAAGTCGACCGCAAGGACGACAGCTCGCCCGTCACGGCGGCCGACCGCGCGTCCGAGACGCTGCTCCGCGAGCGGATCGCCGACGCCTACCCCGACGACGGCATCCTCGGGGAGGAGTTCGGCGAGACGCCCGGCGACTCCCCGTACCGCTGGATCCTCGACCCGATCGACGGCACCAAGTCGTTTATCCACGGGTCGCCGCTCTACACCACCCTGGTCGCGGTGACCTACACCCCGCCGGGCCAGCCGCGGGAGACCGCCGAAGAGCCCCTGATCGGCGTCATCCACTCGCCCGCGACCGACGAGACCGCCTACGCCGCCACCGGCGGCGGCTGCTGGTACCGCAGCGGCGACGAAGAGCCGGTCCGCACCCAGGTTTCGTCGACCAAGTCACTCAGCGAGTCGCTCCTGCTGACCACCGACGTGGCGGCCATCGCCAGGGAACGCACGCCCGAGGCGCTCGACGCCTACCTCGACCTGATGCACGCCTGCCGGCTGAACCGCACCTGGGGCGACGCCTACGGCTACCTGATGGTGGCCACCGGCCGGGCCGAGGTGATGATCGACCCCAAGCTCAGCCTGTGGGACGCGGCCGCCCTCAAACCGGTCATCGAAGAGGCCGGCGGCGTGTTCTGCGACTGGCAGGGGGTTCCGACCGTACACACGGGCGATGGCGTCGCCACGAACGGCCAGATCACTGAGCAGGTACTACGCTACACACGGGGCAAGTAGGCCCGCCGTTCCGCCACGGTGAGAGTTGAGGGCAGGCTTCGCTGAGGAAGTCTTGGCCCGCAGAATCGGGCGGCGAGGCCGGCTTTGTTGCTGAAACCGGCTACTCAGCGCGGTCTAATACGGGGTGCACTGGTCTAGAACCGATACCGTCTGGGTCCACCTGGAGGCCCGGAGTTCTGTCCCCTTTGGTCCCTAATGGCGTGTTAGAGCGGACAAAAGTCGGCGAGCAAAACCGCCGAGCCAACCGCCAAACGCTGCTATACAAGCGTGAAACCATCCGGGGGGCCTCCCGTGGGGCCCGACTTTTGTCCCTAAGGATCGATTGCGCAGGAGCGGACAAAAGTAGCGAGCTGCCGAGCGGTCGCTGGACCGGGCCGTCGCGGCCGATCGCCGTAAGCCGGCTCGCCATTGTGGCTTCCGCAGAATTGGCTATATTGGCGGACTTCGGATCGCCCGAAGCAAAGCGACACACACGAGTTAGACCCGAGTCGGCTAAGATCTGACTTGCCTTCGTGCTCCGTTTTGCTGGTGCAGGCGCCGGATGAAGGTTCGTTCTCAGACGCGATAAATCAGAGGAGCGGAGCAGATGGCTCGCCAGTGCGAAATCTGTGAGAAGCAGGCCCAGATGGGCAACCAGGTCACGACCCGCGGTAAGAAGAAGTACCTGGGCGGCGTCGGCACCAAGATCACCGGCATCACCCGCCGCAAGTTCAAGCCCAACCTGCAGCGGGTCAAGGTGACCGGCGCGGACGGCCAGAACCGCCACGCGCTGGTGTGCGTGCAGTGCATCCGCAACGGCGCGGTCAAGAAGGTCGTCCGCCAGGCGCCGTTTGTGGTGCCGAGCAAGTAGCTTCGCGTCCGGCCACCCAATAGCTGAGACCGCGGATGTCGATATCACGCGCCGACGTTGAAAAGGTTGCGCTGCTCGCCCGGTTGACCCTGACCGAGGACGAGGCGCAGCAGATGACGCGCCAGCTAAACGACATCGTCACCTACGTTGACCACCTCTCGGAGGTGGACACCGAGGGCGTCGAGCCGATGGCGCACGCCGTGGAGGTGCACAACGTGCTCCGCCCCGATGTGGTGCGCGACAGCCTGCCCCGCGACCAGGCGCTGGCCAACGCCCCCAAGCACTCGGGCGTCGGGTACCTGGTTCCGGCAGTCCTGGGCGACTGACCCGCGGATTGGTCCTCCCCACGCAACAGTTCAGCCGCACCGCCGGGCCCGCCGCCGCCCCCCAGGCCTCTTTCAGACACCAACCCTCCGCCGGGCATGACCCTCGTTGAATCATCCGCCGCCGAATTGCTCGGGCAGCTAGGCGCGGGCGAGACCTCCTCCCGCGAGATCACCCAGGCCTGCCTGGACCGCACCGAGTCCCACGACGCCCAGGTCGGCGCGTTCCTGCGGGTCGACGCCGACGCCGCACTGGCGCAGGCGGACGCGATCGACAAACGCCGCGCCGCCGGCGAGACGCTCGGCCCGCTGGCCGGACTGCCGGTCGCCGTGAAGGACCTGCTGTGCCAGCAGGGCGAGCCGACCACCTGCGCGTCGCGGATGCTGGAGAACTTCCGCCCGCCGTACGACTCCACCGTGGTCGCCAAGCTGCGTGAGGCCGACGCGGTGCTGCTGGGCCGCACCAACATGGACGAGTTCGCCATGGGCGGCTCGACCGAGAACTCGGCGTTCCAGCCGACCCGCAACCCGTGGGACCTGAAGCGTTCGCCCGGCGGTTCGAGCGGCGGCGCCGCGGCGTGCGTGGCCGCCGGCATGGCGCCGCTGTCGATCGGCACCGACACCGGCGGCTCCATCCGGCAGCCGTCGGCGTTCTGCGGCGTGGTGGGCATGAAGCCGACCTACGGCCGGGTCAGCCGGTTCGGGCTTGTGGCGTTCGCCAGCAGCCTCGACCAGGTCGGCCCGATCGCCGGCAGCGTGACCGACACCGCTTTGCTGCTGGACGCGATCGCGGGGCACTGCGAGCGGGACTCCACCTCGCTGGACGTCGCCAAGCCGAACTACCTTCAAGACATCGACAAGCCGCTCGACGGGCTCCGCCTGGGCGTGGTGACCGAGCACTTCGGCAAGGGGCTCGACCCCGAGGTCGAGAGCGCCGTCCGCGCCGCCATCGCCGCGTACGAAGGGCAGGGCGCCGAGATTGTCGAGCTGTCGCTGCCGCACAGCAAGCACGCCGTGGCGACCTACTACGTCATCGCCCCGTGCGAGGCGTCCAGCAACCTGGCCCGCTACGACGGCGCCCACTACGGCTACCGCACCGAAGAACGGGCGATGCTCGCCCAGCTGCAGGCCGATCGCAAAGCGGCCCAGGAGGCCGGCGACGAACAGGCCCTGGACGACATCGACACCGCGCTGGTGCGGATGTACCGCCAGAGCCGCTCGGAGGCGATCGGCCCGGAGGTCAAACGCCGCATAATGCTCGGCGCGTACGCCCTCAGCGCCGGCTACTACGACGCGTACTACCTCAAGGCGCTCAAGGTGCGGCGGCTAATCCGCCAGGACTTCGACCAGGCGTTCGAGAAGGTCGACCTGATCATCGGCCCCACCACCGCCGCCCCCGCGCCCGAGCTTGGCCAATTCGACAACGACCCGCTCGGCATGTACCTGCTGGACCTGTACACCGTCAGCGCCAACCTGGCGGGCCTGCCGGCGATGAGCCTGCCGTGCGGCCAGAGCAAGTCCGGCCTGCCGATCGGCCTGCAGCTGCACGCCCCACCGCTGGAAGAGGCCCGCCTGCTGCGCGCCGCGCGGATGTTCGAGCAGAGCGGCGCCTGGGAAACCAAGCGATGCGAACTGTGAGTTGACCCACCCCAGGCGGGGTGGGCTAGCAGGGCTAGCAGCCAGGAATACAGAGCGACACCGCCAATTTCCAACCGCCAATCTCCAACCGCTTCCCCATGTACACCACCGTCATCGGCCTGGAAGTCCACGTGCAGCTCGCTACCAAGAGCAAGCTGTTCTGCGGCTGCAGCACGGCCTACGGCGCCGAGCCCAACACGCAGACCTGCCCGGTCTGCATCGGCATGCCGGGCTCGCTGCCGGTGATGAACGAAGAGGCGGTCGCCCTCGCCATCGAGACCGGCCTGGCGCTCAACCTGCAGATCGCCGGCTTCACCAAGTGGGACCGCAAGCAGTACTTCTACCCCGACCTGCCCAAGGGCTACCAGATCAGCCAGTACGACCTGCCGATCACGCACGACGGCTGGCTGGAGATCGAGGACCCCAAGGGCGCCTTCGAGCCGAAAAAGGTCCGCATCCTCCGCGCCCACCTGGAAGAGGACGCGGGCAAGAGCCTGCACGACGAGGCGGCCGGCAAGGGCGACACGCTCATCGACCTCAACCGCACCGGCACGCCACTCTTGGAGATTGTCAGCGAGCCCGACCTCCGCAGCGCCGCCGAGGCCAAGGCCTACCTGACCGAACTGCGGCTGCTGCTCACCTACCTGGGCGTGTCGGACTGCAACATGCAGGAGGGCAGCCTGCGGGTGGACGCCAACGTCAACCTGCACATCCCATCCGACGACCCCGACGCCAAGGACGGCAAGATCGCCACGCCGATCGTCGAGATCAAGAACATGAACAGCTTCCGCGCGGTGGAGCGGGCCATCGAGTACGAGGCCGAGCGCCAGCACCGCGAGTGGAAGGAAACCGGCCGGCGGCTCGGCCAATCGCCCAAGCAGACCCGCGGCTGGGACGACGCCGCCGGCGTGACCCGCGCCCAGCGGAGCAAAGAAGAGTCGAGCGACTACCGCTACTTCCCCGACCCCGACCTGGCGCCGGTGGCGATCACCGCGGCCGAGGTCGACAAGGTCCGCGAGCGGCTGATCGAGCTGCCCGCCGCGATCCGCCAGCGGCTGGTCGCGGACTACGGCCTGTCGCTGTACGACGCCGACGTTATCGTCAACCAGGGCCGGCCCACGGTCGACTACTACCTGACCGTGGCGGACCAGTCCGGCGACAACAAGCTGGCGGCCAACTGGCTCACGCAGGACGTGCTCCGCACGCTCAAGAGCCAAGAGATCGGCATCGAGCAGTTCGCGATCCCGGCCGACCGCCTGGCCGGCTTCGTGAAGAAGGTCTCTGCGGGCGACCTGCCGAGTTCCCGCGCGCGGGAGGTGTTCGACGCGATGCTCGACTCCGGCGCCGACGCCGACGCCGCGATGGAGTCGCTCGGCATCACCCAGGTCGACGACTCGGAGATCGACGCGCTCTGCCAGGAGCTGCTCGCCGCCAACCCGAAGGTGGTGGCCGACGTGCAGGGCGGCAAGCAGCAGGCGATCGGCGCCCTGATCGGCCAGGCGAAGAAGAAGAACCCCAACATCGACCCCGGCAAGTTCCGCCAGACCTGCCTGGAGCTGATCGCCAAAGGCTGACCCCAAGTGCCCGCGCGCCCCCAGAGCTGCGATGTCGCTGTTGTTGGCGCCGGCATTATTGGGCTGACGATCGCCGAGGAGCTGCTCTCACGCGGGCTCAGTGTCACGGTCGTCGACCGCCAGTCCGCCGGCCGCGAGGCGTCGTGGGCAGGGGCCGGCATCCTGCCGCCGGGGTCGCGTTACTCCGATCACCCGGCGCTGGAGGAGCTGGCCGCGCACTCGTTCCGACTTAACGCCGAGCTGTCGCAGCGGCTGCGCGAACTCACCAGCCTGGACGACGGCTTCTGGCGGTGCGGCGCGGTCTACTTCGCCAGCACGCCCGAGCAGCAGCGCAAGTTCGGCGACCTGTTCGCCCGCTGGCGGTCCCGCGACATCCGCGTCGACGCGGTGGGCGAGGCCGACCTCGCCGAACTCGCGCCGTACGCGTCGGACAGGCTGAAGCAACTGGCCGCCGCCGGGCAGGCGTTCCACGTGCCCGCCGAGGCCCAGGCCCGCAACCCGCGGCGGCTGCGGGCGATTGTCGCGCTGTGCGAGTCGTGGGGCGGGCGGCTCATCGAGCACGACGAGGTGACTTCGGTCGACGAGGCGCCCCAGCAGGTGACCCTCCGCCTGGCGTCGGGCGCGGTGATCAACGCGGGCCGGGCGGTCATCGCCAGCGGCGCGTGGGCGTCGCGGTTCCTGCCGGCGGCGGGGTCGGCCGCGCACGTGCGGCCCGTGCGTGGTCAGATGCTGCTGCTGGAAGGCGACCACGCCCTCGCCAACAACCTGCACGTCGACTCACTTTACCTCGCGCCCCGGCGGGACGGCCGGGTGCTGGCCGGCGCGACCGTCGAGGAGGCCGCGTTCGACAAGTCGAACACCGCCGAGGGGTGCGCGACGCTGCTGGACTTCGTGCGGGGCAGCGGCCTGGGCGGGCTGCGGCTGGTGCGATGCTGGGCCGGTCTGCGTCCCGCGACCCCCGACGAGCTGCCGCTGATCGGTCCTGCGTCGGATCGCGTGTACATTGCGGCGGGGCACTACCGGGCGGGTTTGCAATTCGCCTGCGCGACTGCGATGCTGATCCGAGAGATGATGCTCGGCCAACCGCCGTCCATGGACGCTACGCCTTTTCGGATCGATCGATGACGCTCTTCTACGCCGCCGGCGCGCCGGACGCCGACCTCCAGACCGAAGACCTGCGCGGGGCGCTCGCGTCGGCGCTCGACCAGCTCGGCGACCGCCGCCGCGTGATGGCCGTGCCGCCCGACCTGTCCCGCGCGCACAGCCAGGCCGGGCCGATCACCTGCCTGCTGCACGAGCTGCTCGGCGACCGGCTGACCGACGTCATGCCGGCGCTCGGCACGCACAAGGCAATGACCGACGCCGAGCTGGCCGAAATGTACCCCACGGTGCCCAAGGAATTGATCCGGGTGCACCGCTGGCGGGACGACATCGTCACCCTGGGCGAGGTGCCGGCCGACTACGTCGCGGAGCAGACCGAGGGCGCCTGGACCGAGGCCTGGCCCGCCCAGACCAACAAGCTGATCGCCAACGGCGGGCACGACCTGATCCTCTCGATCGGCCAGGTGGTGCCGCACGAGGTGATCGGCATGGCCAACTACAACAAGAACATCTTTGTCGGCGCCGGCGGCGTGCGGGGGATCAACGAGAGCCACTACCTCAGCGCCGCCTACGGCATGGAGCGGATCATGGGCCGCGCGGACAACCCGCTGCGGCGGATCATGAACCACGCCCAGGACCTGTTCTGCGGCGACCTGCCGATCGTCTACGTAATGACCGTCGTCGGCGACGGCAAGATCCGCGGCTTGTTCATCGGCGACCACCACGACTGCTTCGAGCAGGCGGCCGAGCTGTCGCTGCAGGTGAACTTCGACATCCTCGACCAGGCGCCCAAGAAGGTGGTGGTGTCGCTCGACCCGCACGAGTTTCACAGCACCTGGCTCGGCAACAAATCGATCTACCGCACCCGCATGGCGATCGCCGACGAGGGGGAGCTGATCGTGCTGGCGCCCGGCGTGCGGATGTTCGGCGAGGACCCGGAGATCGACCGCCTGATCCGCAAGTACGGCTACCGCCCGTCGGCCGAGATCCAGCAGCTGGTCGCCGACAACGACGACCTGCGGGGCAACCTGTCCGCCGCCGCGCACCTGATCCACGGCTCGCCCGAGAACCGCTTCACGGTCACCTACTGCCCCGGTCACCTCAGCCGGGAGGAGATCGAGGGCGTCGGCTACCAGTACGGCGACCTCGCCGAGATGACCGAGCGCTACGCGCCCGAAAACCTGAAGCTCGGCTGGAACGAGGTGAACGGCGAACGCCTGTTCTACATCCCGAACCCGGCGCTCGGCCTGTGGGCCCACAAGTCCCGCTTGCCGGACTGACGAAACGCCGACGGCGTAACCGGGTATACTCGTGGGCCGTCACCCAGGGCGCGCGGCGCCGCCGCCCCCTGGACCTGGGACATTCAACGCCTTCGGCGAATTCTCGCTTATGGCCTCTCCTCAACCCGAACCGCGCAACCTGTTCAGGCTGTGGATCTGTATTGCTGTTGGGGTAGCGATCTACTTCTCCCCGGTCCCGAACGGACTCACGCCGCCGGCCTGGCACATCTTCGCCGTTTTTACGGCGACCATCGTCAGCTTCCTACTGCGGCCGCTGCCGATGGGGCCCTGCGTGCTGATTGGGCTGCTCGTACTATCGGCCACGCGGGACCTAATGTGGGCATCACCCGATCGGCCTGCGGACCTATCGTACTTTGAGCCCGTAGACCTCGAATCGTTAATGGACCGGTATGTCCCACAGCTTGGCGAGAGCGATGCCCAAGCCACCGCCGCATCCCCAGCCGCGCGTGACCTTCACGCCGATATCAAGCTCTCGTTAGCGCAGGCCCTCTCAGGTTTTGCCGACACCACAACTTGGCTGGTCGTCGCGGCGTTTATGATCTCCGGGGCGATGATCCGCTCGGGGCTGGGCCGGCGGGTGGCGTTGTCGATGGTCGACCGGTTCGGCCGCACCACGCTGGGGCTGGGGTACGCGCTGGGCGCGGCAGAGCTGGTCCTCGCCCCGTTTGTCCCGTCCAACACGGCCCGCGGCGGCGGGGTGATGGCGCCGATCGTGAACTCGCTTTCGCACGTGCTCGGCTCACGGCCCGACCCGGACTCGCCGGACGAGGGGCCCAAACGGGCCGGAGAATATCTGGTACTGTGCGGCGCTCACGCCAACCTAGTCACGGCGGCCATGTTCCTCACCGGCATGGCGGCCAACCCGCTGGTCAACAAGGCGGCCGCCGACGTGTTTGGCGAGGGCGTCGGGCTCTCGTGGCCGCAGTGGCTGCTGGGGGCGGCCGTACCCGGTCTGATCAGCCTCGCGCTGCTGCCGCCGCTGCTGTACGTGCTTGCGAAGCCGGAGGTGGGATCGTCGGCCGCGGCCCGGCAGAAGGCCCGAGCGGACCTGGTTGAGATGGGCCCCTGGACGTCGCGGCAGATTGTGATGGGGGTGATCCTGCTCTCGATGCTGACGCTCTGGATGACGGCGCCGCTGCAGAGCAAGGCCTTCGGGTTCTCGTTGCACACCACGCTGGTGGCGCTCTTGGGCGTGGCCGCCATCGTGGTGCTGGGCGTCGACTCGTGGCGGGAAGTGACCTCTAACCCGGGCGCGTGGGACGCGTTGATCTGGCTCGGCGGGCTGATCAGCATGGCCAACGCGCTCCGCGAGACCGGTTTCACCGCCTGGTTTGCCGAGTCGGTCGGCGCGCACGTCAGCGGCATGCCGCCGCTGGCGTTGGCGGTAGCCCTGGCGGTGGTCTACTTCCTGTCGATGTACGCGTTCAGCATGCTGACGGGCCACATTATGGCGTTCGCTGGGGTGTTCTTCGCCACCGCGCTGGCCGCGGGCGCGCCGCCGCTGTTGATGGTGGCGCTGATCGCCTACTTCTCCAACCTGTGCGGCTGCACCACCAACTACTCCACGGGCCCGGTGGTGATCTACTTCGGGCTGGGGTACGTGTCGGCCCCCAAGTGGTTCTGGGTCGGCTTCTTGGTGGGGGCGATGCACCTGGCCGTCTGGCTGGGGGTCGGGCTGCCGTACTGGAAGCTGCTGGGCTGGTGGTGACCGGTTGCGCCGGCGGCGCCGGTTGTCCGGGGCCACGACGCGCGGCGGCGCTGGTTGGGTCGGTCAGCAGCGTAGAGCGCGGCGCGCCGCGCTCCGCGGACGCCCGGCGCCAGCCGGTGTGGGACCTAGAGTTCGGTGGAGTACTGCGCCGTCGGCGCCCACCGAACCCCAACCACCGTTCATGTCGACAGTCGAATCAGAAGAGGTCATCGGCGGCGGCCTGCTGGACACCCTGTTCAACAGCGACGACACGTTCCTGCCGGCCGAGCCGCAGGCGATCGGCGAGCTGGGGCTGAGCCCCGTGCTCATCGAGTCGCTGCTCTGCAAGTATCTGCTGCAGGTCGGTTCGGCCGCTGGGCGGCAGATCGCCGAGAGCATTGCGCTGCCGTTCGCGTTGGTCGAGCCGATGTTCGCCGACCTGCGGGGCCGCCAGCTGCTGTTCCACCAAGGGCAGGCCCAGCTGGGCGACTACCAGTACGCGTTGACCGAGCAGGGCGTGGCCCGGGCGCAGGCGGCCATGGCGTCCAACTCGTACGTCGGCCCCGCGCCGGTGCCGCTCGACGACTACATCCTGTCTGTCGAGGCGCAGTCCATCCGCGCCGAAGCGGCCCGCGAGGACTCGCTGGCCAACGCGTTCAGCGACATCAGCGTCGAGCCGCAGATGCTGGAGGTGCTCGGCCCGGCCGTGAACTCCGGCGCCGGCCTGTTCCTGTACGGCACCCCGGGCAACGGCAAGACCACCATCGCCAAGCGGATCACCCGTTGCTTCGGTAGCCACGTGTGGGTGCCGCACGCGATCATCGAAGACGGCCAGATCGTCAAGTTCTACGACGCCGCGTTCCACGAGCCGGTAGGCGAGAGCCACGCCTCGTTGCTGAAGAGCGGCGCCTCGGACCAGCGGTGGATCAAGATTAAGCGGCCGACCGTGGTGGTGGGCGGCGAGCTGAAGCTCGACGCGTTGGAGATCCGCCACGACCCGGTCAGCAATATCAGCGAGGCCTCGCTTCAGCTCAAGAGCAACTGCGGCTGCCTGCTGATCGACGACTTCGGCCGCCAGCGGTGCGAGCCCACCGAGCTGCTCAACCGCTGGATCGTGCCGCTGGAGAACCGGCACGACTTCCTCACCCTGGCCAGCGGCAAGAAGATCCAGGTGCCGTTCGACCAGCTGATCATCTTCTCGACCAACCTCGAGCCGATGGACCTGGCCGACGAGGCGTTCCTCCGCCGCATCCCGTACAAGGTGGAGGTCGGCGACCCCAGCCTCGAAGAGTTCCGCAAGCTGTTCGAGCACTCCTGCCAATCGCTCGGCTGCCAGTACCGCCCCGAGGCGGTCGACTACCTGGTGCAGAAGCACTACCGGCCCTTCGGCCGGCCGCTCCGCCGCTGCCAGGCGCGTGACCTGCTGACCCAGGTGAAGAACTACTGCGTGTACCGCGGCCTGCCGATGGAGCTGCGCCCCGACTACCTGGACCGCGCCGTGAACGGCTACTTCGCCACCTGCGGCGACAACGCCTCACGGGCCCCAGCCGAGGAGCCGACGCTGTGAGCACCGACGCACACCCCGACGCCCCCCGGCTGCCCGGCTACGAGCTGCTCGAGCACCTCGGCAGCGGCGGCTACGGCCAGGTCTGGAGCGCCCGCGCGCCGGGCGGCCTAACCAAGGCGGTGAAGCTGATCCACGGGCGGCACGACGAGTCGCGCGCCGCTCACGAGCTCAAGGCGCTCGAGCGGACCCGCGAGGTGCGGCACCCGTTCGTGCTGTCGCTCGAGCGGGTCGAGTTCATCGACAACCGGCTGGTGGTGATCAGCGAGCTGGCCGAGGGGAGCCTGCGGGACCGGTTCCGCGAGTGCGTCCAGCAGGGTCTGCCCGGCATCCCCCGCGACGAGCTGCTCGGCTACCTACGCGACGCGGCGGACGCGCTCGACTACCTGACGATCAAGCACGGACTGCAGCACCTGGACGTCAAGCCGGAGAACCTCCTGCTGCTGGCCGGGCACGCCAAGGTGGCCGACTTCGGGCTGGTCAAGTCGATCAACGATCAAACGCAGTCGGTGGTAGGTGGCATGACGCCGGCGTACGCGCCGCCAGAGGTGTTCAAGGGCGCGCCGTGCCGCTCGAGCGACCAGTACAGCCTGGCGGTGGTGTACCAGCAGATGCTGACCGGCGTCGCGCCGTTTGACGGCGTGAACGCCGCCGAGCTCACACTGCAGCACCTGCACGACGAGCCCAACCTCGCGTCGCTGCCGGCAGACGACCGGTTCGCCGTGTCGCGCGCCCTCGCCAAGACGCCCGACCACCGCTTCGAGTCGTGCGTCGAGTTCGTCCAGGCATTGGCCGGCGCGGGCTCGTTTGGGACGACCAGCGTTGAACCGCGTCGGGCGCCCGGTGCGGTGGAGCCAACCGCGGCGGCGCCGTCACACGCCACGGAGGTCTGCGGGCAAGAAGACCCCGTCCGCCACTCCTCCGACCTAAGCCTGAGCCTGCCGAGCCTGAGCGGCGACGGCCCACACCCCATCCCGGCCCCCGAGTTCGAACGGAGCGGCTTTGCCGCCACACCAACTCTCTTCTTGGGAATCGGAGGGACGGCGGCGGGCGTGCTCCGCGAGCTGAGGCAGCAGCACAGCGAGCAGCATGAGCTAACCGGGCCTATCCCCGCCATGCCGATGCTGCTGTTGGACACCGACCCCCGCACGCTGTCGTCGGCGGCACGCAACGCAGATGGCGGCGCCGGGCTGCAACGCGATGAGACCCTCTGCCTGTCGCTCCGACGCCCGCAAGAGTACCGGGAGAAGTCGGACAAGATCCTGGGTTGGCTCGGCAGGCGTTGGCTGTACAACATCCCCAAGTCGCTGCAGACGGAGGGCATCCGCCCACTGGGCCGGCTGGCGTTGGTCGACAACGCGCGTCGCACGCTGCAGCGGATCCGCGGTGCGCTGTCTGACTGCCTGTCAGCCGAGAGCATCGACTCGTCCGAGCAGGCCACCGGCACGCCCTTCCGCCGCGACGCGGTGCGGGTGTATGTGGTGGCTTCTGCGTGCGGCGGATCGGGCGGCGGCATGGCGATTGACGTCGCCTACGCGGTGCGGGCGTTGCTCGACCGTATGGAGCTTGCCGACGCGCAAGTGATCGGCGTCACGACGTTCTCTACCGGACGGGACGGCGAGCGGGCCGGGCTGGCGCGGGTCAACGCGTTTTCTTGGCTCACCGAGCACGAGCACTTCAGCAGCGGCGCGCACGCCTACCCGGGCGACGACGGCGCCGGGCTGCCCGCGCACAACGTGGGCGTGGCGCCGTTCGACCACTCGTACCTTGTTCACCTGGGCGACCGGCTCGACGAGTCCGGTTTCGCCGCCGGCTGCAAACGGGTTGCCGACTACCTGGCGGTCGATTCGGGGTCGGCCGCGCAGCACTGCCTGGACGCTGTCCGCGGGGATGGAGGTCAGGACAGCCGACGGCGGCAATTGCGGACTTTCTCCGCCCAGCGGCACGAAGCCTCGCCCGCCGACACCCGCCGCGACGCCGAGCAGCTGCTCACCAGCCTGCTGTTCTCCAACTGGATTGGGGAAAGCCGGCCCGCAGAATCTGATCAGGACGCGACCAGCACCAACCGGGTGGTCATGGGCGCCGGCGAGTTGGTGGGTCGCCTCAAACTCGACGCGGCGCAGCTCGCCACAAGCTGCCGAGCGTTGGTCGAGCAGCACGTTAGCTCGGCGGCTCTCCCCGCGCCGACCGAGACCGACCTGCTGGCCCGGCTCGAACAAATCAACGACCACTTCGCCCCCTCTCCCGACCTCAATCGCCCGCTGCTGGGCCCGACGGCGCCCAACCGCATCGGAGATACCCCGGTGGTCGACCTGGTGCGCGAACTCTCGTCGGGTCTGCAGTCGGAGATCTCGAGCTGGGTCTACGAGCGGCTGGAAACCCCCGGCGATCGGCTCAGCGGCGCGCGGCAGGCGGCCGACTGGCTCCACTCCCATTGCGAGTCGCTGACCGGCAGCTTTGAACGGTTCGCGGCCGCGACCCAGCAGAAGATCGTCAGCGTCGCCCAACAGGCCGCGTCGAAAGACGCCGATGGCCCGGCCATAGAGACCCGCTTCGCGCACCTCAAGGCGGACCTGGCCGCGCTCGAGGCGGCGGCCCTCGTCTCGGCAGGACTGAAGACCGAACTGCGGGAGGTGCTCGAGCGACTCAACGAGGTGCGGGCCGCCACGGGCAGCATCGCCAAGTCGATGGCCGACAATGCTTCCTCGGACACGCCGGCGGCGTACGCCGCGCTGGACGCCGCCGGGGTCTCGCCGGTTCGACTGACAACGGCCCTGGACGGGCGACTGCAGGAAGAGTGGTCGGCCGCCGACCAACGCTTTGGACAGCTCTCGCTCACCGAGGACGGGCGGCGTGAGATCGCGTCCGCAATCCGCCGGCTGGCGCACCAGTGCGTGCGCGAGGCGCTGCTGACCCGTTCCTCCGGGGGCCCCGTGGATGTCAACGCGACGGCCGAGACGCCGTTGCTCGCGGAATTCGCCAGCGGCCGACTCCAACTGCTGCTGGCCCCGCAGGGCGCCGAAGCGGCCCACGATGAAGCGTCCGAAGTCGTCCGCATCGACTCCCCCGGAGCCGACGCGTACACCGTCTGCGAGTGCGTCGGCCTGTCCGCCGCCCACACCGCGGTTTCGCTCGTAGCGGGCCGGCGCGACTACGCCGAGTACGCCGCCCGCGTGAACACCCGCCGCGACATCGCGTGGGCCGACCTGCTAGCCCCGCCGGGCCCGCCCGAACCGGCCCCCGAGTTCCCGACCACCGCTGCCGAGCACGACATGCACACGGTGCCCGTTGAGGTGGCGTGCGACACGGCCACCGAAGTCTCAGCGTCTAACCCCTTTGTCCCCGCAGCCACCCCGTGACAGAAACCCCGCAACAAACCGAGTGCCCCAGCTGGAAGCTGAGCGGCCAGTTCGAGAACGACGGCCCGGTGCGGCACGTCCTCGTTGACCGCTCGCCGTTCGTCGTCGGGCGGCGGCACGACGTGGCCATGACCGTGACCGACTCGTCGGTCTCCGGCTGCCACGCCGAGCTGATCGTCCGCGACGACAACCTCTTCGTGCACGACCTGGGGAGCACCAACGGCACCTTCGTCAACGGCGTCCGAGTCCACGACTCCACTCAGCTCAACCCCGGCGACCTGGTGCAGTTCGCGCAGGTGGTGCTGCGGGTGGGGGTCGACCGGCCGGCCACCCAGTGCCAGACGCTGCACAACGACTCGTCGGACTGCGCGCTCGCGCTGATCCAGTTCGACAAGCTGATGGCGGAGCGGGCCGTGACGCCGCACTACCAGCCGATCGTCACGATGCAGGGCGAAGTGTTTGCGTACGAGGTGCTGGCCCGCAGCCAGCTGTTTGGCCTGTCGGACCCCAAGACCATGTTCTCGGCCGCGGCGGTGCTCAACCTCGAGGCCGAGCTGAGCCGCATCCTGCGAGACGAGGGCGTCAGCGGCGGGCTCCCCCTGCCGGGCGCGCACCTGCTGTTTGTCAACACCCATCCAAGCGAACTGGAAGACGTCGGGGTGCTGGAGCTGTCGCTCCGCGAGGCGCGGGAGATCGCCCCGCACCGGCCGATGGTCCTCGAGATCCACGAGGCGACCGCCACCAACGCCGAGGTCATGCGCCAGGTGCGCGACGTGCTGGGCGAGCTCTGCATCGGCCTGGCCTACGACGACTTCGGCGCCGGGCAGGCGCGGCTGGTCGAGATGGCGGACGTCCCGCCCGACTACCTGAAGTTCGACATCTCGCTCGTCCGCGGCATCGGAGACGCGCCCCCGGAGAGGCAGAACATGGTCGCGCGGCTGGTCCAGATGACGCTCGAGCTGGGGGTGATCCCCTTGGCCGAGGGCGTGGAGACCCAGGCCGACCACGACGCCTGCGCCCAGCTGGGCTTCGCGTGCGCGCAGGGCTTCCTGTACGGCCGGCCGGCCCCCGTCCACAAGATCGCCCGCCCCGCGGCGGTCGACTAGCCGAACAGCCCCCGCTTGAGGAACGCCTTGCGGGCGGACTCCATGTCCTTCTCGAAGTCGAACAGCTTGTCGAGCTTCGTGATCTTGAAGACCTCGCGGATCTCCGGGGACATCGAGCTCAGCTTCAGCTTGGTCTTGTATTCCTTACACTTCTTATGGATCTTGACCAGCTTGCCGAGCATCGACGACGACATGAACTGCACGGGCTGGAAGTCGATGATCACCCGCTCCTCCTCGGACTGATCGATCAGCCCCAGGACGTCCTTCTCCAACTGCTCGAGCACCACCTCGTCGACGAGCCGCGGGTCTTTGACCTGGATGATCAGGATGCCGTCGCGGGTCTGGGAAGCGATTGCCATAGCGGTGGGTCTTGGGGGGCGGGGGAAGGCGAGGGCGGCCGCAATTGGGTCCGCGGCGCCGGCGGTGAGTATAGCCCACCCGATGATCCGCAAGCAAACCGCGAGCGGGTCCGGTTGCGCCGGTTGGGAGGGCGATAGCCGGCTCTCCGGAAAACGCCTAACATAGCTGGTACCAACCGCGTGCCGCCGCCCACGAATTGCCGGCGTCAAATAGCGCAGAAAGCCCTCGGCCGTGCGCTTTGCGGCTGCAGAAAGCGGTCTGGCGTGCTATGTTTCACCGTTAATTGCACGTCGCTTGACCGCCGACTGAAAAGTGCCGACCATGCTGGGCGTTGAAGACGAACTACCGGGCGCCGCCACCGGCCCCGCCGCACCCATGCCGATCCCCTCGATCCCCGAATCCGCCCCCTTTAGCCCCGAGCAGCGGGCCTGGCTGAACGGCTTCCTGGCCGCCTGGGCCGGCGTCGCCGAGCAATCGGGCGGCCGCCTGCCGTCGGACCTCTCGGGCCTCAAGGAGGCCCCCGCCAACGGCGCCAGCGCGTCCAACGGCGCGCCGCCGAAGAAGTCGGCCGCCAAGCCGGCGCCCGCCCCGGCCGAGCCGGCGCCCGCCGCCGTCGAGACCCTGGACGACGGCGACTACGCCTGGCACGACCCGAACCTCGACATCGAGGAGCGGATGAAGCTGGCCGAAGGGCAGGGCGTGACCAAGAACCTGATGGCCGCCATGGCGCAGCTCGATTGCGGCGCCTGCGGCTACATGTGCGACACCTACGCGATGGCGATCGCTAGCGGCCAGGAGAAGAGCACCGCGCTCTGCACGCCCGGCGGCAAAGAAACCGCCAAGATGCTCAAGAAGGTGATCAAGGACTCCGGCGGCATCAAGCCCGCCGCGGCCGCCCCCGCCGACAACAAGCCGCAGCAGGTGCAGGTCGCCGACGGGCCGATCCCCTACAGCCGGGCCAAGCCGTACCGCGCCCGCGTCAACACCCTGTACAATCTCAACGGTGAGGGCTCGGCCAAGCACACCTGCCACGTCGAGCTCGACCTGGCCGGCAGCGACATCTCGTTCCGCGTGGGCGACTCGCTCGGAGTGTTCCCGACCAACTGCCCCGACCTCGTGGACGAGATCCTGTTCGCCCTCAAGGCCCACGGCACCGAGCACGTAACCGCGTGCGACGGCGTCGAGGCGCCGCTCCGCGAGGCGCTCACCGTCAAGAGCAACCTGAAGCACGTCGGCGAGGACCTGGTCCGGTTGATCGCGGCCAGCACCTCCGACTTCGACGAGAAGCAGCGGCTGCGGGACCTGGTCGACGGCGACGGCGACGAGCTCGACGACATGGACGTGCTCGACGTGCTCCGCCTGGCCCCCTCGGCGCGGATCTCCAAGGGCGCGTTCTCCCTCACGCTCGGCTCGCTGGCGCCGCGGCTCTACTCGATCGCCAGCTCGCTGCGGGCCCACCCGGACAGCGTCCACCTGACGATCGCGAAGGTCACCACGATGCTGGCCGGCCGCGAGCGGAAGGGCGTGGCCTCCACCATGTTCACCGACCGCATCGACGTGGGCGACACCGTCCGCGTGTTCGTGCAGCCGTCGGCCGACTTCACGCTGCCCAGCAACTCCAACGCCCCGATGATCATGGTCGGGCCCGGCACCGGCATCGCGCCGTTCCGGGCGTTCCTGCAGGAACGCAAGGCGCTGAAGGCCCGCGGCAAGAACTGGCTGTTCTTCGGCGACCAGCACGAGGCGACCGACTTCCTGTACCGCGAAGAGCTGACCGAGATGCAGGAGCAGGGCCTGCTGACCAAGCTCAGCACCGCCTTCAGCCGCGACCAGGAAGAGAAGATCTACGTCCAGAACCGGATGAAGGAAGAGGGCGCCGAGCTCTACAACTGGCTCGAAGAAGGCGCCTGGTTCTTCGTCTGCGGCGACGCCAAGCGCATGGCCGGCGACGTTGACCGGGCGCTGCACGAGATTGTCGCCGAGCACGGCGGCATGAGCCCCGAGGACGCCAAGAAGTACGTCACGAACCTCCGCAAGACGCACCGCTACGTCCGCGACGTGTACTAGTGGCCCGCGGCCGCCGGGTCTAAGGTCCCGGGGGCTACTGGCTCCAACGTCCCGGCTGATTGCTCCATTGGCCGGTCGCGGTGCTCGGTGTGGCACTGCTTGCAGTTCTTCTGCACCGCCGCAAACGCCCGGGCCGCCGCCTCGCGTCGCTCGGCCGTGCGGGCGTCGAACAAGGCCCGCTCGAGCTGCATCGCGGCGTCCTCGCCCTGCTGCAGCAGCTGCTGGAAACCGGCGGGCTGCCGCCGGGTTTCTTCCAGCCGCTTCATCTCGGTGTAGTGCTCCCGCAGCAGCAACGCCTCGTGGTCGGGCGCCAGGTCCGGGTGGTTGGCGGGGGTGGCCCAACCGGCCTGCTCGATCGCCCTGAGGTGTTCGAGCGAGTGCTCCAGGTCGGTCATCGCCTTGACCATCTTGGGCGGCTCAACGGTCTCCGGGAACTTCGCGGCCACCGCGTCCAGCACCGCGTTGGTGAGGGTCTCGGCTCGTTCGGCCGACGCGTACAGACCGCGGTACGAGGCGCTGGTGCCGGCCGTCTTGAGGACGACCAACGCGTGCTCGGCCGGCAGGGTCCCGGCGCCGACGCAGGCCACGGTCGCCGCCGCCGGGCTGCGGTGCTTGCCGTGGTGGCAGTGGATGTAGATCGGCCCGGGCAGGTCCCGCACCGCCTTGGCGAGCTCCTTGGACCGCACCGCGGGAACCCCATCGTAGCCGTGCGGGAGGTGGACGTAGCGCAGTCCGTGGGCCCGGGCAGTCGCAAGATCCGGCTTGGCGCCGTCGACGCTGATCACCGTCTTCACGCCCAGCCGCTCCAACGACTCGAAGCCCTCATCGCCAAGCGGCGACGCGCCCGAGATTACCTTGTCGGTTATCCAGTAGGCGTTCGGCAGCCCGGCGCGGTCGACCGGGCGCGGCGCCCAGTCGGAGTCAGCGGCGGCGGCTGGGTGAGCAACGACTAACCCGAGGACAAACCAGGCGAGCAGTCCTACACAACGCCGAAGCGGCGAACAATTGATCGGCAAAACGAGATTCCCTGCAATGATTTGGCGCTCTCCCCGCGAACCCATGGTAGCACTTGTCGCGGGGTCACGCACACAGCGACCGGCGGGACGACATCGCCCAAGGTATTTCGACAAATCCGCGGCGGACCACGCACCCGCGGCGCCGCCGGATTACACTGGCACTGGATACCTAGCTAGTCGCTCCTGGGGTCAGATCACGCAGCCCGCCCGAACCGAAACCGACCGGGCGGCGTAACAGAAGTGCACTAGCGAAGCGGGAGCCGCTGGCTCCCAACCTGAAAAAGGAGTTGAGCGTTGGTTCTCGGTTGCCGGCCCCCCTGAGGGGTGACGCCGGCGCGGGGCTGCGGATGGGTGCAGACGCAAAGCGGTCGCACCGTGTGCAGCAGAGAAGGTTTACCAACGGGGCAGGCAGCGGCGGCGGTTGGGACTACCCCAACGGCGCCCACGGACCAGGAGGAGCCGACATGCCGAGTGTATCCAAGAAGATCCAATCGGGCCCCAGCAAGGCCGGGCCCCTGCGAAACGCGGGCGCCGGCCTGCAGGTTACGCGGCGGGCGATCCGCCGTCACTGGAGCACGCAGGAGAAACTGCGCCGCCGCGAGATGGCGGAGCTGATGCAGCGCCGCCTGCTGCAGGCGTTGGGCCGCGGCCTCGCGCCCGGCTAACGGGCCGCCTACCGGGCACGGGGGCGGAGCGTTAGCTGCCGCCCTCCACCTCGTGCACCACGACCACGTCGTGCACGCCCTTAGGGTTGCCGCCGGGCCCGGCCGCGAGGTGGCTGCCGCCCAGGATCACGATGCGGTCCCCCTTAGCGGCAAAGCCCACCCGGCAGGCCCAGGTGTCCGCGTGCCGGATCAGTTCCTGCATATCCTCCGCCGGCGCCTCGCGGAGCGGCGTCACCCCCCAGTACAGGCACATCCGCCGCAGGGTGGTTTCGTTCTGGCTCACGCCGATGGTCGGCGTGGAGTGCCGCTGCTGCGACAACGCCAGCGCCGTCTTGCCCGAGTAGCTCGCCACGACCACCAGCTTGGCCCGCAGCGAGTGGGCCATCGCGCCCGCCCCCCGCACCACCGCGCGGGTGATGTCGTGGAGCACGGGCGAAACCGATCCGTCGTTCTGCCGCGGGGGCTGGTCGGCGATGCTCGCCTCGGTGGCCAGGCAGATGCGGTTCATCATGGCGACCGTTTCCACCGGGTACTGCCCGATGGCGGTCTCGCCGGATAGCATGCAGGCGTCGGCGCCGTCCAGCACCGCGTTCGCGACGTCGGTCACCTCGGCCCGCTTGGGGCGGAGCGACTCGTGCATGCTGTCGAGCATCTGCGTGGCGATGATCACCGGCTTCTGGTAGCGGTGGCACGTGTTGATGATCCGCTTCTGCTGGACCGGCATCTCCGCGACGTCGATCTCGACGCCCAGGTCGCCGCGGGCCACCATCACCGCGTCGCTGGCGGCCACGACCTCCTCGATGCGGTCGATCGCCTCGCGTTTCTCGATCTTCGAGATGACGTAGGCCTCGGAGTTGTTCGAGCGGAGGATGTCGCGGAGCGCGCGGACCTCGTCCGGCGCCCTCACGAAGCTGAGGCTGACGAAGTCGACGCCCGCCTCGGCGGCCCAGATGGCGTGCTGGTGGTCCACCACGCTGATGGCCGGGGCGCTAAGCTTGACGCCGGGCAGGTTGATGCCCTGCCGGCTGCGGATCACGCCCCGCTGCACGACCCGCATCTGGGCCCGCCCCTTCTCCTTGCCGATCACCACCATGCTGACGGTGCCGTCGGCCAGCATCACCTGGTCGCCAACCGAGAGCTCACGCACCAGCGGCGCGTACGAGCAGGTGAACTCATTGGGAGCCCCGGACGAGCCCTCGACAAACCAGAACTCGGCGTCGGTCTCGCAGAAGATGCGGTCGTTGTCAATCTCGCCCAGCCGGAACTTGGGCCCCGCCAGGTCGACCAGGATGCCGATCGGCGTGTCGAGCTCCTCGCTCACCCGGCGGATCGTGTCCACGTTCTGCTGCTGAACGTCCGGCCCGCCGTGCGCCATGTTCAGCCGGAACACGTCGGCGCCCGCCTGGACCATCGAGGACAGCGTCTCGTGGTCCTGCGAGCTGGGGCCGACCGTCGCGACGATCTTGGTGCGGGCGAGGTGGCGGAGGTCTTCGGTGAGCGGCATGGCGGTGTTAGTAGGGTAAGGCTTCGTGCCTGGCGCGCCGGACGCGGGCGGCGGGGTGTGAAGCCCCATTGTGGGCCAGGAGCAGGCGTCTGGGAATGGTGGAGTCATGAGGGCGCGGTTGTTTCGGGATCGGCGCGCATTTTCCCTGCGGCCGGGGACTCTCAACCGTAGCTCACCCCGTGCCCGACCGGTTAAGATGGGCGGCGGATTCCCCCCTGCGGCAGGATGCGCCCCTGGTGAGCTACTGGACAGACAAGACGGCCCTCGTGACAGGTGGGTCAGCCGGCCTCGGCCTCGCGCTGGCCCGTACGCTGGTCAGCGAGGGCGCGCGGGTGGCCATCTGCGGCCGCGGACTCGACCGGCTGGAGAAAGCGGCCGACGGGCTGCGCGGCCTCGGCGGCGAAGTGCTCACCATCGCCGCCGACGTGGCCCAACCGGGGGAAACCCGCCGCGCGGTCGACGCGGCGGCCGAACACTTCGGCGGGCTCGACATCGCGTGCTGCTGCGCTGGCGAGTCGATGCGGGGCGACGTCGTCACCACGCCGCGGGCCCGGTTTGAGGAGTTAATGGCCGTCAACTTCCTGGCCGCCGTCGACATGACGCACGCGGCCGGGCCGCTGCTGGAGGCGGCCGAGGGCCACCTGGTCTTGATCGGGTCGCTCGCCAGCAAGTTTGCGCCGCGGTACCTCGGCGCGTACCCCGCCAGCAAGCACGCGGTCGCCGCGTTGGCGCAGCAGGTGCGGCTCGAGCGCGGCCCCGAGGGCCTGCACGTGCTGCTGGTCTGCCCCGGCCCCATCGCCCGCACCGACGGCGGCCAACGCTACCAGCAACAGACCGAGGGCCTGCCCGAAGAAGCCAACCGCCCGGGCGGCGGCGCCAACGTCCGCGCCATCGCGCCCGACGCGCTCTCGCGGAAGATCCTCTCCGCCTGCGAGGGCCGCATGCCGGAGCTCGTGATCCCCGGCAAGGCGCGGATCCTCGCGGCGCTCACGCAGCTCAGCCCGAAGTGGGGCGACAAGATCCTCCGCAAGCAAACCGGCGGCTAACCCCCAACTCTGACAGCACCCTACCATGGCGAACCCGCTCCCGATCTCCGACTTTCAGCAGCTGATCCGCGACATGTACCTCGAGAAGGACCGCGAACGGGGCGTAGACGCCACCTTCATGTGGCTGATGGAGGAGGTGGGCGAGCTGGCCGCCGCGCTCCGCGAGGGCACGCCGGAGGAGCAGCGGGGCGAGTTCGCCGACGTGCTCGCCTGGCTCACCACGATCGCGAACGTGGTGGACGTCGACCTCACGCAGGCGGTCCGCGAGAAGTACGGCGAGGGCTGCCCCGGCTGCGGGGCGTTGGTCTGTTGCTGCGAGGGCGAGAAACCCTGACGCCGCTGGAACTTGGCGCCCCCCGGTGCGTAGTACACAATAAGTGATTCCCCGCACCACGCTGACGCCTATGCCGCCCCGGCTCTTCCAATTCACCGCGCTGCCGCTGCTGCTCGCCGCGGCGTGCGCGCTGCCGGCAGGTGCGGCCGAGCCGGCCAAGATCGCCAGCGTGTCGATCGGCTTCGCCGGCCAGTACAAGCTGGGGACCTGGGCGCCGGTGTCGGTTGAGATTGAAGGGCTCGAGGCGCTCGCCAAGCCCAGGCTGGAAGTCGTCGCCCCCGACGGGCAGGGCGCGCCGGCGGTAGTCGCCAGCGAACCGGCGCCCGACGCCTCCGGTCGGACCCACACGCTCACGCGGGTCGGCCGCCGCGACGCGACCCTCCGTGTGCGGCTGCTCGATGGCGACCAGGTTGTCGACCACTGGCGGAGCGGCCAGGACCTCCGCTCTCCCGTCCGCGGCCTGGATGCCTCCACGCCGCTGATCATCGAAGCCGGCCGGCAGGTCCCGCTGGCCGACCTGCCGACCGACTGGCTCGCGTACGAGGGCGTCGACGTGCTGGTGTTCTCTGGGCTCACCGCCGAACAACTCTCCGAACTCACCCCCGTACGTTCCGCCGCCATCCAGACCTGGGTCCGCTCCGGCGGTCGGGTGCTGATCGGCGGCGGGCAGCACGCCGAGGCGCTCGTCGGTCCCGCCGGCCCGCTGCGGATGCTCTCCCCGGGCGAGTTCGTCGAGACGGTCGCGCTCGCCAATACGGGCGTGATCGAGGACTACGTCGGCTCGGACGAAGCGATCGATGCGCCATTCGGCGGCCTCGCGGTCGGGCGGCTGGGTGGGGTGTCGGGCGTGGTCGAGCTGTACGCCGGCGGCCGCGCCAGCGAGATGCCGCTGGTGGTCCGCAGCCTGCACGGGTTCGGGTCGGTGACCTACACGGCCTTTGACCTGAACGCCAAGCCGCTGGCCGAGTGGAAGGACGCCGGGCGGCTCCGCACGCTGCTGCTGCAGACCGACGACCCAGCGGAAGAAGGCGCTGCAGGCGGCGGCCAGCTGGTTGCCACCGCTTACGCAGACCTGATCGGCGCGGTGCACGTGGGCCTCGGCGCTAGTTTCGCTGGGGTGCAGACGGTCTCGATTTTAATGCTCGTGGCAGCGGTCGGCGCGTACCTGCTGCTCTTAGGTCCGGGCGCGTACTACCTGGGCAAGAACGTCACCGGGCGGATGACCACCGCGTGGATCGTGTTCCCGCTGGTGGCGGTGGGCGTCGCCGGCGGCGCGGCCTGGTGGGGCGAAGCCTCCACCGGCGAGGAGGTCCGCATCAACCAGCTCGAGCTGGTCGACGTCGACAGCCAGACCGGCCTGCAGCGCGGCGCCTGCTGGGCCCAGCTGTTCAGCCCCGACGCGCGGCTGTACGACCTGGCCTGCGTCACGCCCGGGGCGGGGCAGGGCGGCCGCGGCTACCTCAGCTGGTTTGGCCTGCCCGGCCGTGGCCTGGGCGGCATGCAGACCTCGGCCGATTCGCTGCTGGCCGGCGACACCCGCTACGAGACCCAGCCCACGCTGGCCGGCCTGAGCGGCGTGCCGATCAACCGCCGCGCCAGCAAGCCGCTCGCCGCCCGCTGGCTCGTAGAAGAGCAACCCGCCGTCGCGTTCGACCTCTCGCCCACCGGCACCGGGCTGGTCGAGGGGATGCTGACCAACAACACCGACCTCACGCTGACCGACGTCAAGCTCATCGCCAGCAACTGGGCCTGGCGGCTGCCCGACCTCGCGCCGGGCGAGGTCGCCGCGGTGGACGCCGGCCTGTCGCACGCGCGGCTCCGCACGCTGGTGCTCAAGGACTTCGGCGGCGACCAGCAGGGCGAGCGGCGGCTCAGCTCCGACCAGCTCAGCCTGCCGGCCATCGCGTACCTGCTCATGTTCTACGAGGCGCTCGGCGGCGAGGAATTCTCGCCGCTGCCCGCGCCCACCCAGCCGGGCGCCGACCTCAGCCATGCGCTGGCCGCCGGCAGGCCGATCGTCGTCGCGCGGGCCGCCGGCCCGCAGTGTCAGATCCAGCGGGACGGCGAACCACTCGAAACACCCAGCGAGCGCCAGGGAGCGTTCTACCGCTTCCTCGGCCCGCCCCTCACCGAGCCACCGCAGTGACTGCCATGAGCGACCACGACCAGCCCGACCGCGACGCCGGCCAGACCATGATCGAGACCCGCGGCCTCACCAAGAAGTACGGTGAGCTGTTCGCGATCCGCGAGATCAACATCAACCTCTGCCGCGGCGACGTGTTCGGCTTCATCGGCCCCAACGGCGCCGGCAAGACCACCACCATGCGGATCCTGGCGACGCTGCTCACCCCCACCTGGGGCGAGGCGTACGTCGCCGGGCACTCCATCTACACCAAGCCGAAGGAGATCCGCCGCACCATCGGCTACATGCCCGACTTCTTCGGCGTGTACGACGACATGAAGGTCATCGAGTACCTCGAGTTCTTCGCCGCCGCGTACCGCATCAACGGCGAGGAGCGCCGCAAGAAGTGCGATGAGGTGCTCGGCCTGGTCGACCTGGAGTTCAAACGCGAGGCGCTCGCCACCAGCCTCTCGCGTGGCATGACCCAGCGGCTGGGCCTGGCGCGCGTGCTGCTGCACGACCCGGAGGTGCTGCTGCTGGACGAGCCCGCCAGCGGCCTGGACCCCCGCGCCCGCATCGAGATGCGCAACCTGCTCAAGCGGCTCCGCGGCCTCGGCAAGACGATCATGGTCAGCAGCCACATCCTGCCTGAGCTGGCCGACATCTGCAACAAGGTCGGCATCATCGAGCGGGGCGAGCTGGTCTACAACGACACCGTCGACAACCTGCTCAGCCTGCTCCGCAAGCAGCTGGTGATCCGCGTCCGCGTGGCCGACAACCAGGACCAGGCGGCCGAGTCGCTCCGCTCGCTGCCGATCGTCGAGTCGGTCGAGCCGATCGGCGAGGAACTGCACGCCACGCTGCAGGAGGGCGCCCGCGACCCGGCCGAGCTGTCGGCCAAGCTGGTCGCCGAAGGCTACCGCGTGCAGCTCCTCGCGGAGAAGGAGATCGACCTGGAAACCGCGTTCATGACGCTCACCAAGGGCATCACGGCGTAGCGGCGGCCCGCTTCCAGGCGGGCGGCTCGGCGACCACCTCGCCGTCGGCGATCTGGCCCTGGCCGGAGTACCCGCCCGCCTCGGCCTGGATCACCACAAACTCCATCGGCGTCGGGCCCGTGTTCCGCCACGCCCGCGGCAGCTCCGGCGAGCAGCGGAAGCAGGCGCCCGGCGTGATCGGCAGCACCTGGTCGCCGGCCTGGAACTCGCCCTCGCCGGTCAGGAACAGGTAGACCTCCTCGTTCTTCTGGTGCGTGTGCAGGAAGGGCATGCCGGCGCCGACCGGCATGCAGTTGAGCGACACCTCCATGCCGGTCAGTCCGAGCTCACCCTTCAAGAACCGCTTGGGCGCCGGCGGGTTGTCGCCGAACTGGAACCGGAACCCGCTCCACCCGCTCATCGGCCCGGCGTCCGCCTGCGTGTAAGATTGACTCATCTGCAACGCTCCCGTGGGTTAGAATTAACTTGCAAACCACAAGTAACCACAACCTAGCCATCTTACTTGCGAAACGCAAGTGATATTATGCCGCCGCTCCCGCCCCGCCGTTCCGACTGCCCCATCTCCTGCGTGCTCGACCTGCTGGGAGACAAATGGACGCTGCTGGTCGTGCGGGACCTGGTGCTCGGCAAGCAGCGGTTCGACGAGTTCCTCGGCTCGCCCGAGGGGATCGCGTCGAACATCCTCTCCGACCGCCTGAAGATGCTCACCGAGGCCGGCTACCTGCGGCGCGAGCCCGACCGGGCCGACGGCCGGCGGTCGCTCTACTCCCTGACCGCCCAGGGCGAGGACCTCCGCAAGCTGGTGCTCAGCGTCGCCCGCTGGGGCGAGGCGCACTTCCCCGGCACCATGCGGGCGCCGCAGGGCCGCGGGAAGAAGGGCTGACCCGCCGCCGGGCGACTCGGCCGCCCGTTTGGGTTATCCTGCAGGCTTACGCCGACCCTCCTCCCGCGAGCCGCCATGAGCCCCACCGCTTTTCGATCAATGCCTGCCCTCCGATTCACTCCCGCCCTGATCCCGCTCGTCCTGCTGCTGACGGTCGTAGCGGCCCCCGCCGCCGCGGCGCCCAACGTGCTGCTGATCTGCGTCGACGACCTCAAGCCGACGCTCGGCTGCTACGGCGACACGCTCGCCAAGTCGCCCAACATCGACCGGCTGGCCGACCGCGGCCTGCGGTTCGACAAGGCGTACACGAACCAGGCGGTGTGCGCGCCGTCGCGCAACGCGCTGATGACCGGATCGCGGTGCACGTCGCTGGGCATCTACAACCTAAGCGTCAACTTCCGCGCGGCGGTCCCCAATGCCGTTACGCTGCCGCAGTTCTTCAAGCAGCACGGCTACCGCGCCGAGGCGGTCGGCAAGATCCTGCACACCGGCCACGGCAACCACGACGACCAGGCGTCCTGGAGCGTGCCCACGCAGATCGAGCCGGTGGTGGAGTACCTCGACCCCGACAGCACCGGCGGCGAGCTGACCCGCGAGGAGGCCTTCTTCGAGAACAAGCGGCTGGGCAGCATCGGCAAGCTGCCCCGCGGCGCCGCCTGGGAGATTGTCGACGCCGCCGACGACGCCTACGCCGACGGCCGGATCGCCCAGGCAGGCGTCGAGCGGCTGCGCGCCGCCAAGGACCGCCAGCAGCCCTTCTTCCTGGCGCTCGGCTTCGTGAAGCCCCACCTGCCGTTCACGCCGCCCAAGAAGTACTGGGACCTGTACGACCCGGCGCAGTTCGCCATGCCCGTGTTCCGCGCCGACCCGGCCGGTGCGCCCCGCTTTGCGGGCAAGGGCGGAATTGAGGTCGCCAACTACGCGCCGCTGCCGGCCAACGGCCGCCTGAACGACGACCTCACCCGCCAGATGATGCACGGCTACTACGCGTCGGTCAGCTACATCGACGCCCAGATCGGCAAGGTGCTCGACGAGCTCGAAGCGCTCGGCTTGAGGGACGACACGCTCATCGTCCTGTGGGGCGACCACGGCTGGCACCTGGGCGACCACGGCTACTGGACCAAGCACACCAATTACGAGCAGGCCAACCGGATCCCGCTGCTGTTCGTCGCGCCCGGCGTCACGCAGCCGGCGACCGCCACCGACCAGCTCGCCGAAACGGTCGACCTCTACCCGACGCTCGCCGCGCTGGCCGGCCTGCCCACCCCGACCGGACCACAGCCGATCGATGGCGCCGACCTGACGCCCGTGCTGCGCGACCCAACCGCCCGCGTCCGCGACCACGCGTACGCGGTGTACGAACGGGGCCGCAACCGCGTGGGGCGGAACATCCGCACCGACCGCTACCGCCTGGTCGAGTGGAAACGCCCCGGCGCCGACCCCGACACGGCCGAGCTGGAGCTGTACGACTACCAGCAGGACCCCCTTGAGACCGAGAACCTGGCTACCCACCGCCCCGAGGTGGTCAAAGAGCTGCTGGAGATCCTGTACTCGCACCCGGAAGCCAAACCGGCGCGGTAGGGCAGGGCGACGCTAGGAGGTCGGGCGACCGTTGCGGTGCCCAAATCGACGAAGCGGGCGGCAACGGGGTGGGCGGACAAAACCGACAGCGTCAGGCGTCGGCGTTCGTTTGGATCCATACGCCTATTCCGTTTCCGTGTGGTTTTTTCCCGGTGTATTGATGAGTGCTGAGCTCTTTCGAAGCATGACCTATTAGGCGACTCAGCAACTACTGGCTGCGTTCCTTCAAGACGGCAAAGCGAACATCGACGTCGTGTATGCTCATGCCAACCATGCTGGCATGGATTGCAACTACAGCATCGAAACACTCTCGACGTTCTTGCAATGGAACTCTCGCCGATGTGGATTATCGAGAACCTGTTCCGCCGAGTGACGAAAAAACAGAGCGTATAGGCGATATCGACAAAGCCGCTGATACGTGGGCGGAGAACGTTGGGTGACCAACCTCGGCCGTGGCGATTTTCCAGTACTGAGCCAGGAGCAAACGCCGTCTTCGCTCACACTGCGCGTAGCCAGTGGCGCCCGAAGGTCCGCACGAACGAGTTCCACATCATGAACGACTGGTATGAAGTTTGGGCCGATGGCGGACTGTACCCTCCCTACTTGCTACTCTTACAGAAGATTGGAAACACCTACGACGTCGTCGATCCACAGGAGGGAGGAAACATCGTCTTCCATGCCGAAGACTACGAATCTGCTAAACAATGGCTGCTAGAAGATGAGTACGAGAAGCTGAATGGAATTGGCGATGGATAAAGCCAGTGGAGGGGACAACGCACTCCGCGTAGAAGATCAGTTGGCCACTGCTGCTCCCTCTGCACTCTCTTGCTTGTAGCCTCCCGTGGCTAAGCGTCACTCTCCACGCGCTCGAGTGGGCACCCATTAGTCTCTTTCCTGACGACATGACAGTGGGCGCTGCCTCGACGCCACGGCGGCGTCACCGCGATCTGCTCAAGCGGTCTGACCTCGTTGCCGATTCCGACGACCGCAGCGGTTAATCAGCGCGACGTCTGCCACGACCCGGTCGAGCCGTGCTTCAATGCTCGCCAGGGCATCAAGCTTCTCCGAGGGGCCTGACTCAAGTTGGGCCGCGGTGGTCGCCAGGCGGCCCCGCAGGCGCCTGACGCGCGCAAGGACAGTTGACGGTGCATCCATGGGGGGAACTCTTGGAGGGGTTAGACGAGCAGGACAACTGGCTACGCAGGAGTGCGAAGCGCGTGCCGCGCCCACCTGAAGCTCGCAGCCTTGCGGGCAGCGGCAGCACTCCGCGGGCATCAGACAGGAGCCAATCCCGGCTTGCTGTTAGTGCGAAGTGAATCCCGGCGCCGCCCGCGGCTGCCACGCGCAACTGGATTCAAATCCGGTTGCATGAGCGTGAAATCTGAGGCGCGTAGCGGGACTTTCTGAGAGGATTCGCTTCGTGGCCCTTCCGCAGGCGCCCCGCAGAGGCCGCTGCGATTCGTCCCGCACACGCCGCGAATTACGCAGCGGTTCTCAGTAGAAACCGGCCACCCAGCGCGGTCCAATGAACGGTTGCCGGGGGCACCGTGTCGACCTTTCCGGAACGCGGTGTCGGCTCGAGGAACGTCTGACGGCGGTCCGGGTTGTGTCCGCCGCGTCGGCCAAAAACGGACAAAACCCCCGCCGGCCCAGCCCGCAGGAATCGCCGCAAGTCGTTTCTCAAGAGCGGCTTAAGCAATAGATAAAGGCGGAGCTGTGCCCCGAGTTTTGTCCGCTCCGCGTGTGTTTTTGGACAAAACGTTTCGGACAAAACCCCGGGCGCAGCGCCCGCACGTAAAGCAGTCAGGGCGGCGGCCAGCCAAAGCCTTGCTGCTGGATCGCGACCGCTAAGAGCGATGAAGAGTCGCGCGGTCTCACCTAGAAACCAGAGCCGCCCGCGCCGACGGCCGAAGGACCATGGCCGGCGACGCGGGCGATTCGCTGGGCGGTGGAAAGGACGCCGCCCTGCCCGGGCGGCATTGCTGCCTTACGGCGTCCGGTCCCCACCAGAAACTATCGTTTGTGCGCTAATGATTATCGTAATAACTCCCAGCGTGACCTTAGCGGGAATCACGCTTTGCGGGCACGGGAAAAGCCCATTCTGCAAGCATGCATTAACAGCCTGAGGCCAATCGCTCCGCGTGATTCCGAGATCGCGAGCCAGCGCGCACCGCCAAGCAGTTGAGCCAACGCGGAGGAGCAAGCAACGCCCGGGCAGAGATCGCCGCCGGGCGCCAAGAGAAGCGGGCACAGCAAGAAAAGAGAGGGGGTCCGGTCTCGCCGGGCAGGTTGAGACCGCGACCCCCTCTGCAATCGCTTTACATGGGTATCGGCGGCCACCGCCGCCCAGCCTTAGCCAACCGGGTGGCTCATTTTTGAACAACTGCAGTGGTAGCAGTGCTGCTCAGGACCGTCGCGGCGAGCCAGCCGGACGCGGTACTGACGGGTCAGTCTCGCTACGTGCAGCAACGGAAGGTTCAGGGCAATGTGGGGTACACGGCCAATCCGGGCGGCGGTTACATCGGCGCCATGCCGGGCATGGGGATTCAGAAGCCGGTGCAGCCGTCGGTGAGCACTCCCGGCGCGTACCAGAACCACTGGTACGGCGGCTGGAACCGGTAGGCGACCTTGTCGAGGCCGCGCACGACAGCCCCCGCGGGTGGCGGCAGGGCGTGGCCGGTTGGAATCGCGCCTAGCTCGGATCGCTCGAGGCGAACAGGACGACAACCGAGTGGTCCGACGCGTGGTACGAGTCTCCAAGAACCTCCGGCGCCTCGTCCCACGGCACGATATCGTCTGGCGACTCGCGGGCCGTGTCGATCCAGCGCCGCCAGCGACTGGCGCCCGGCGTGGGCAGGTCGAACGCCAGCGGTTCCCAGTAGGCGTTGAGGATGAAGTGGAAGGCGAGCCGCTCGCGGGCTAGTTCGCCGCCGAGCGCGATGCTCCGGGACGAGTCGCCCCAATCGGGCTGCCGTAGTCGGACCCCGTGCCACTGCAGCTTGGCTTCCCTCAGCCGCAAGCCGATGCTGGTCCGCCGCAGTTCGTGCTCGGCGTCACGGGTTGCACGGCTGGTGGCACTGCTATTTGGTGCCACTGTCCAGCTTGCTGGCAGTGCGGCGGCAGAGTGGGGCTTTGGCTTCCTTGGCCAGGTCAAATTCGTTACACAGCCGGTCCTGTTCTCGGAATCTTTCAGTAGAAACCGGCCACCCAGCGCGATCTACTGGCAAGAAGGGCCAGTTCTGCACCCCGTGCTCGGCCGTCAAACCGCAGCGGAATTGAGTCCCCCGCGGCCGACGAAAATCGGACAAAACCCTCCTCCCCCCAACCCCGAGGATCCCCCCTAAGCCCCTTCCTAAGAACGACTTAAGTCAACAATTGGGGAGAAATACGCCCCGAGTTTTGTCCCCTCCGCGCGTGTTTTTGGACAAAACCCCTCGGTCAAACCCCCGGGCGGCACGTGGGAGATCAGCGCCTGTCGCCGTCAAGCACGCGTAACACCGGGGCGGCTGGTCCATTGGAAGTCGCGGCGGCGTCCTCAGAACCGAGAACCGAACCCGCGCCTGCACGCGAGCGAGCGCAACCAGATTGCGGTGGAGGCGGAATCGAAGGGAGCCAGACAATGGGAAGCGCCGACGGTCTGACTGGTTTATCGGTGGCTCGGCGCTATGAAGTCTAGCCGCCAGCCCCAGGGGGCGTGCTTACTTGCAATGCACTTGCACATTTCCTATGCTGGTACGCGAGCAGTACCTCTCCAATTCGCGCAGCCCGGATCGATGAAGAAGCCATCCCCGCAAGACTCCGAGTACTCCGTTGGTTGGGCCAAAGGACTGCTGAAGAGCGTGGGCCTCCGCAGCACGGCTGCCCGTGTCGCCGTCATGCAGCGGCTCGCGCTCGCCGGCCAGCCTGTAAGCCACGCGGAGGTTGTTGAGCAGCTTCGCGACTTTGGGTTCGACCAGTCGACCGTTTTTCGCTGTCTCGGAGAGCTTGCCGACGCGGGGTTGGTTAGCCGGCTCGATCTGGGCGACCAGGTGCGTCGGTTCGAGTTGAGATCCGGTCACGGCGAGAGCGAAATGGAGCACCCGCACTTCATGTGCGTTGACTGCGGGAAAGTCTCGTGCCTGGAAGACTTTACGTTCAGCCTCTCGCCAAGTCGTGGTCCGCGACGCAGCAAGCTGGGCGAGATCACCGAGGTGCTCCTGAAGGGCCACTGTGGCGCGTGCCTGGGCGTTGGCTGAGGACAAAGGTCTTGCAATTTGATTGCATCTGGGCAATAATCCGGTCTCGTGGCGCCAAGCCGGCGCCGCGGTTCTGACCTGCAGAAGTCGTTTCCGTGAACGCCCGCCTTGCCAAGCCGACCGCCTTGGGGCTAGCTGCGCTGTACGCGTTGCTAGCCGCGTGTGGGCATTCCCTCCACACGCATCACGACTGCTGCGCGCCTCGGACGTCCCCGGCCTTCGGCGTCGAGACCCGCTCAACATGCGTTTGTGGACATGACCACACGGTCGGCTCCGCGCTTGCCGGCACCGACTCGGATGGACGCCGGCAGTGGCGATCCGGCGGATCCGGCGCCGACGGGCACGAGTGCGCTGCGTGCAATGTCCTTCGTCAGCTGAGCATGGGGTACGCGCCGCCGTTGGCGGCGACGCTCGATCGCAGGCTCGCCGAGGACTTCTCACCCGCCTACGATGCGCCATCCGCGATTGCCGCGCATGAGGCATGGAGCCCACGCGGGCCGCCCCAGCAGGTTTCTTCCTAGCTGGCGTTCTCACTGTATGCGTCTGCGCGATTTGGCTCGCGCGTCCGTCGTATCGGTTGCCCTCCCCGAGTCGCTTAGTACGCGTCGAATCAACGCGCACGCGTCGGAGATTCTCATGCGTCCCACACGCGCCTTTACGCTCGTGGAGTTGTTGGTGGTGATCGCCATCATTGGCGCCCTTATCGCCATGCTCCTGCCCGCCGTCCAGTCCGCCCGTGAAGCGGCGCGGCGCACAAGCTGCAAGAACAACTTGAAGCAACTGGGGCTTGCGCTGCTGAACCATCACGACACCCACCGAGGCTTCCCCGTCAACCAGACCAGCAGTGGTCGGCAGGAGGGCGGCGACTGCGGGGCCGGCTACTACAGCTGGCAGACGCGGATCCTCCCCTTCATCGAAGAGGGGACCCTATACGATTCGATTGACTTCGACGCTAACATGTCGGGCAACTGTTCGAGCGGCGCGCCGATCGACGCGTCCCACCCTAACGCGGCGGCGGCCGCTACGGTGATCGAAGGCTTTCTGTGCCCGTCGGACGCGGTTACCCACGACAACGCCACGATCATGGGCTCGTCCAACCCGGCCTCGGACAGCTACGCAGCGAACGCGGGCTGGCCCAGCCCCGCGACCGGTTACGACGGCGAGAGACCCTCTCCGGGGGCGTACAACGGGCTGATAGGGCTGGTGAACCCAGGCAGCCCAGCGAGTTGGCACCCGAAGGGACGCGTGAGTCTGCGTCGGGTGACCGATGGCGCGTCGAATACCGCGGCTATCGCCGAGCGGCTGATCCAAACAGGGGCGACGCTCGAGGCGGTGCGAAACGCGCCAGAGCAGCTCAAGTCGTATCACGTGACGGCCTCCGCCCGCACGCTCTCGATGCTGCAAGACCGTTGTGGGGCCGGGTCCACCCACTCCGACCCGGTAGCGTCAGCCTACCTTGGGCGGGCGTGGATTTCGGGGTGGGCGCCGACCGGTCCCACCTACATGCACCTGAACCCGCCGAACACCCACCACTGCCACTTCCAAAACCTTGACCCGAACGGCGACTTCGCTGTCACACCGACTAGCCACCACCCGGGCGGCGTGAACGTTGTGATGGCGGACGGGCACGTCGAGTTCATCAACGACGATGTGTCGCCGCGGGCCTGGTGGGCCCTGGGCAGTCGCGACGGGGGAGAGAGCGAGGAATGATGAGGACTTTCTACCTAGCCATGGCACTGCTGATGATGGCCGGCGCGCGCCAAGACGCCAGCGGGCAGGGCGGCCATTCCGATATCCAGTTCTGGTACGACGAGGGAAGAATTGAGGTCAACACCGAGCACGAGGGCGTCGCCACGGGCGAGTTCGCCACCTCGGGGTTCTTCCAGCAATTTGACGCCAACCCCGGATTTGCCTCGGAGACCGACATCGGCCTGGGGGTCAACTCCGGCGACCTGATCACCTACAACGTGCTAGACGACCTCAGATTCTGGGACGGGGCGTCGTTCGCCGGCCCGCCTGATTGGGTGCGGATCCGTGTCGATAACAACGCCGGCCCCGACACCGTTGTCGATAACTCCACCGGCGAGCAGTTCGGCAGCAGCGTCGCGCCACTTGCCAACGTGATCGATCAGGCCGGCGGCGGGGGCGACTTCCACTCGCACGTCGACTTCTACCTGGAGCCGCTCCCTGAGGCGGCGCCGCCAACGCCGCCCTTTGGGGCGTATGGTCTTAAGCTGAACCTCTCGACTGACGCCATTGGCGTTGCCGACTCAGAGCCGTTCTTCGTGGTGTTCAACTTCGGGCTCGGCGCCGGCGAGTTCGGACAGGCGATCGATGCGTTCGTCGCGCTGCTGAGCTCCCCCCTGCTGCCCGGCGACTTCAACGGCGACGGCGCTGTGGACGCCGCCGACTACACCGTGTGGAGGGACAACCTGGGACAGCCCGAAGACCCCTCGGTCCTCAGCGGCAATGGCAACGGCGGGACCGTCGACGCCACTGACTATCAACTTTGGCGCGATAACTACGGCGTTTCGTCGAGTAGCTCAGCTTCGCTCACACCTACGGCCGCGCCAGAACCGGAAACGACGGTGCTGGCGTTGGTTGCCTGCTGTGCAGTGTGGGTGTCGACCTGCCGGAGACCAATCGGCAACTAGTTCTTTCGTTTCTCACCTTTGGAGTATGACTAATGTTACGCCTTCACACCCTACGGCTGCTGGCCGTTGCTCTGTCAATCGCACTAGCCAGCGATCTCGCATTCGCACAACACGATCATGGTGATATCGAGTTCACCTACGAGTCGGGAAGGATCGCCATCGAGTTCGGTGACGAAGGGCGTGTCTTCGAGGGCGACTTCGGCGATTTCGCTGGCGGCCCGGACGAAACCGACGACCCTGGCTTCGGATCGGAAGTAGACGAGGGCCTGGGCGTCGACCCGGGCGACATCATCGGCTACAAGGTGCTCGGTCCCTTGAACTACCACGACGGCTCGGCGTTTGCTGCGACTTCCGCTAGCATGGCGCTCGGCAACGCGGGCGGGATCGACATAACGGTTGACGCGGGCACGCTGGCGGCCGGCGGGCTTATCGGGCAGGCCGACTCCGCAGGCGATGTCCACACCCATATCGACTTCGCCATCAATTCGACCGCGCCGACCGGCGCGTACGGCTTGCTGCTCTCCCTTACCGCTTTCGACAGCAGCATGCAGCCGAAGCCGGGCATCGCCGACTCCGAACCGTTCTACATTGTCTTCAACCGTGGTCTCGATGAGGTGGTGTTTGAGGAGGCGGTAGGCGCCTTTACGGCAATCATCCCTGAGCCGGCCTCTCTGATGCTGGCCAGCATCGGCGCCGCGGTTGTCTGCGGTCGCCGTCGACGCTGACCGCTACGCTGCGTTCCTGCGTGCAATCCAATCGGTAACGCCGCCGCGGCTATCAAGCCGCGGCGGCGTCTTCTATGCGCTGTACTGGAGCCAGCGTCGATGTGACTGGCGGGCCCCAATTCGCGATAAAACACAGTGGGCGCATTTGCAAAATCATTGCAAGACAGTAGCATGTGCATGTCGGTCGGCGTTGCCGGCCGGATGGGTTGCGGCGCGGTCGCGACACTTTCCTACTGTCTGCTTTGTTTCTGGAGAACGCTGATGAAGATGCACTTTGGGTTTCGTGCGGTCGCCGCAACTGTTGCAGCCGTGCTTGCCTGTGAGATGGCCCTCGCTCAGTACGATGGCAAGTACTACGTCGGAATCGACGGCCGCACGGATCCGTACACGGCGCCCGACTCCGACGGAGGCGGCGCGTACCCCGACAACCCCAACAACGGGCGGCTGACGCTGCTGCTCAGTCATGGGAACCACTACCACGGCATCGGCTCGTACAGCTACTCGGGCCCGTCGGCGACGCCCACGCTCAATTCGACGAACGCCAACAACCGACTGCCGGAGGGCTACACGCTGCAGGCGCCGCTCGCGCTGACTCCGGGAGCCGGCGTCTATGCCGGCCGCAACGTCCTGGCTAGCGATCCCGGTGTTGAGTACTCGGACCTCGAGATCCAGAACGTGCACGTCTTAGCCAACACGGGCATCGCGGAGGTGGACGCGCTCTACCACAGCAGCAGCAACCGGTGGGACGGCCCCTTCGACGCCGCCGACATTCACCTGGAACTGGTTGGAACCAGCTCGCCGTGGCTCAACGTCGGGTCTCCCACAGACCCCAGCGCCTTACCCGTGGGGGGGGACATCCATCTTGGAGAGGGGGACGAGATGTTCAGCTTCACGCCGGTCCTGTGGGTCGACGAGAGCGCGCCGGCGGGCGACTACTGGGCCGAGTTCCGGCTCACGGACCCGTCCGGGGCTTTCGGCGACTCGGGCAGCTTCTTCATCGACGTGCGACAGGTTCCCGAACCAACCACGGCGCTGTTGACCGGTCTTGGCCTTTTAGGGGCCGCGACTCTAACCCGGCGTAGCAGGTAGTCGGGGTTTGCCGGCTTGCTCCACGTGGCCAACGCCGCGTGGAGCAGGTCGACCCCGACACTGACTGATCTCAGACGCTGCAACCAAGCTGTTTACCACACGCGACTACCGGAGTCACGGAATGGACTTTAATTCCCACACTCAGGTTTACAGGCCCAATTTCTGGGCGGACTGGACTGGGATGGCGGCTTCGATTGGCTGCGCCATCCACTGTGCTGCAATGCCTCTGGTAGTCGCCTCGCTGCCGAGCCTCGGACTCGCTTGGTTGGCGGACGATAGTTTTCACCGCTGCATGGCGGTTGTCTGCCTTGTGCTCGCGCTCGGCGCATTCGTTCCCGGCTGGCGGCGACACCGGTCTCTCTTGCCCGCCGTGCTAGGCGGACTAGGAGTCGCATCGCTGCTCGTCGCTTCATTTGCATTGGATGACGGGTGCTGTCCTCGGCGAGACACACCTTCCACAGGTTCCGCCCTCGCGGAGAGCGGCTGCGAGTCGTACTGCACTGCGGACACGTGCAGCATTTTGGATTCGCCTCCCACGAAGCAGGCCCCAGCCGGCCCTCTAATGACTCCTCTGGGCGGGCTGCTGCTGGTGTCTGCTCACCTGATTAATCATCGGAAATCGTGCTGCTGCGAGCATGGCGCTTGCCGCGGGGGCGCGGCAGGCTAGATGTGATTGATTCTCGACCGGCTCGCCCTTAAATGCTTGCTTTGGCTGCGATGTTGCAAGACAATTGCAGTATCAGATCGCCATCGCAAGTATGTACCGCAAACTCTTTCAGACAACGGTTTGGATCACCCTCGCCCAGGTGCTGGTTGTCGGCGCCCTGGGGACGGGTCTGCACACGCTGCTTGGCTGCGAGCACGAGCGGCCGAGGGACCGGAGCGCGTCATCCGCTCCTGCTTGCGACGGTTGCCACTGCTGCGTGCACCGGACGTTGGGGGCCGTTCCCGCAACGGAGCAGCACGACAGCCCCACGTTCGAACCAAGAAGCGGTAGTGGCAGTTGCGACGCGTGCGTGGTTTGCGATCTGCTCGACCACTTCCACTCTGCGGTCCCCGCTGCGGCTTCGCAGCCTGACGCCTGCCCAGATCCGCTAGCGGAGATCGGCTGGGCTGCGCAAGTGCACGCCGCCAGCACGTCGCGTCTGCCTCTATCTCGGGGCCCCCCAACCGCCTAGTCGCGTGCCCACTTCGGCGCGCGGCCGGACTGCCATCGTTCCGCACTTGCGCGCGACGTCACACGCGCGATCTCAGAACACAAGTGCGGGGGGAACTGCGACTCCGCTTGGGGCTTACGTATCATGACGCTGCTAGATGATTTCTGGGTCGCCTTTACGGCCGCCCTCGTAGAGTCGGCGCCGCTGGTGGTGCTGGGGTTTGTCGCCGCTGGCTTGCTCCACGAGTTTGTGCCAGAGCGCGTGCTACGGCGGCGCGTCGGCGGCGGCGGACTGCGTCCGATCCTCTGGGCGGTTGGGGTCGGGTCGCTACTGCCGGTGTGCTCCTGCAGCACCATCCCGTTGGGGATCGGCCTCCGGCGTAGCGGGGCTTCGACCGGGGCAGCGCTGGCGTTCATGACCAGTTCTCCAGCCATCTCGCCGGTGACGGTGCTGCTTGGCTGGGGGCTGCTCGGACCGGTGCTGCTGGGCTGGTACTGCACGGTCGCCATCACGGGCGCAATCGCGATCGGCGTGGTTGGGAACCTGTGGCTGTGCTCGCCCGCCGAATCCGGCGCCGCCTACAAGCCCTGCGGTTGTGGTTGCGGCGCGTCGACCCCCTCTGGCGCCGGTCGGCTGCGGCGCGCGCTGCGGTGGTCCTTTGGTGAACTGGGGACGGAGGTAAGCAGCTCACTGCTGGTGGGCCTGGCGGTAGCCGCGGTGGTCATGGCGCTCCTCCCCGGAGGATGGGTTGAGGGATGGCTGGGGCACCCGAGCCTTCTCGCTCTCCTGGCGGCGATAGCCGTGTCTCTGCCGGCGTACACATGCTCCGTGCCGGCGATGGCGATTGCGGCCGGGCTGATCGCCAAGGGCGTTGACCCTGGAGTCGCGGTGGCGTTTCTGGTCGCCGGCCCGGCCACGAACCTGGGCGAGTTGAACGCCATCCGCACCGCGATGGGCGCCCGAACGGCGCTGTTCTACGCCGGGATGCTCGTGGCGATCGCCCTGGCCGCGGGCGCGGCGACCTCGTTGGTGACGGCGTCGCCGTCGGCCGAGCTAACGGCGGCACCTGCTCACGGGCACGTCCATGCCCTGGATGCCGCGGTTCTGGGAGAGACAGCCGACGCGACGCACAGCGGGGCGCCCTTGTGGCGGTGGATTCCGACTATGGTTGTCGTGGGGCTCGCGCTGAGATCGATGTCTGCGTGGAGAGCAGGCTTCGGCCCCAGTTCGGTCTTCCGTAGATCGGCGAAACCTGTCGCGAACTTGTTGGATCAGCGCGAGTCGATGCTGACGCGATTCCAAGACGCCAACTAGAATGGTCACCAAGCAGGCGCCCACGCTCCCGGACACGAAACGACAGATGCCCAGAAGCCCCATTCGTCGCGGCGGCGGATTCACGCTCGTTGAGCTGCTGGTCGTGATCGCAATCATCGGCGTGCTCATCGGCTTGCTACTCCCCGCTGTTCAGTCCGCGCGGGAATCGGCGCGGCTGGTTAGCTGCAAGAACCACCTCCGGTCGATCGGGCTGGCGACGCTTCACCACCTCGACGCGGTGCAGGCGTTCCCGCCCGCCCGGCTCCGCGCCCGTAACGACTGGGGCGACGCGGCCTGCGAGAGCACCCAGGCTTCGTGGCTGGCAAGGATCCTTCCGTACATAGAAGAGGCCAACGCCTACTCCAAGTGGGACTTGTACCGACCCTTTGAGGACCACGACCCAGCAGTCCGCGAGCACACCCCCGAGAGCTACATCTGCCCCACGCGAAGGAGCCTGGCCGAAGCGGTGCTCCCGTCTAGCGTTGTCGAGGCCGAGGTGACCTTCCCATGCGGCTGCAGCACGACCGAGATGGTGACGCTCATCAGCGGCGCTATCGGCGACTACGGCGCCAACCACGGCGACTTCACCGGCGGCTCGTACGGCGACGTCTTCTCTTACTGGCGTGGGGGCAACGGCGGGGGAGTCATCATCTCCAGCCGGCCGAAGTGCGGCGCCGATGGCCCGATCGACTGGACCGACAGGATCCGGATGAAGGACCTGGTCGACGGCGCCAGCAAGACGGCCCTCGCAGGCGAGATGCACATCCCGGCGGACCGCCTCGCCCAGGTCCCGGAGAACGGCCCGATGTACAACGGCAAGGACCTGCCGGCCTTCGCACGCATCGGCGGCGAAGGCATCCCGCTCGCCCGCGGGCCGGAGGACCGGTCGGTGCCGGTGATCGGGTTCGGCAGCTGGCACCCGGGGGTATGCCCGTTTGTGCTGGCCGACGGCTCGGTGAGGCTGGTGAACAACTTCGTGGAAGTCGACGTCCTGCAGTCCCTCTGCCGGCGGAACGACGAAGCTGAATTGGAACCGGTTTACTACCAGGGTGGCGATGTCCGTTAGCGTGGCGCGAATGGCTGGACGAACAGCGGCCACCGCCCGCCTGGGCGCTATACTCATTCTTGCCCTGGGCGGCGTAGCCGGCTGCGGGACCGATCATCCGCGGACCTACCCTGTCAGCGGAGTCGCCCGGTTCTCCGACGGCGGCCCGGTGCGGTCGGGCTATGTGGAGCTGATACCCGACGCCGGCGGGCCGTCGGCGCGCGGCAGGATCGACAGCCAAGGGCGGTTTGTTGTGGGCACCTACGCAGCGCAGGACGGCGCCGCGGCCGGCGAGTACTCGGTCCTGGTCACCCAGCACGTCCAGCCGCTGAGCCCGGAACGGGCCCGCGCCCTGGGCCCCGAACACGCCGAGCACGCGGGCGCCCCCCACAGGGTCTCGCTGCGGTACGCAAGCCGCACCTCGACCGACCTTCGCTGCACCGTGAAGGAGTCTGACAACGAGCTGTCTCTGACGGTAGACGCTCACGAGGCCGCCCCCGTTAAACGTGCGCCCGATTCCATGTGACAACGGCTCGCACGCGTAATTGTGGCGGTCCCGGTAGAGGCACCAAATGCGAACATCACTCGACTCGCGAATCGTTCTCGGTGGCGATCGACGCCTAAGTCGTTTCGCAGCTGAAACAGACATAGCTAACGTGGCACACCCAGAACACTGAAACTGAGCCAACCGCTGTACGTGTCGCGTAGTTCGCCACTACTAGGATTGAATTGCCTTCACTGGATTACTGTCCTTGCGAACTCACGCGGCTGATTGTTCGATCAATGTGTCTACGCCCGATTTGCCGAACCACGGATCCGGCAAGCTGGATGTTCTCAGAGGGCGACTGTTCAGCGCTGCGACTACGCCGGCGCAAAGCTCGTGGCCACCGGTGAGTCCCCGAATTACTAGAGCCAGTTTCAAAAGCCTCACTTGCTAGCTAGACCGGGGGTTCGGTTGTTCCGTAGGAGGTTTCGAAAGGAGACCTCTGATGACGGATCGATCCTGCGTGAGCGCGGGGTCCAGGACGGAGCCCGATACGAACGAGTTGCGGCCAGAGCTCAGCGACGAGCACTGGCGGCTGATTGCTGATCTGTTTGCCAACGCTAAGCCGAACGCGAAAGGCGGCCCGCCGCGGCGTGACCCGCGGGCCTGCTTCGAGGGCGTGCTGTGGGTGCGCCGCACCGGCGCCCGTTGGAAGGACCTGCCGGACAGGTTCCCGTCGTACCCGACCTGCTGGCGGCGGTTTGTCGAGTGGACCGAGTCGGGCGTGCTGGAGAAGGCCTGGCGCCGGCTGATTGGCAAACTCGACCGCGCGGGCCAGGTCGACTGGAGAGCGGGTTTCGCCGACGGCACGTTCGCCTCGGCTAAAAAAGGGGTAAGTCCTTAGGCAAGACCCGCCGCGGCAAGGGGACCAAGGTGATGATTCTGGCCGATGGTCAGGGCCTCCCCCTGGCCATCGATATCGAGTCGGCCAATCGTGCCGAGGTGCAGCTCATCGAGCCGCTGCTCTTCTCGGCGATCACCTCGCACGTGCCCGACAAGCTGGTCTACGACCGGGCCGCCGACAGCGACCCGCTCCGCGGTCGCCTGTCGACGCTCGGCATCGACCTGATCTGCCCCCACCGCCGGGGACGCGTCCGCCCCGACACGCAGGACAAGCGGAAGCTCCGACGCTACAAGCGACGCTGGATCATCGAGCGCACCATCAGCTGGCTGCATGCCTTCCGGAGGCTCGTCGTTCGCCACGAGCGACACGCTCATCTCTTCCACGGCTTCCTCAAGCTCGCCTGCTTAGTGATCGCCATCAGGAGGTTCTGAAACTGGCTCTAGAAGAATTAGAGACTGATCGTGGCTCTCTGAAACCCAACACGCTCAGGAACTACCGAACGACCCGCAAGCGACTGGTGGACTACTTCGGCCCCAACAAGCTAGTTGCATCGGTAACGTCTGCGGATGCCGACCGCTGGCGGCGGCAATTGCTGGCCACGTACTCCGCGGCGACCGTCAGTCGCGAGGTGCGACGAGCCAGGCAGTTCTTCGAGACCGCGGTAAGAGTCGCCTGATTCCTGAGAACCCATTCGCTGATCTTCCTACCCCACAGCAGGTCAATACGAGCCGGGGGCACTTCATCACCCGCGATACCGCCAGCGAGGTGCTTAAGGCATGCCCCGACGTCGAGTGGAAGCTCATCTTCGCGCTCTCAAGGTTCGGCGGGCTGCGTTGCCCCTCGGAGCACCTGGCACTGAAGTGGGGTCACATCGACTGGGAGCATCACAGGATCACCGTGCCCAGCCCCAAGACTGCCCACCACGCGGGCGGGGAGTCGCGGCTAATACCGCTATTCCCCGAGCTGCGGCCACATCTCGAGGCGGCCTTCAATGAAGCAGAGCCCGGCTCGGAGCACGTTATCTCTCACCACCGCACGGGGAATGCCAACCTCCGAACGCAGTTCCAACGCATCCTTGAGAAGGCGGGAATCCCCGCGTGGCCCAAGCTGTTTCACAACTTACGGGCAACGCGACAGACCGAGCTGGCGGCAGACTTTCCCCTCCACGTCGTCTGCCGTTCGATCGGCAACTCGACGGAGATCGTGAACAAGCACTACCTATCGGTGACGGAGAACGACTACTTGCGTGGCGCAGGGCTCGGCGACGATCAGTCCAAGGGCAGCGAAGCAGCGCAAAATGCAGCGCAGCAGGCGCACGCAAGCAGCCGCACCGAGTCGCAAGCGAAAAGCCCGCCGCCGTAATTCTCGGGGATTTACTGGGCTGTGCCGCTGCCTGCGAGAGTGTGCAGGCGCAGAGAGTACCCCGTAGGGGAGTCGAACCCCTGTCTCCGCCGTGAGAGGGCGGTGTCCTGGGCCACTAGACGAACGGGGCAGCTGAATCTCGAGAACGCCGGGCTAGTGATCCGGCTCGTGAGGGGGCCGCTATGGGCGGGCCCGCTCACTCCAAGAATTCACCAGTATGCCGATCGTTTCGCGACCGCACAAGCCCCAACCAGGCCCCGGGCGGAGCGGACACACCGGGGCAGTCAATCGGCGCCCTTTCCCTCTGCGGGACGCGGCTACAATAGGTCGTTTGTGCAGTTTGTCATCCCCGAGTTCGCGCCCGCAGTGAAACGCCCAGAATCTCGCCACAGTTGTATCTGGTTGGCCCTTTGCCTGCTGCCGCCAGCGGCGGGCTGCGTGGACCGGTCGCCGGCGACCGAGAATGGCGCGGCGAGCCCTGCGGTTGCAACTTTCGAAGCAGGATCGCCGGCCGAGCTACCCCAGCCGAGCGAGATGTCGGTCGCAGCTTTCGAGGAGGAACTGTTCGCGTTCGCCAAGGACCGCCGGTACGTCGAACTGGGCTGGAAGCGTGACAAGGCGTTGCGGGACACCGGCCCCTACATCAACGGGCTCTACTACGGCACGCACCCCGCGGTGCGGGTGTTCTACTCGCCGGAGGTGGTCGCATGGCTAGAAGGGGGCCGTCAGGGGGCGATCCCCGACGGGGCGGTGATCGTGAAGGAGCAGTACCCGCCGCCGGCAGCCCGGCACGCGGGTAAGACCGAGGAACAGCTCCGCGACTCGCTCGAATCGTGGACCATTATGGTGAAGGACTCTCGCGGCTCGCACGACGGGTGGTTCTGGAGCAACCCGGGCGCCGAGCAGGAGGTGGTCGACAACCACGCGGACTTCTCGCACCCGATCTCTGGGTTCGGCTTGTACTGCCTGCGGTGCCACGCGTCGACCCGCTCGCCCGGCGTCGACCCGTCCAGCCCGGAGAACGAGTTCACGTTCGCTTCGCTGCGCAACATTGAAGGCTACCCGGGCGAGCCGATCGTGTTCCGCGTGGACGACTCGTGGCGCAAGCCCTCCAAGCCCGAGGAAGGGGAGGGCGAATCCGCAGGCCTAACGGCAGCCGCCGCCTCCTCCGGCGGGCACCCTAGCTGCACGCAGTCGGGCGGGATGTCGCCCTGCCAGGCGACCGCTAACCCAGACTTTGTCGCGTTCTTCACGTCGATGGCCCCCGTCAGCCGCGGCGCGGTTCAGGACCTGCCGCCAATCACTCACGACTGGGTCGCTAAGGAGTGCGCGGAAAACCCACAACAGTTCGTTACCGCGAAGCAGTGCATGAGCTGCCATGCCGGGCTGATGGAGCCGTTTGGACCCACCATGTTCCTGCCCACCGGCGACAGCGCTGCCTACGGCGCCGAGGGGCGGAACATCTCGCCGCACGGCGAGTGGCAGTGGACGCCCATGGGACTAGCAGGACGCGACCCGGTCTTCCTAGCGCAGCTGGAGAGCGAGCAGCAGATGCTCGCCGCCGAGTTCGACGAGCACCCCGAGCAGGCGACGCGGCTCTCAGCCGTGCTGGAAGACACCTGCCTGAAATGCCACGGCGCGATGGGGCGGCACGAGTTTCACGCCGCGGGCAGCGCCGGCGACCGCGACACGTTCGGGCTCGACCTGTGTGAAGCAACGGCAAGCCAAGACGAGGCGATCGGCGAGGGCGACGCCCGCTTTGGCGCCCTCGCGCGGGATGGCATCAGTTGCATGGTCTGCCACCGCATGCAGCGGAGGCCCCAGCCGGAGGGCGACGACCGCCCCTACCTGCAGTTCTTCCTCGAGACCTCCGTCACCGGCAACCTGTACCTCGGCCCGCCGAACGAGCTGTACGGCCCGTTCAAGGACGAGGAGATCGCTGCCTACCCGATGCAGCACGCGTTGGGCATCACGCCCAAGCACAGCGAGTTCTTGCAGAGCTCGCAGATGTGCGGCGTGTGCCACACGGTCACTCTGCCGGCGGTCGACAAGCCGATCGCGGAGCACGAGTCCGACGAGCTGAACGACAGCCAGGTGGTGCGCGAGTTCGAGGCGTTCCACCACCACGTCGAGCAGGCGACCTACCTCGAGTGGCTTAACAGCTCGTTCGAGAACGAGTTTGCGGTCGACAACCCGAACGCCAAGTCGTGTCAGGACTGCCACATGTCTCGCGGGCTACGGGACGACGAGCGGAATCTGGCGCTCGACGGCCTGCCAACCCGCATGGCCGTGATCCAGGACACCACCTACCCGGACGCCGAGAACCTGGCCGCGCACAAGGACATTGAGGTCAAGGTCCGTGAGGAGGGCTACGCGCGGCACAACTTCTCGGGGCTCAACCTGTTCCTAATCGAGCTGTTCGAGCAGTTCGACGACGTGCTGGGCGTGCGGACGCAGGACTACATGACCGGTTCAAAGCTGGAGATCGACAACGCCCGCCGCAACTTCCTCAACACCGCCCGCAACGAGACGGCCGAACTCTCGCTCAGCAGCCGGCTGGATGACGAGGACCTGCTGGCCAACGTCACGGTCCGGAACAAGGCCGGGCACCGATTCCCGACCGGGGTTGGGTTCCGCCGTGCGTTCCTGGAGTTGCTGGTGATCGAGCGGCCTGCGGAGCAGGGTGGGGAGGAGCGGGTGGTATGGGGTTCGGGCCGGACCAATTCGGTCGGCGTGATCGTCGACGCGGCGGGCGAGCCGCTTGAGACCGAGTTCTTTGACGACCACGCCGCCGGCGGTCAGCTCAGCCAGCCCCACCACGAGGAGATCACCCGCGAGGATCATGTGCAGGTGTACGAGTCTCTGCTTCACAACGCCGAGGGCCGGTTCACCACTAGTTTCTTGCGGGGCTGCAACACGATCAAGGACAACCGGCTGCTGCCACGTGGGTGGACGCCGATGGGCCCCTCGTCCGCGTTGACGGGCCGGTACCTGCAGGCCACGCACCCCACCGGCGGCGCGGCTGACGACCCGCGCTACCAAGACGGCAGCGGAACGGACGAGGTCGCTTACCGGGTCGCGCTGCCGGCGGGAGTCGACCGGACGCGGCTCGAGGTGCGGGCAACGCTGCACTACCAGGCGTTGCCGCCCTACTTCCTGAAGAACCTGTTCGACCGCGCGCCAGATGGCCCCGCAACCCAGCGGCTGTACTTCCTGCTGAGCCACGCCGACTTCAGCGGAACGCCGATCGAAGACTGGAAACTTCCGATCGCGAGCGCGACCAGCGCGCCCGATCAACCAGAGGAGTAGCGGACGCCGTCCCCCTAGCAGACCGAACCCCTAGCAGACCGAACCCACGCCATGCCGGCCACGCAGGCCTTCGAGTGAGTTCCACACGCGGCGTGACAACAGATTGATGATCTCGGCGCGGCTGAGACGGCTGAAGGCGATGTCGCGGATCGCCAGTTCATCGGCCGTTAGCTCCTGGCTGCTGGTGGCGGTCAGTATCGGGAAGTCAGGGTTGTCGGTCATCACCGCGTGGGCCAGCGTGTCGACCAGTTCCTGATCGGTTAGGCCCTCGAGCATCGCCCGGCGGACGACTTCCTGCTCGCGGGACAGGCGGAGCCGCCGGCGTTCAACCAGCAGCAGGTGGATCTGCACGATGTTGATGACCAGGAAGGTCACGTGCCAAAACGTGGGTCCGTACAGCGGAGTCGGCGTGCAGGTGGTGAAGAAGATCACCCCGAACGCCAGCCCGAAGCAGGTCAGCACGCGGAGCCAGAGCATGTCCCTGCCCAGGAACGACGCCAGGTAGAACAGGTTGGCTACGTGGATACACCACTCGTCTAGAAACACGGGGGGAGCTCCGGCGGGGGAAGCGGGTCGACGGGCAGAGGGCGATGCAGGTTCTGCACCAATTTGGGTCCGGCATTATGCCCCGGCAAGCCCAAATCAGCTATTCCCCCGGATCCCCCCAATCGGCAGGGTGGGTCGCACGGGATCATCGCCTGGTGCCGGGTGTCACCCAGAGGGCGCCCGGTGCGCTATCGCAAACCAGGGTGGCGTCGCAAAGACCACCCGGCTGCGAAGAAACGGCCGGATTGGCGTTGGCACGGCGGTTGCTTCCCTTCGCTCAGAAGTAATCGAGCGATCGGTAACCATCGCTTGGAGCCGAGACCGCCGGCGTCTGCCGACGCCGGGCTCCAAAGCGAATCCCACCCCTGAAAGGACGGAAACCATGCGTAGTACTAACCTATTAACTCTTACTCTCGCGACCCTCGTCGGCGGCGGCCTTACCTTGGCTACAGGTTGCGCCGAAACCGACCGCTACGAGACCAACAAGCCGGTTATCGAGGCGGAAGACAACGACCTTGAGAGGACCGGCGACGAAATTGAAGCCTCGGCCAAGGAGGCCTGGGAAGACACCAAGGAGGGTGCCCGCGACGCCGTCGACGCGGTCGTTCCTGACGAACCGATTGTCGACGTTGAAAGCCCGCTCGGTGACGTCAAGGTCGGCGAGGACCCCGTGACCGGCGATAAGAACGTCGAAGTCGACGCCGGTCCCGATGCCGACGAAGAATAATCTGGGTGCCCCAATCTGACGCGATCGCCGCCCCGCAGCGCTGCTGCGGGGCGGCTTTTTCATGCGCCGCCCGCCGCTTGCAGGATAGCGGCAATCACGCCTTCGGCCGTGTACTCTCTGGCGACCACGTCGGCGGGACGGCCGAGTTCCTCCAGCACGCCAGCGGTTAGCGGGCTGATGGCGACCAGGCTCGTGCCGCTAAGCTGATCGCCGTAGAGACCCACCAGCGAACGGGCGATGGCCGAACTGGTCACCGTGGTCCACTGCACGCGTCCTGCCGCCAGGGCCTCGGCGATGTCGGCGTCAGGCGTGGTGACGTCGGAGCTCTCGTACGCCACCACCTGCTGCACCTCGGCGCCGGCCGCGCTGAGTTGTTCCGCCAGGACTTCACGCCCGCGACTCGCCCGCACCAGCAGCACCCGCTTGCCCTGGCATTGCGGCGCCATGGCGTCGGCGAGCGCCTCGGCGCGGTACTCTTCGGGGCAGAGGTCGGCCCGCAGGCGGTGGTCGGCCAACGCCATGGCCGTGGCGGGGCCGATGGCCGCCAGCCGCACGCCGCCCAGTCGGCGTGCGTCGGCGCCGGTGGCGTAGACCGCTTCGAGGAAGTTGTTCACGCCGTTGCTGCTGGAGAACGCGATCCAGTCGAACTCGCCGCACCGCGCCGCCGCGTCCTCGAGCGCCGCCGGGTCCGGCGCCGGCCCGATCTTGATCGCTGGCTGCTGCAGCACCTCGGCGCCCAGCTCGCGCAGGCGGTCGACCATCTCGCCCGCCTGGTGGCGGGGGCGGGTCACCAGCACTGTCTGGCCGAACAGCGGCCGGCCGCTGAACCACTCCATCGCCTCGCCCCGGCGGGCGACCGGGCCGACGATCGCCACCACGGGCGGGCGGACCTTGCCGGGCGCCAGGACGGTCGCGACCTCGTCCAGCCGGCACTCGAATGCCTGCTGATCCGGCAGCGAGCACCGCCGCACCAGCAGCACCGGCGTGTCGGCGGGCTTGCCGTGCTCCAGCAGGCGGCTGCTCCACTGCTGGGCGGTGGTGACCCCCATGTAGACCACTAGCGTCCCCGGCAGCCTGGCGAGTGCGGCGTAATCGAGCGTCTCCTCCTGCTTCTCGGGCTGTTCGTGCCCGGTCATAAAGGTGACGCAGCTCGCCTGGTCGCGGTCGGTGATGGTCACGCCGGCGTAGGCGCCGCTAGCGGCCGCCGCGGTGATGCCCGGCACGATCTCGAACTCCAGGCCGGCGGCGGTCAGCGCGTCCAGTTCCTCGGCCATCCGCCCAAACACGCTGGGGTCGCCCCCCTTGAGGCGGGCCACGGTTCTGCCCGCCAGCGCCGCTTCAACCATCTTGGCGTTGATATCCGGCTGCTTCCACAGCTTCCCCTGCCCGTGGCGGCCCAGGCAATAAAGTTCGGCCCCCGGGCGAGTCCACTCCAGGACCCGCGGCCCAGCCAGGTAGTCGTACAGCACCACGTCCGCCCGGGCTAGCCGGTCGCGTCCGCGGACGGTCAGCAGGTCCGGATCGCCCGGCCCGGCCCCAATCAGATAAACCTTGCCCGGTTGCGGATTCATGCGGCGGCGGTGGACTCACAGTGGGCGGGGTGTGGAAAACGGGCCTGCGGCCGCGTTATTCGATACGAGCATCGTTACCGCCATTATGCCCCTTCGCCCGGCGCCGAACGAGGCGCCCAGGCGCTGCCCCACCGAACCCGCGGTGATACGATGAAGAGTACGGTCCCCTTGTCCCTCCGCCCGGCGCCCGATTGGCCCATGCCCGACCCGTCCGAAGCCAGCAGCGACTTCGCCCCCCGCGCTGGCCGTGGCATTTCGCCCGCCACCCGGCAGCGGCTCGAGGCGGTGCACACCCGCGCCAAGGCGTGCCTGGAGCGCGGCGACCACGACTACGCCCACGACCTGCTCACTCAGTGCATCGCCGAGGACCCCGGCTCGCTGATCTACGCGCAGACCTTCCGGGCCAACATCACCAAGAAGTACGCGGGCAGCACGAAGAAAAGCTCACGATTTTCGGCCCTCATGGGCGGCAGCTCCGGCAAGGCGGCGGTCGCCAAGGCGGCCGGCAAGGGCGCGTGGACCGAGGCCTTCACGGCCGGCTGCCAGGCCCTGAAGAAGAACCCGGTCGACCTGCCGGTGCTCCGCGAGCTGGCCCGCGGGTGCGGCGAGCTGGGCCACGTTGAGACCCAACTGTTCTACCTCCGCTGGGCGCTGGACCTCGACCTGCACGACGACGAGACCAACCGCCTGGCGGGCGCCGCCCTGGCCGGGACCCGCCAGTTCGATCAGGCCATCGCCTGCTGGCAACGGGTGCTGAAGCAGAAGCCCGAGGACGAAGAGGCCCGCCGCGCAATCTCGCGACTCAGCGTCGAGCAGACCCTGCACGAAGGGGGCTACAACCACGAGATGCTTAAGGGCGAGGGCGCCGCGCCGGACCTGCCGGCCGTGCGGGTATCGGACCTCGCCGCCAAGGACCGCCAGCCCGCCGATGCTGCAGCGGACCCTGACAAAGCCTCCCCCGCGGCGGTTCCACAGTCGAAGGAGGAGCTGCTCGAACTGGTGGAGGAGGAACCGGACAACATCGTGGCCGCGTTCGATCTCGCCCAGATCCTGCACGTGGCGGGGGAAAGCCGGCAAGCGCTCAGCGTTCTGCGGCGGGCTGCAAAGCACTCGCCGGACGCCGAGGCGCCCGAGCACAGCCGGCTGGAAGACCTCCAGCTCCGGGTCGCCCGCGAGCAGACTAAGCAGGCCCAGGAGGCGGCCAAGGCGAAACGCACCCCAGAGCTCATCAAGGCGGCCCGCCAGGTCGTGGCGGAGAGCAACCTTGCCGAGCTGGAGGTATACTCCGCCCGGGCGAAGCGGAACCCCGCCAACACGCGGGCCCAGTACGAGCTGGGGCTGCGGCTGAAGCGATCCGGCGATCACCGCGAGGCGATCAAGGCATTCCAGGCCGCCCGGGGCGACGCCCGCCGCGACGCGGACGTGCAGCTGCAGCTGGGCGAGTGCTTCCAGTTCATCGAGCAGTTCAAGCTGGCCGCCAGCAGCTACGAAGCCGCGGTCAAGGCTTCCCGGCCCGACCAGCAGCACGCCTCGGAGGAAACCCACAAGCTGGCTCTCTACCGGGCGGGGGTGCTGGCCCTGGGGCTGGGGGACCTGGACCGGGCCGAGAATCGCCTCACGGAGCTCGCGGGGCTGGATTTTGGCTACCGGGACGTCGGCGACCGCCTAGACAAGATCACCGAATTGCGTAAAAATGCGTGACTCGCAGCTGGAGGCTGTGATCGCGTAACGCCATTCACCCCCGAGTTTTCCGTCGGCCATGCCAAATTCCGCCAGTGCCCGTAAGCGTCTCCGCCAGGACCAAGCCCGTCGTCTCCACAACCGTTCGGCCAAGGCGTCGGTTCGCACGCAGCTGAAGAAGGTCCGCAAGGCGATCGACGCCGGCGAGGTCGAGAACAGCGAGAAGGAGTTCCAGGTAGCCGCCAAGAAGCTGGACCAGGCCGCCGCTAAGAACCTGATCCACGCCAATGCCGCGGCCCGCACCAAGAGCCGCTTGTCCAAAGCGATCAAGGACCTGAAGAACGCCGGCTAGAGCCGGTGGACGACCGCGGCGGAGCTGCGGTCTGGCGTCGAGCACGCGACTCAGAACGTATCCACTCAGAGCCGCGCCCGTCTTGAAGCGATCCCGCTGGGGTCGATCGCTTCCTGACGGGCGCGGCTCTTTTTTTTTTTTGTGGCTGTAGCCAGGCTGCTTTTTCTTGTAGCTGCCGGCGCTACAACCTGCTACCACTCGATCTTCGCGGCGTCGAACACGGGGCCCTCGACGCAGGTGCGTTTGTAGTCCCAGTCCCCCTCGGGCTGGCGGACCTTGGCCACGCAGCTGAAGCAGATGCCGATACCGCAGGCCATGGGCGTCTCGAGCGACACTCGGCAGGGCGTGCCCCGCTGCAGGCAGAGCTTGGCGACCGCCTCCATCATCGGCTCGGGGCCGCAGCAGTCCACCTGCACGCGGCGGTCGGCGGACTCGTCGAGGGCCGCCTCTAGGAGATCGGTCACTAGGCCGTGGTGGCCGACCGACCCGTCGTCGCTGGCGACCCGCAGGTCGAACCCAGCGCCGCGAAAGGCCGGCTCGCCGGCCAGCAGGTCGGCGGTCCGGACGCCGTAGCACATGACCACCTCTGCCGCCTGGCCGCCATCCCGCAACGGCGCACCGTAGCGGGCGGCGCCGAGCGACTCCTTGCCGGCGGCCAGGAACGGCGTGTAGCCGATGCCGCCGGCCACCAGGATGCGGCGGTCGCACTGGATCGGGTCGAACCCGTTGCCGAGCGGGCCCCACAGCTCGACCGTCCGTCCCGCTGCACAGGCGGCCAGCGCAGTGGTCAGCTTGCCGTGCACGACGTACACAAAGTCGAGTGCAACGGCCTGGCCCGCATCATCGCGGACGACGTCGTACAGGGCGAACGCCCGGCCAAGCATCGGGTCCGCCTGGCCGGCCACGCGGACCATGACGAACTGGCCCGGCACGATCCGCTCGGCGATCGCGGCCGCGTTGACCCGCATGCGGTACGTGCCGCGGGCGAGCTGCTCGTTCTCCAGCACGGTCGCCGGCGCAAAGCAGGCCTGATCCGCGTAGTAGGCGGCGTGCAGCGTCGCGTGTCCTCCGTCACAACCGCTCGGCTCCGTCGTGCCGCTCACTTGATCACTCTCCGCTGGGGCTTGTTGGTAGCGGCCGGCTTGGAGTTCTTGGGCTTGGCCGGCTTGCGCTTCTTTTTCTTGACGGGTCGGCCCTCCTGGGCGGCCCCCGCGTCTTCGACGCACTGCCGCAGCGCCTTGACCTCGTCGCGGGTGAGCGGGCGGTAGGCGCCGGCGGGCATCTCACCCAGCTTGACTGGGCCGTGCGCCACTCGGGTCAGCTTCTGCACCTTGTGCCCCATGGCGGCGAGAACGCGGCGGATCTCGCGGTTGCGGCCCTCGTCGAGCACTACCTCGAGCAGGGTCGACTTCTTGTGCCGCGACTTGATTTTCGCGCCCACGAAATGAACCTTGCCCTCGGCAATGTAGATGCCTTCGCGGGCCTGCTTGAGCTCTTCACCGGTGATATGGCCGGCCACCTGCACGATGTAGGTCTTGCGGACCCCGTGGCGGGGGTGGGCGAGTTGGTTCGCCAGTTCGCCGTCGTTGGTCAGCAGAATCAGGCCGTCGCTCGCCATGTCGAGCCGGCCGACGTTGAACACCCGGCCGGCGGTCGGGGGCAGCAGCTCGGTCACGCGAGGCCGACCGGACGGGTCACGGGCCGTGCAGACGTAGCCCTCTGGCTTGTTGACCGCGAAGTAGACCTTCTTGGTCTTTGGCAGCGGCTCCCCGTCCACCCAGATGTCCTGTCGCGACGCGTCGACCCGCACGCCAAGCTCCGTGACGGGCTGGCCGTCGACCTCGACGCGGCCCTCCAGGATCAGCTGTTCGCACTCGCGCCGGCTCGCCAGCCCAGCCGCGGCCAGCACCTTCTGCAGGCGGTCCTTGCCATCATCCGGGTGCTGCCGCTGGGGCGTGGGGCCCCGCTTCGCGCCGGCGGGCCGTCGGGCGGTCTTCTTTTTGCCGCCGGGGGAGGGCCGCTTGGCTTTTCCGCCGGCCTTCGGGCCTTTGCCGCCGATCGGCGACTTCTTGCGGGGTTTGGAGGCGCGTTTAGGCATGGGTTCTCAGTGCGTCGGGAGGGCCCTCCATTCTACTCCGCCGTGACGCGCATCGACAGGGACGCCGCCACGCGGGCCGGTCCGCTGGTTATACTCCTGCAGACGCCCGCGGCTCCGCCCGGGCGACAACGTCCGCTCATCTGAACCATTCAGGGTCCCGCTATGCCAGGCGCCGCCGCACGCCCCACCGCTTTGATACTCTTGTTTGCCGCGTTGCCGCTGGTTTGGCCAAGCCAAGTGGGCGCCCAGCCGCCGGTCGTCGAGGGCGTGCAGCTTGGGCCCTACGAGTACGAGACCAAGCCCGACGACCCCGCGTTCCGCATGTACCACCCCCGCAAGGCGCCGCCGGCTGGGCCGCTGCTGCTGCAAAAGGGCGACCGGCTAGCGATCTGCGGCGACTCGATCACCGAGCAGCGCAAGTACTCCCGCATCATCGAGACCTACCTCACCGCCTGCACACCGCAGCTTGGCGTGACGGTGCGTCAGTACGGCTGGAGCGGTGAGAAGACCGACGGGTTCCTGCGGCGGATGGACAAGGACTGCCTGACCTTCGAGCCGACCGTGGCCACCCTGTGCTACGGGATGAACGACGCGCGGTACCGCCCGTTCGACGTCACCAACGGCCGCTGGTACGAGGACCACTACCGCGCGATTGTCCGCCAATTCAAGGTCCACGGCGTGCGGGTGGTGGTCGGCACGCCGGGCTGCGCCGGGAAGACCGCCTCGTGGGTCGAGAGCCGCTCCGGCACGCTGGACCAGCAGAACATCGCATTGTGCGCGCTGCGCGACATCGCGATCGGCGTGGCCGAGTCGGAGGACTGCCGGCTGGCCGACGTGTTCTGGCCGATGCTGCAGGCGCAGGTGTTTGCGCCGGACCAGCACGGCGCCACCGCCGACAACCCGTACGAGGTCGCCGGCGCCGACGGCATCCACCCCGGCTGGGCGGGGCACGTCGTGATGGCCTACGCGTTCCTCAAGGCGATGGGGCTGGACGGGCAGATCGGCGAGATCAACGTCGACCTGGCGGGCGGGTCGGCCACCGGCTCGGAAGGCCACGAGGTCGAGACCACCGGGCCGGGCGTGCTGCGGGTCACCAGCTCTCGGTACCCGTTCTGCGCCACGGGCGACCTGCACGACGACAATTCGGTCCGCTCGGGAATGACGCTCGTGCCGTTCGACGCGGAGCTCAACCGCTTGACGCTGGTTGCGTCCGGCGGCTCGGCCGATCGCTACCAGGTCACCTGGGGAGGCGCCTCCCGGGAATTCACCGCCGCCGAGCTCGAACGGGGTGTGAACCTGGCCGCGGAGTTCGTCGAGAACCCGTTCTGCGCAGCGTTCCAAGAGGTCGACAACGCGGTAGAGAAGAAGCAGGCTTTCGAGACCCACCAGGTTAAGAAGGTATTTCACGGCCGCTCGGGCAGGGACGACTTTGATCAGGCCGTCCGCGATACCGAGGCGGAACGCGCGCCCCTGGCCGCCGCGGTCCAGCGTCCGCTGCCGCCGGTGACGCACACTATCGAACTGCGTCCGGTTTCCGCGTCTCGGTGATGAGCTGGGTGGGGCCGCCGTCGAGCGGTGGGCCGAGCTCGATGGCGGGTGGTTTCCCCTTCAGCACGGCGCCCACCCACTCCGCGAACTGGGGCTTCTCCGCGTCGAAGTACCTCGCGAAGTCCCGTCCTGGGCAGCTGGTCTGTCCCTTGGCGACCCGGGCGTGGGTGGTGATCGCATCGAGCGGCAGATCGTGCTTGGCAAGCAGCCAGGCAACCAGCCGCACGGCCGACTCGACCTGAGCGGGGCTGGGGCGCTGCTGTTCGAAGTTACCCATCAGCTCGACGCCGAGGTGACCGGCCAGCTCGTACTTGGTGTTCGACTCCGGCTCGTACTCCAGCGGCCGCCCCTCAAAGATCCGTCCGTCGGGCGCGATGAGGAAATGGTACGGCAGGTCGGGCCAGTAGGTGTTGCGGGGCGGCTCTTCCAGCTCGGGGCGCTTCTTGCCCCACGACTGCATGTTGCGGATGAACTGGACCGGGTCGCGGTCGGCGGTCCACAGCACTCCGGCGTGGTGCAGCGTGACGTGCTTGGGCGTGTGCCGGCGTTCGTCGGGGATGGAGTCGGGTCGAGAGCCCCAATCAGCTGCCGTTACGAACTTAGCGGGCCGGGGAACGTCGGCCCGCTGTTCGGGGTCGGCGGACGCCGTCCCCGCGCTGATCAGCATCACGGTAACCAGCGTCGAGCGGGCGGTCTTCATCAATCTCACCGTATCAAGGGGCGGGCTCAGGGTGACCGGGCCTCCGCCCGGGGGATTCCACCATAGCCGGCCGGCCGAGCGAGCGCCAATCGCACGGGCGCCCGAAGCCCGGAGTTTGTTGGCGCCCGCCTCGGCGGTCTGTTACGATCCGCCCAGGCGTACCGAACTCGAACGGACAATGGGCAATGCAGAGACTCCGATCCCCCAAGCTGCTGGCGAACGCCGCTGTGGCCGCCACGCTGTCGATTATCGCCGTCACTGCGGCGGCCGCGGACGCGGGCAAAGAACTCCTGATCCCCTCCGAGGGGGTGATGAAGGTCCCCGACGGCAACGACTACGACAATGACGACAGCGACTACAGCTACAGCCGCATGATCGAGGGCGACAACGTCGTGATCTTCTGGCACAAGGAGTACGGCGCCGACCCGCTCGAGAACCCCGACAGCGGCAAGCGGTTTGACGTCAAGAAGATGCTGAGCGAGTGCGAGCGGTTCTACGACTACTACGTCAACGAGCTGAAGCTCGTCAAGAAGGGTGAGTCGGTCAGCGACCGCTACAAGCTGGTCACCTACGTGTACGGCGGCGAGGGCGGCACCGCGTTCGGCGGCGGCATGGAGGACAAGATCGGCGCGCTGTGGACCCCCGCGGTGCGTGTCAACCGCGAGCCCTACGGCGTGCTGGCCCACGAGCTGGGCCACAGCTTCCAGTTCCTGTCGTCGGTCGATAGCGGCGCCCGCCCCGGGGGCGCGGTCAACGAGATGTCCGCGCAGTACATGCTGTGGCAGGTCTACCCAGAGTGGATGACGTTCGAGAACTATCACCTGGTCGACTTCATGAAGAAGACGCACTACGCGTTCCTTCACCCGACCAACATGTACCACTCGCCCTACGTGCTGGAGTACTGGTCCAACAAGCACGGCAAGGAGTTCTGGGGCGAGCTGTGCCGCTCGACTAAACGCGGCGAGGACGTGGTCGCCACGTACAAGCGGATGAACGCCGTTGAGCAGCCCGCCTTCAACGACGAGATGTTCGACGCCTGCCGGCGGTTCATCACCTGGGACCTCGACCGGGTCGAAGAGGTCGCCGGCCGCTACGCCAACCAGCACCGCTGCACGCTGAACGAAGCGGGCGACGGGTGGTACCGGATCACGCCCCAGCTCTGCCCACAGAACTACGGGTACAACGGCATCCGCCTGGAAGTCCCCGAGAAATTCGGTGAGGTGGAGCTGCAATTCCAGGGGCTGGCCGGCGCCGAGGGCTTCAGCCAGGTGAAGACCGACAAGGCTGGCTGGCGTTACGGCTTTGTGGCCCACCTGAATGACGACCGCCGCGTCTACAGCGAGGTCGGCCGCGACGCCGACGGCCGCCTTGCGTTCGAAACGCCCGAGGGGACCGAGCACCTGTGGCTGGTCGTGATGGGCGCGCCGACCGAGCACTGGCCGGTCAGCGGGGGCCGCGGCCGCCGGGGGCGGGGCAGGGGGGACGAGCCGTCCGGTGAAGAGCAGTGGCCCTACCGCGTGAAGCTCGCCGGGACAACGATCTCCGCAGACTTCATCGAGTAGCCTCGGCGCACAAAAAAACGCCCCCCGGCTCTGCGAGCCGGGGGGCGTGGAAGTAGCGCCACTACGAACCGTTACCGCTGGTTCACCGCGACCGGCGCCGAACCGGTGCGGTCCGAGCGGTCGAGGTCGAACCGGTCGAGGTTCATCACCTTCGCCCAGGCGGCGACAAAGTCGTTAACGAACTTCTCGCCGGCGTCCTCCGACGCGTAGGCCTCGGCCAGGGCCCGCAGCTGCGAGTTCGATCCGAACACCAGGTCGACCCGGGTGCCGGTCCACTTCAGCTCGCCCGACTCGCGGTCGCGGCCCTCGTAAACGCCGGGCTCATCGTCGGACTCGCTCCAGACCACGCCCATGTCGAGCAGGTTGACGAAGAATTCGTTGGTCAGCTTGCCCGGCTCGTCGGTGAACACACCGTGCTGGGCGCCCTCGTAGTTGGCGTCCAGCGCCCGCATGCCGCCAACCAGCACGGTCAGCTCCGGCGCGGAAAGCGTCAGCAGCTGCGCGCGGTCGACCAGCTGCTCCTCCAGCGAGCGGCGGTCGCCGCCGCTGGTGTAGTTCCGGAAGCCGTCGGACGCCGGCTCGAGCACCGCCATGCCCTCCACGTCGGTCAGCTCCTGTGTGGTGTCGGCGCGGCCCGGGGTGAACGGGACCGTGACGTCGTGACCGGCGTCCTCGGCGGCCTTCTCAACCGCCGCGCACCCGGCCAGCACGATCACGTCCGCCAGCGAGACCTGCTTGCCGCCGGACTGCGCGCCGTTAAAGTCCTGCTGGATCTTCTCGAGCTTCGCGAGCACGCGGGCCAGCTGCTCCGGCTGGTTGACCTCCCAGTCCTTCTGCGGCGCGAGGCGGATGCGGGCGCCGTTGGCGCCGCCCCGCATGTCCGACCCGCGGAACGTTGAGGCCGACGCCCAGGCGGTCTGGACCAGTTCGGGGACCGTCAAGCCGGACGCCAGGATCTTGCCCTTGAGGCTCTGGACGTCGGCGTCGGTCACCTGCTTGTAGTCGACCTCGGGGATCGGGTCCTGCCAGATCTGCGGCTCGGGGACCCACGGGCCCAGGCACCGCGAGTGCGGGCCCATGTCGCGGTGGATCAGCTTGTACCACGCCTTGGCGAACGCCTTGTTAAACTCCTCGGGGTTCTTGTAGAACCGCTCGGAGATCTTGCGGAACCCGGGGTCACGCTTCAGCGACAGGTCGGTGGTGAGCATCATCGGCGCGTGCGACTTCTCTGGGTCGTGCGCGTCGGGCACGGTGCCGGCGCCGCCGCCGTTCTTGGGGGTCCATTGGTGGGCGCCGGCCGGGCTCTTGGTCAGCTCCCACTCGTACTCAAACAGGTTCTCCCAGTAGCCCTGCGACCACTCGGCCGGCGTGGACGTCCACGCGCCCTCCAGACCGCTGGTGATCGTGTCGCCGGCGTTGCCGGTACCGAACTTGTTCCTCCAGCCGAAACCCTGCTCCTCGATGCCGGCGCCTTCTGGCTCGGGACCTACGTACTCCTTGGGGCTCGCGGCGCCGTGGGTCTTGCCGAGCGTGTGGCCGCCGGCGATCAGCGCGACCGTCTCCTCGTCGTTCATGCCCATGTTGCCAAACGTCTGGCGGATGGCGTGGGCGGCGGCCAGCGGGTCGGGGTTGCCCTTGGGGCCTTCTGGGTTGACGTAGATCAGGCCCATCGTGGTGGCGCCGAGAGGCTTCTGCAGCGGCTCGCCGACGGTGTAGCGGTCGTCGCTCATCCACTTCTTCTCGGGGCCCCAGTAGACGTCCTGCTGGGGTTCCCAGACGTCCTCGCGGCCGCCGGCGAAGCCGAAGGTCTCAAACCCGGCGGACTCCAGCGCGCAGTTGCCCGCGAACACCATCAGGTCGGCCCAAGAGATCTTCTGGCCGTACTTCTGCTTCACAGGCCAGAGCAGCCGCCGCGCCTTGTCGAGGTTGCCGTTGTCGGGCCAGCTGTTGAGCGGCGCGAACCGCTGCGTGCCGTCCGAGGCGCCGCCGCGGCCGTCGGCCATGCGGTAGGTGCCGGCGCTGTGCCAGGCCATGCGGATGAAGAACGGGCCGTAGTGGCCGTAGTCGGCCGGCCACCAGTCCTGCGAGGTGGTCATGCACTTCTCGATGTCCGCCTTGAGCTCGTTGAGGTCGAGCTTGGCGAACTCTTCGGCGTAGTTGAAGTCGGCGCCCAACGGGTTGCTGCTCGGGGCGTTCTGGTGCAGCATCCGCAGGTCCAGGCGGTTGGGCCACCACTCGTCAAGCGTCTTGGGCGCCTGTCGGGCGTCCTGGTACTCCTCGGGCGGCGCCGACTCGGGGCCGTCGGCTTCGACGCCCTCGGCCGCGTTCTTCAGCGCGGTGAAGTATTGCATGGCGCCCGTCACCGGGCACTTGCTGGCGCCCGCGGCGCCCTCGGCGGCGTGCCCAGCGGGCGGCGTTGCGACGGCCGCCTGGGTCGTGAACGCCGCCGTGAGCAGCAGTGATCGGAACAACATCTGGCGCCTCCTTCAAACAGATCGGGTACAAGGTTCGCGTCGGCGGCGTCCGCCGCACTTTTCAAATATAGGGGTGGCGCATAAGAACACAAATGCACGGGGTTTATAGCTGCAATGCGTCTGGCGCATGCTAGGAACCGCCCCGCGTGCGTAGGTCGTTCCTGTACTGGAAAAGGCCCCCAGAAGTGGCCGCAGGAGCCCTCGACCAGGCCGGCAGAATTGGATTCCCAAGAGACGAGGCCGCCTTTCTGAAGCGTAGCACCCCGATGGCCGTGGAGGGCCGGATTCTGACTCACACCCGGTCGATCCGCGTCAGCGGTTCGGGATTTCGGCGGCGTTGGCGGGAATTGCCCGAGTTCAATAGTCCGCCCTGGGAGTGCGGTACTTGGCTGCGGATTCGGCGCCGCATCCTGGTATCATTACGGGAAGCGGCAGCCTCTTTTCACCGCCGCCACTCCGCTCTCTTCAATGCTTGAGGATTGACCACTCATGGATCCGCTTTCGCGTCGCTCGTTCCTCTCGAAGACTGTCACCACCGCCGCAGTGGCGTCCGCGGCGTCGATAATGCCGCGCGTCGCTGGCGCCGCCGGCCCGAACGACACGCTGCAGGTCGGCGTGATCGGCGTTGGCGGCAAGGGTCGCGACCACGTTAAGCAACTGTCGCAGCTTCCGGGCGTGCGCGTGGCCGCGCTGTGCGATGTCGACCCGGCCCGCATCGCCAACGGCCAGTCGATGCTGGACGACGCCGGCGTGAAGGCGAAGCACTACCAGGACATGCGCGAGCTGCTGGACGACCCCGAGATCGACGCGGTCTCGATCGCCACGCCCAACCACTGGCACGCGTTGGCGACCATCTGGGCCTGCCAGCGGGGCAAGGACGTGTACGTCGAGAAGCCGGTCACCCACAACCTGTGGGAGGGCAAGCAGATCATCGACGCCGCCCGCAAGCACAACCGGGTGGTGCAGGTGGGCACCCAGAACCGGTCGGACACCGGGTTCCGCGCCGCGATCGACTACATCCGCGAGGGCGCCCTCGGCGAGATCCAGTGGATGCACGGCCTGTGGTTCAAGGACCGCGGCTCGATCGGCCACGTCACCGGGCCCCAGCCAATCCCCGCGGGCCTGGACTACAACCTGTGGACCGGTCCGGCGCCGCTGGAGCCGCTGATGCGGCAGAACCTCCACTACGACTGGCACTGGGACTGGGACACCGGCAACGCCGACATGGGCAACCTGGGCGCGCACCAGCTCGACGACTGCGCGCACGCGTTGGATATCGCGTCCTCGCCCAAGCGGTTCCTCTGCCTGGGGGGCCGGTTTGCACGCGAGGACGACGGCCAGACGCCGAACATGCAGGCCGTCTGCTTTGAATTCGACGACGCGCCGCCGTTTCTCGTCGAGGTCCGCGGCCTGACCGAGAGCGCCGGCAGCAGGAAGCTACCCAACGTTCGCGGCGTCACCGCTGGGAATGTCATCCAGTGCGAGAACGGCTACTTCGCCGGCGGGCGGGGCGGCGGCGCTGTGTACGACAACAGCGGCAAGCTGCTCAAGAGGTTCCCGGGCGACGGCGGCGCGGGGCACTACGCCAATTGGGTCGAAGCGGTCCGGTCGCGCAACAATGAGGGCCTGCGGGCGGAACTCGCCGTCGGCGTCCGCTCGGCCAACCTCTGCCACCTGGCGAACCTGGCGTTCCGCAGCGGCCAGCCGGCCTCCGTTGAGGAGGTCAAGAGCCGTGTCGGTCAGCGCGGCGACGCGCTGGAGACCATCGACGCGATCGCCGCGCACCTCAAGGCGAACAACGTCGACCTGGACCGCAACCGGCTCACCTGCAGCGAGTGGATGGAGTACGACCCGCAGGCGATGCAGCTCTCGGGCGCCGACGCCACCAGCAACGCCATCGCCAACGCGCTGGTCAAGCCTGGCTACCGCGAGCCGTTCGTTGTGCCCGAGCAGGTGTAGTCACTTCGTCCCGAAGATGCGTGTCGATGCCGGCGTGCGCCGCTGATTGCTGCGCCAGCCGCAGCAACGACGGCCAGCACCGCACACGCCGGTTCAGGGACGGCAGTCGAGATCCAGTCGACGGCGAACTCGTTGCCACCCACCATGCGAAACGAGCGGATAGCGCCCGACAACGCTAGTGTCCCGGTATCGAATCGCGGATCGCTGCCCGGCTCCACGTGCACCGCGACGGCGCCGATGCCCATCACCACCGCGGGCACGGTGACCAAACCGGTTGTGTCTTCGTCTATACGGACCACACCCTACTGGAACTTGTCCATCTTCGTCTCGGGCCCGTCCTTCACAACCGCCTGGGCCTTGCCGAAGCTCTCGATCAGGCACTTGTACTCCGGGCAGATGTGCTCGGCGATGATCTCGGCGAACCGCGACCCTTCCGGCCGGTTCCAGGAGCGCATCAGCTCGGCCACCATCGCGAAGGTGTCGGTCGGAATCGCTCCGGCCTGCGCGACGCGGGCGATGGTGGTGTCGGTCGCCATCTTGCTCCAGTTGCCCGAGGCGTCCACGACGCAGTAGGCCTTGTAGCCGGCCTGCACGGCGCTGACGGCCGGGAACGCCATGCAGACACTGGTCAGCGTCCCAGCGATGACCAGCGTCTTGCGTCCCGTCTTCTCGATGGCTTCGACAAACGGCGGGTTGTCCCAGGCGTTGATCTGCCCCGTGCGCGGCACGTACTGCGCGTGCGGCGCGTGCTCGTGCACCTCCGGGATCAGCGGGCCATTGGGCCCGTCCGGGACCGACGCGGTGGTGATCACGGGGATGTCGAGCAGGGTCGCGGTCTTGGCCAGCGCGATCACGTAGTTGCGCAGGTCGGGGACCGGCAGGTCCCGCACCGTGTTGAACAGCCCGCTCTGATGGTCGATCAGCAGCATCACTGTGTCGTCCGGGTCAAGCATTCCGTTGGTGGCCGCCATTAATCGCTCTCCATGGTTAGGTGTGCCGATGAGACTTGTGCTATCCTCGCGGCGTCGACCGCGGCGACAGACCAGTCAGGCTGTGACTGCATCTATATCCGTACCCATTGGGCCTCGCAACCAAGGGCCGCGGAGATACCAGTAACCCCACGGATACCGCACCGGGCATGGCAAAGAAGCAAACAGGGCGGAGGGCCTCCTGCCCGGTGGAAACTACTCTCGGCGTCATCGGCGGCCAGTGGAAGGTGCTGGTCATCCACTTCCTCCTCGATGGGCCCCGACGCTTCGGCGAACTCTCACGCCTCCTGGGTAGCATCTCCGCCAGGACGCTTTCGAAACAGCTGCGTGAGCTGGAAGCCGATGAAGTCGTAAGCCGGAAGGACTACCAAGAAATCCTACCGCGTGTAGAGTACTCGCTTACCCCTCTGGGCGAGTCCCTCAAACCGGTGCTCCAAGCGATGGAAGCGTGGGGCGCATCGGTCGAGAAGAAGAGCGAGAACCGGCGGCGTAGGGGCTGACCCCTACGCGCCACCCCTTACCAGGAGTCAGCAGTGGCCAAACTAATCGCATTCGCCGGGAGCGCCCGGCGGGAGTCGCTCAACCGCCGGCTCGTCCACGCGGCGGCCGCTATGGCGACCGCCCACGGCGCCACGGTGACGCTGATCGAGCTGCGCGACTTCCCGATGCCCCTCTACAACGGCGACATCGAGGAGTCGGACGGAGCGCCGGACAGCGCCGCGCGGCTCTACGACCTCATGAAGGGGCAAGACGGCCTGCTGCTCGCCTGCCCGGAATACAACAGCTCGATCACGCCGCTGCTGAAGAACACGATCGATTGGGTCTCCCGGCCAAGGGAGGGCGATCCGCCGCTGGCGGCCTTCACCGGCAAGACGGCCGGTTTGCTGAGCGCCTCTCCCGGGCAGCTGGGCGGCATGCGGGGACTGGTCCACGTGCGGTCGATCCTTGGCAGCATCGGCTTGCACGTCGTTCCGGAGCAGGCGTCGGTCCCCCGCGCCCACGAGGCGTTCGACGAGTCCGGCGCGCTCCGCGACAGCGGGGTCGCGGGGCGGGTCGAGCGGGTCGTGAAGCAGCTGGCCGAAACGGCCAGCAGGCTGTCAGCGTCCTAACGCGGGCGCCTACCACAGGGCCATTCGGGCCGACACGACTCAAGGAGTTGCCGGATGCATTTCACAATTGGGGTTTTGGTGCACGGCGCCATCGTGTTGGTGCTGATTGTCCGCGTGCTGCTGCGGCCGCACCGCGAACCGGCGTCACGGGTGGCCTGGATCGCCGTGATCGCGTCGGTCCCGGTCGCCGGCATGATCGCCTACCTGCTGTTCGGCGAGACCAGCATCGGCAGGCGCAGGATCGACGAGCTCCGCCGCATCCTCCGCGGAATGCTGCCGTACGACGCGTCGCGGTTGGAGGAATTCAAGAACGCGGTGCCCGCACGGCGCCAGTCGCTGTTCCGCGTGGCGACCTCCATCAGTGGCTTCGAGCCGGTGGGCGGCAACACGGCCCGGCTGATGGAAGACTCCAACGCCACGATCGAGCAGATGGTCGCCGATATCGACAACGCCGACCAGCACGTCCACCTGCTGTTCTACATCTGGCTCGCCGACAACAACGGCCTCAAGGTGGTCGACGCGGTCAAGCGGGCCGCTCAGCGTGGCGTGACCTGCCGCGTGATGGCCGACAACCTGGGCTCCCGCGCGATGATCTCGTCGCCCGACTGGACCGGCATGCAGCAGGCCGGCGTGAAAACAGGCGTAGCGCTCAAGATTGGCAACCCACTGATCCGCCCGCTCATCGGCCGCATCGACCTGCGCAACCACCGCAAGATCGCAGTCATCGACGGCCGCGTCACCTACTGCGGCAGCCAGAACTGCGCCGACCCCGAGTTCCGCGTGAAGGCCAAGTACGCGCCGTGGGTCGACTGCGTTATGCGGTTCGAAGGGCCGATCGCGCTGCAGAACCAGCGGCTGTTCGCCGCGGACTGGGCCGCCGCCACGGGCGAGAACATCGACGCTCTCCTCGCCCACGCGCCCGAGCCCTCGCCCGGCGGGTTCTACGCCCAGGCGGTGGGCACCGGTCCGACGGTCCGCTACTCAGCAATGCCCGAGACCTTTGAGTCGATGTTCTATGCGGCCCGCGAGCGGCTGATCGTGACCACGCCGTACTACGTTCCGGACGAGTCGCTCGAACGCGCCCTGTGCTCAGCCGCCTACCGCGGCGTCGACACCACGCTGATCGTGCCGGCCCGCAACGACTCGTGGATCGTGGCGTGCGCGAGCCGCAGCTATTACGAGGAGCTGCTGTCGGCGGGCGTGAAGCTCTTTGAGTTCAACGGCGGCCTGCTCCACGCCAAGACGCTGACCGTGGACGGTGAGGTCACGCTGATCGGATCGGCGAACATGGACCGCCGCAGCTTCGAGCTGAACTACGAGAACAACATCCTGTTCTACGACCCGCAGCTCACCGGGCAGCTCATCGAGCGGCAGGAGCAATACCGCGCCAACTCGCGTCAGGTGACCTTGAGCGAGGTGGAGGGCTGGTCGATGCCCCGCCGGCTGGCGAACAACGCGCTGGCAATGGTCGCCCCTATTTTGTGATCGCCCGGGGCAGATCCGCAGTGGGTCTTAACCACAGTGTCTCGCTGCAGATTGCTTGAGGTGACTCCTTTCGCGTTGAAAGCGTCCAACGGGCGGGCTCTAATGCTGGAGTCCACGCCGAGGCTGCAGCTTGCCTGACATAGGAGTCAAGGATTGGTGCGGCTGGGCAGTGCGTGAGTCCTCAAGCGGAACGATCCATGCAATAGGGCACGGCGATGTGGCAGTCCACTCGCATCTTCGACGCCGCCGACCGCCGCCGCCGCGCGCGGCTGAGGAAGTTCAGGCAGTTCCGGCTGCGGTCGCTGGTCTGGCTGCTAACCGTGGCGGCGTTGTGCTCGGCTTTGGCGGGTCAGTGGGGGGACGTCATCGCTGCCCGGGCGGCGTTCCGCTGGAAGCAGATGCTGACCAGCATGTCGACCGAGCCGGCCGCCGACGTGTTGCTGCTCGCCGCGTGCGTGAGCGGCCTTCTGGTGGGCTGCACGCTAGCGTGCCTCGTCAGCCTCCTCAATGAACCTCGCGGCTTCCGCGTGGTCGCCGTGCTCACTTGCCTAGCTATCCCCGCGCTGGTTGCGGCGATCGGGATGGATTCCGCTGCTCTCGACGACACCCACCTGAAGGATCTTGAAGCTCCGCAGGCAGCCAGGGCAGGGCTGCTGTGGTTCGTCTGCGTCGCGCCGGCGAGCGCGGCCATAGGTTGGTACGGCTCGGCGACGAGAAAGTCTTGAGTACAGGGCGTCGGTCGCACGCAGGAGACTTGCGAGACTGGAGAAGCACGACGCCAGTTGATTGGCGCGAGTCCGTGTTGGAGCACCTGCAAAGCCCGCACCTAGCTAAATCCTGAGTGGCGTTTGACCTCTCGAAAGCAGGGCCCCGGCTAGGCGTTGGCAGCTTCTGATCTGCAAAACGACTATGACAGCCGATGAGCCCTCGACACCGCCTGGCAGGGGCGCAGATTCGCCCAACTTCTGAGTAGAAAACGGCCACCGTGCGCGGTCCAATTGAGGGGTTGCTGCGCGGCGTTGTTGCCGGGCGGCGCGATTGGGGGTTGCGCCGCAGGGATCTTGCCAAGGGAAACTCGGGGGGCTTACTTTTGTCCCTATGCGAACCAAAGGGGGACAAAAGTCGCCGACTTTTGTCCCCACTGACACACGCCAGACACTGCTATACAAGGCCCAGACGACCTTTGACGGGGACAAAACTCCGCGACTTTAGTCCCTAAAAATCGAAAGCGCCACAAGGGACAAAAGTCGGCCCCACCGCGCGGGTAGCGGGGCGGCTACGCGTCGCTGCCAAGCACGCCAACCGCCTGCAGCAGGCAGATCACCACGTACAGCGCGAGGGTCATCCACCACACGAGCACCACCTTGCTGGGCGGCTGCACGCCGAGCCCGTACGCCAGCAGGCCCGAGACCGCCACCAGCCCGAGGATCACCGCCAGCACCTGGAACGACGTCGCGGCGCCGATGCCCATCACCACCGCGGCCACGGTGACCGCGATCATCAGGTCCTGGAACGAGAAGTTGATGCGGAAGCGGGTCTGCTCGACCGCTTCCTCGAATTCGGCGTCGGCCTCCTCCAGTTCCTCGTCGTACATGGTCGCGTCGCCGGCGGCCTGCGCGGCCTGCCGCTCGCGGACCCGGCGGACCGCTTCGTTCCGGCGGGCGGAGGCCTCCTCAATCCGTTTGCGTTCGGCCCACGAGAGGTACCAGTGGGCGGCGAACAGGCCCGCGGTGATGAAGATCATCAGCACCGCGAAGCCGTGCATCAGCTTGGCGAGCGTCATGCCGATCGCCAGCACGGCGGTGGCGACCAGCAGGTGCTTCACCTGGAACTGAAAGTTGAACCCCTCGTCGGGGTCCAGCATGTGCCGCTCCTCCATGGCCCGCTGGGCGTTGTCGATCTCGAGCGACTCGCCGGCGGCGCGGAGGTCCTCGGCGGCCCGCTGGCGGGCGAGCTGCTCGACGGACTCGTCGGGCGCCTCGAGCTCGTACTCGTCGTCGTCAGGGGCGTCGGAGGGGGGGGAGTCGTAAATCGACATGAACGCGGGCGTCGGGGAGGGGGAACGGGCGGACCCCGCCATTTTCCCACCCGGGCCCGTCCACGGCAACCGCACGACGCGTGGCCGCACGCTGGCCGCGGGGCCGGTCAGGCCCTACATTCGGATTCCGCATTCCTGCCCGAGTCTGTCCCAAGCTAACGTTATGCACTTCCTGCTTACCGCCCTCGGCAGCTACGGCGACGTGCACCCGATGATCGGGCTCGGCGCCGCGCTCGTAGCACGGGGGCACGAGGTTGAGGTGGTGGCCAACCCCTACTTCGAGCAGGAGATCCGCACCGCGTCGCTGGGCTTCGTGCCGATGGGCACGCAGCAGCAGTACCACGACATGACCCGGCACCCAGACCTGTGGCGGCCGCGGCAGAGCCTGCCGATGATCGTCCGCGAGGCGAGCCTGGCCTTCCTCCGCGAGATGCACCGCGAGCTTACCGCCCGCTGCCGGCCGGGCGAGACGGTGATCGCCGCGCACGGGCTGGACCTGGCGAGCCGCGTGGTGCGGGACCAGGGGCTGGCGCCGGTCGCGTCGGTCACGTTCGCGCCGCTGTCGATGTGGAGCCGGCGCACGCCGCCCAAGCTGCCGATCGCGTTCACGCGGCCGTGGCTGCCGGGCTGGGTCAACCAGGCGCAGTTCCTGCTCGGCGAGCGGGCCGTGCTGCGGCCGCTGATCGCGCCGGAGCTCAACGCGCTGCGGGCGGAGCTGGGCCTGCCGCCGGTCGGCCGCCTGATGCCGGACTGGTGGTACGCCGACGCGTGCAACCTGTGCTTGTTCCCCGACTGGTTTGCGCCGCCGCAGCCGGACTGGCCGGCGGGTACCGAGTGCGTGGGATTCCCGCTGTGGGACGGCGGCTGCCACCGCCCGCTGAGCGACGCGTGCCAGGCGTTCCTCGACGAGGGCGAGCCACCAATTGTGTTCACCCCGGGATCGGCCAACCGGCAGAGCGCCGAGCTGATGGCTCAGGCGGCCGAGGCCTGCCGCCTGCTGGGGCGGCGGGGCGTGCTGCTGACCAAGTTCGCCGAGCAACTGCCGGCCGACCTGCCGCAGGGCGTGCGGAGGTTTGAGTTTGAGCCGCTCAGTCAACTCCTGCCGAAGTGCGCGGCGTTCGTGCACCACGGCGGCATCGGCAGCTCGAGCCAGGGCCTGGCCGCGGGCACACCGCAGCTCATCCGGCCGCAGGCGTTCGATCAGCAGGACAACGCGGCCCGGCTGAGGGCGCTCGGCGTCGCGGGTGAGCTCTCGCCACGCCGGTTCAACGAGCGGACCGCGGCGGCGGCGCTGGAGCGGCTGCTCGGCTCCGACGAGGTGCGTGAGAGCTGCCGGCGGCAGGCGCGGCGTTGCGACGGGCAGGCCGCCCGCAATCGCGCGTGCGGCGTGCTGGAGGGCCTGCTGGCCGCTCCGGCCGGCGCTAGTACGTCGTAGACGACTGCCACTGGTTCGCCACGTGCGACGGAGCCCCGGCCGCGGCGGCGGGGCCAGCGCCCGCGGCGGCGGCCTGCAGCGTGGCGACCCGGGCCGCGACCTGCGGCTGCGCGCCGTTGATGGCGAGCGAACGCTGGTAGTTGGCGAGCGCCTGCTGGTACTCGCCGGCCTGGTCACGCAGCCGCCCCAGCGCCGTGAACGCCCGGGCGTCGGCGGGTGCGACCTCGAGCGCCGCGATGAGCTGCGCCTTGGCCTCGTCGAACTGGCCGGTCTCTTCGAGGAGCCGGGCGAGCTCGATCTTCGGGTTGGGGTTCTGCGGGCTGGCGGCGTTCCAGTTGTTCAGCAGTCGGAAGGCGGCGTCGCGGCGGTTGGTCTCAGTGAGGAGAACGGCCAGGCCGCGGTAGCACTCGACGTGATTCGGGTTTCGCTCCAGGCACTGGTTGTAGAGCACCTCGGCCTGCTTGATGTCCTCCGGCCGGTTGTACATGGCGCCCGCCTTGTGGAGCGACGCGGCCAGGTTGTAGTAGCCGTCGGCCGAGTCGGGGTTGGACGCGATCGCCTCCTGGAACTTGACCGCCGCCTGGTCGTAGGCGCCCTGGGTGTACAGCCGCACGCCCTCGGCGTTGTTGGCCTGGCTGTTCACGGTGTTGCAGCCGCTCAGGCAGGCGAGGGTCGGCAGCAGGGCGAGGGCCGCCCAGCGGCGTCGGTTCTGGCGGTTTGAGAGCACGTTCGGTTTCTCCGCGTCAGCCGGATCGGGGGGCGGGGGCCGCCCTGGACCCGCGGACCCTACCAACCGTCCCAAACCCACGCAAGGCGAGTGATTTCGCCTGCGTTTCCGCCTCAGCCGGGCGGCGGCGCTCGCCCTGTCGGGCATGTTTGACTCACACGCAACGATCAGCCAAACCTGCAAATCCACCCGATCCGCCTATTTTTCCAGGGCTCTGTAAACGTCAGGGCATGGCTCCCGATTGGACCCCTAGCGACCCCCCATTCCACGCTGACTGCCTCACCCCACGGCCTCCCCCGCCCAGGGCAGTCAGCACCAGCCGACAAGGAGAGACCCGGTGGCGAAGACCAAGACCGCAACCAAGACTGCCAGCAAGAAGGCCGCTCCCAAGAAGACCACCGCTAAGAAGGCGGCCCCCAAGCGTAAGACCGCCAGCAGCAAGGCCGGCGAGAAGACCGTCAGCGTCGACCGCCGGCGGGCCACCCGCCGCAAAGAGGCCGAGACCGCCGAGAAGCCCGCCGAGGCGCCGAAGCTGGAACGCCGCGAGAAGGTCAACCGCCGCCGCCAGATCGACCCCACCACCTGCGAGCGCGACTACTCCGACGCCGAGGTGCAGTTCATGAACGCCCTTGACGACTACAAGCGGAAGAGCGGCCGCATGTTCCCCACCTGCAGCGAGGTGCTGGAGGTGATCCGCGGGCTGGGCTACGTGCAGCTCGACGCGGCCGAGCTTGCCGCGCGGCAGGGCGGCGGCGGAGCCGACCTGGAGTCGCAGGCCGAGGCCGAAGCCCTTGAGGCGATGGCCGAGTCGGAAGAGCTGGCGACCGCCGAGTAGCGATCCATCACAGAAGCCGATTCGCGGACCTGGGTGCCCGGTGGACCCGTAATGACCGGGGGCGGTCACCACCCCACCGGCGACCAGGCGAGTGAAAACCAAAGCGGCGGGGCGTCCTCCTTGGAGGCGGCCCCGCCGCTTTTATGTTGCTGAGACTTTGGTCGGGCTTCAGCTAGTCGCCTGGACGTCGTGGAAGACGTCGCGCAACTCGCTGACCGTCGCGTCGGCGATCCGCTTGCCGCGCTGCTCAAGCCGCTCGCCAACCTTGATGACGGTCTCCTGCATGCGGCCGTGCGTCTCTTCCGAGCCGCCCGCCAGCATGAAGTCCTTGCCACGGGTGAGCCGCTTGTGGCCGTCCTCGGCGTCGAACGCGAGTCCGAGCACGGCCGACTTTTTCTCGGGTTGGTTTGCTTTCAAGCTTTTCGCCTCTTGCTGAGTATCTACGCCTGGGTCCGGTGGGCTGGGCGATCAGCGACGCCGCGCCATCTCGCGGAGGATGTCCGCCGCCGCTTCGCGGCTGTCTTTGGCGCCCGGCTTCTTCGGGATGCTGGGCAGCTTGCCGAACCGCTTCTTCTTGTCTTTCTTCTTGGCGTCGTCCTCGGCAACCTCCTCCGAAGGCGCCTCGGCGTCGGCTTCGCCTTCGGACGCAGGCTCCTGCTGAACCTCATCTTCCGCCGGCGCGGGAATCTTCGAAGACCTGGTTTCGTCGACGCGGAAACTCATCGTCTCGCGCATCGAAACCGAAGAGGTCGGGTCACCGCCAAGGAGCCAGTTGCTGATGTCGTCGTCGCCGACGTCCACGCTGCTCTGGCTGGCCGCGCGGTCGACCGCTTCGGCGACGCTCTTGACCGGCGGCTTCTTCTCGGACTTGATGTCCGCGCCGGAGGCGATCATCTCGAACTCGAGAGGGCCCACCTTGAGCAGATCGCCAACCTTGAGCGGCGTCTCGCCGTCGATCTTCTCGCCATTGACCAGGGTGCCGTTGCGGCTGCCCAGGTCGCGCACACTCACCCCGGAGTCGCGCGTCAGCACGACACAGTGGCGGCGGCTGATAGCGTCACTACCAGCGCGCAGGGTGCATTCGCTTGAGCGCCCGATTAGGAACTTCGATCTCTTGAGTGGGATCTCGGTTCCCTCCTTAGCGCCCGCCAAGACTTTCAACTTCATGTTGAGCCCCCATTCCTCCGCACGAGGAGTTAACAGACAGAAAATAGCGATAGGGGTGCGGAAGAATACTCGTTTGAATCAGCCGCAAACTGCCACACAGCGGGGAAGGATTAAATGGAATAGGATCCCCGGGCCGACGCAGCTGACGGTGTCTCTAGTCAGTACGCACGTCTTGTACCTCGCGTCTCAAAACGGGCCGTATCGACCCCTTTAGACTGCAAATTGTATACGCAATCCAGACCGAAGCGATCACAAATTGCGGAATCTCATCACCCTTTTACGTCGAATACGCCCTGCGGATGTAGGCAGACCGCTGCCGGCGTCAGAGCCCCGCTAGCCATCTGATCGACCCGCGGGGCGGGTGCGCTTAACGTCGGAGGGTCCAGGCGTCCTGCCCGAACTTGTCTGAAAAGATCGCCTGGGCCTCTCTCTCAAGCATAGTCTCGGGCGATTGCGGGGGCACTATTTCCAGCGATAGTCGGTCGGCCAGCCGCGGCAGCCACGCGGCGGCCAACCGGCGGGCGTCGACATCCTCCCCCAAGAGATCCCTAAGTCCTGGCAGCTGCGGGGCTTCTGGCGAAGCCTCCAGCAGCACGCTGCCGTGCTGCAGCACAGCTCCGCGGCGTTTCCGTTGGCTGCTGCCAGCGATCTTGTGCCAGCCATCGACCGTCGACGGTAACCCGCTGGCCGCCGACCGCACCAGCAGATCGCCAAGAGACCGCCGCTGGAAGCACAAGAACGGCTCGTCGGCGGGACGAGGGTCGCCTGCGGGACGGCAGAGTTGGACGTCGCAGCCTCGCGGTAAACCGATATCCAACCGCAGCGTGTCCCGCAGCGTCTCGTGGGCCGCAAAGTAGAGCGCGTAGGGGTCGCGGTCGTAGCCGGCGCCTGGGGGCACGGCCAGGCTGTAGGTCAGCTCGCGGTCATGCAGAATCGCGCCGCCGCCGCTGTGACGCCGCACCAGGGCGCTGCCACGGCTCTCCGGGTGGAGTTCACGGTCGGCGTGCGGTTGAAAGTAACCAAGCGACAGCGTCGCCGGCCGCCACTGATAGAACCGCAGGGTCGCGTCCCCGTGGTCGGCGGCCCGATTGAGCAGGGCCTCGTCCACGGCCATGTTCCACCCGCCCTCGGCCGGCGGGTCGTGCCGCAGCTGACAGGCGAGGGGGGACGCGGAGCGGTCGCTAGCCACAGTAGCACATCACCGGTTGGCGAGCGGCCTGCACCTCGTCGGGCCGGCTGATCGCGGTGGTGTGGGGCGCCTCGTGCAGCAGGTCGGGGGCCTCTTCGGTGATCCGGAACAGCGTCTCGGCGAAGTGGTCGAGCGTCTCTTTGCTCTCGGTCTCGGTCGGTTCGACCATGATCGCTTCCTTCACCGTCAGCGGGAAGTAAACGGTCGGCGCGTGGTAGCCGTAGTCCAGCAGCCGCTTGGCCACGTCCATCGAACTGACGCCCTTGTCCGCCTTGAGCTTGGCGCCGGTGGCGACAAACTCGTGCATGCAACGGTCGCCCTGCGGGACGGGCAGGAAGTGCTTCACCTTGCTCAGCAGGTAGTTGGCGTTGAGCACGGCCATGTCGCTCACCCGCCGCAGGCCGTCGGGGCCGTGGGCGCGGATGTAGCAGTAGGCGCGGACCAGCACGCCGGTGTTGCCGAAGAACGACCTCACACGGCCGATCGACTTCGGCACGTCGAAGTTTAGGGCGAAGGCGTCGCCCCGCTTCTCGACGACCGGCGTTGGCAGGTACGGGGCGAGCGCGTCGGTCACGCAGATCGGGCCGGCGCCCGGCCCGCCGCCGCCGTGGGGGCCGCTGAACGTCTTGTGGGGGTTGTAGTGCTGCATGTCGGCGCCGAAGTCGCCCGGGCGGGTGACGCCGAGCACCGCGTTCATGTTGGCGCCGTCCAGGTAGATCAGCCCGCCCCTGCCGTGCACGGCGTCGGCGATCGCCTTCATCGAGGGCTCGAATACACCAACCGTATTGGGGTTGGTGATCATGAACACCGCGATCTGGTCGTCGAGCTTGGCGTGGAAGTCGTCCATGTCGACGGCGCCGGTCGGCAGCGTCTTGACCGTGACGGTCTGGAAGCCCGCCATCACGGCGCTGGCCGGGTTGGTGCCGTGCGCGCTGTCGGGGACGAGCACCTTCGTGCGTTGCATCCCATGGTCCCGGAAGTACGCCGCCGCGACCCACAGGGCGGCCAGCTCGCCGTGCGCGCCCGCCGCCGGCTGCAGGCTGCACGCGGGCAGGCCGGAGATCTCGCACAGGTACTGCTGCACCTCGTAGAGCAGCTGCAGCATCCCCTGCAGCGACTCCTCGGGCTGGTACGGGTGCACGTCCGCCATGCCGGGCAGGGCGGCGGCCCGCTCGTTCCGCTTCGGGTTGTGCTTCATCGTGCACGAGCCGAGCGGGTAGAAGTGGGTGTCGACGCTCATGTTCTGCGTCGAGAGGTTCACGAAGTGGCGCACCACCGCCGGCTCGGACAGCTCCGGCAGCGCCGGCGGCTGGTCGGCCAGCGCCGAGGCGGGCAGCAGGTCCGCCACCTCGCTCTGGGGGACGTCGCAAGCGGGCAGCAGGGTGGCGCGCCGCCCTGGCTTGGAGAGCTCAAACAACAGCTGGGTGTCGCGGGTGTTCTTCATGGCTTTGGCTTCATGCCAGGGCGGGGAGGGCGGCGTCGCCGGGGGCGGGGTGATAGCACTGGATTATAGCGGCGCCGACGGCGCGTCGACAGCGGCCCCAGGCCCGAGAGTTTGCCCGACCGGAGTGACCCGCTGAGAGACGGCGGCCGACCGGCGGCGCCGGCTGGATCGGTTCCAGAGGATGACCGGACCGGCCGATCTGTGTGCTGTGGCGGCGCCGGCTGGGCGACCGCTGCGGGTAGCGCCGCCAAGCAGCCTTGGTGGCCCTCGCCAATCCTGGTACGGTTCCGAGCTGCTGGGAGCCCCGCCGCCACCCCACGATCGCCCTGGAGAAGGAGTTCCCCGTGCGACCCGCCAAGAACACTGGCTTCCGCCCCGCGCTGGCGTTGGTGGGCCCGCTCGCCCTGCTGCTGGGATGCTGCAGCGGCTGCGGCAGCAATTTCCGCATGCCCAACCTCTTCCATCCGGGACCAACCGGACCACAGCGGTACGACGCCATCTACCACGACCCCTACCCGCTGCCCGACCTGGGCCCCGAGGTCGTTGGCGGGCGGCCCCGCGTGTACCAGCAACCGGTGCCCGAGGTGACACGCGGCCGACTGTTCCGTCCGCCGCAGGCGTCGGCAGGCGTGGCCTACTAGCCGCCCTCCGATGCGGGGCTTGCCATCCCAGCCGGGCGGCGCGACAATACGCGTTCGCCGCTGAGGCAGCCCGCGTCGCATCGCGACGCCAATCGCGAACCCGAGTGTCGGACCAACCGTCCGCTCTGCTGGTTGCGACGCCCGCCTCGCCGCTCGTCCCCGTAGCTCAACTGGATAGAGTGTCGGCCTCCGAAGCCGAAGGTTACAGGTTCGAATCCTGTCGGGGATATCACTCACCCAAGAGTATTCGCATAGGCCGCCCGCGCTTTTGAGAGCGAGGGCGGCCTTTGACGTTCTTGACCCGCGCGGCTGCGGCATCCGTCCGCGGAATCTAAGCTTGGGCGAATCGAGTTTCGTCGCCCACCACCGTTCACGGGACGGCCATCCAGCTGATCGCTCGGGGCCCACCGCAGGGCATCCGACGACCGCCCCAAGCGGTCTATCCGCCACGATTGCAATCTTGCATGGATGGGGATTCCGGCTCGCGTCCCCGGACTCTGCGGGTGCCGGAAGCGGGCCGCTCCTCGGGCAGCAATTATCCCGCATAGGCGTTCTGTGTTTTGCCACAAAGCCGCCGGCAAATGATTGCGGTTGGTGGCATATGCCCTACACTTTGAGTAGTCCGCGCAGCCTGTATCGATTTCAACGTTGGCGCCATGCTCATCGCTCGCCACAGGTTCTGCGGCGCCGGAACAACTGCTCAGAAGAAGAGGTCCCTATGCGTAAGCTCCGTCAGCTGCTTGCCGTGGTCGCTATCCTGGCCGCCGCCGTCCCGGCCATCGCGCAGGACAAGCCGAACATCCTGGTCATCTGGGGTGATGACATTGGTATCCCCCAAATCAGCGCCTACACGCGCGGCTTGATGGGCTACAAGACGCCCAACATCGATCGCATCGCCAACGAGGGCATGCTGTTCACCGACTCGTACGGCCAGCAGAGTTGCACCGCGGGGAGGGCGAGCTTCATCCTGGGGCAGGAGCCATTCCGCACCGGCCTGCTGACCATCGGCATGCCGGGCGACCCGCACGGCATCACCGGGTGGATGCCCACCATCGCCGACGTGATGAAAACCAAAGGCTACGCGACCGGCCAGTTTGGCAAGAACCACCTGGGCGACCAGGACCAACACCTGCCGACCAACCACGGTTTCGACGAGTTCTTCGGCAACCTCTACCACCTGAACGCCGAGGAAGAGCCCGAGGGCTACTTCTACCCGAAGGACCCGGAGTTCCTGAAGAAGTACGGCCCCCGCGGCGTGATCAAGTCGACCGCTGACGGCAAGATTGAGGACACCGGCCCGCTCAACACCAAGCGTATGGAGACCATCGACGAGGAATTCCTGGCCGCCGCCAAGGACTTCATCCAGCGGCAGAACAAGGCGGACAAGCCGTTCTTCTGCTGGTTCAACTCCACGCGGATGCACGTGTTTACGCACCTCAAGAAGGAGTCGCTGGGCAAGACCGGCAAGGGCATCCACGCCGACGGCATGGTTGAGCACGACGGCCACGTCGGCCAGCTGCTGGACCTGCTGGACGAGCTGAAGATCGCCGACAACACGATCGTTATCTACAGCACCGACAACGGCGCCGAAATCGCCCTCTGGCCGGACGGCGCGATGACGCAGTTCCGCAGCGAGAAGGGCACCACCTGGGAGGGCGGCTTCCGCGTGCCGATGATGGTCCGCTGGCCGGGAGTCATCGAGCCGGGGTCGGTCTCCAACGAGATCATCTCGAACATTGACTGGTTCCCCACCCTCTGCGCCGCAGCCGGCGAGCCTGACGTTAAGGAGAAGCTCGCTAAGGGCGCCAATTACAACTCCAAGGACTTCAAGGTTCACCTGGACGGATTCAACTTCTTGCCGCACCTCAAGGGAGAAGAGGAGAAGGGACCCCGTGAGCAGATCTTCTACTTCGACCAAGGCGGCAACCTAAACGCGATCCGCTGGAACGACTGGAAAGTCAACTTTGCCATCAACGAGGGCAATATCGCCGAGGGCACCCGCAAGGTGACCGCCTGGGCGATGATCACGAACCTGCGGATGGATCCCTACGAGCGGGGCATGGAGGAGGGCGGCAACTACATGGACTGGTACGCCCGCCAGATCTGGCTGCTTGTGCCGATCCAGCAGCAGATCAAGAACTTCTTCGCCGACTTTGGCGACTACCCCTACCAGACTGGCTCATCGCTTAACGCAGCGGGCATTAACTACGGGCTGCTGCAGAAGCAGGACGCGCTCAAGCGGCTCAAGCAGCTTGAGTCGATCAAACCCAGGTAGCGGCGGCCGGACTGCCGTCGGAGAGTACTCTCAGGCCCGTCGCCGCGTCCGGCTCCCGGAAGCGGCGACGGCTTGTTTTCGTTTACCACGCAACAGGTGGAGGCCAACATGAAGAGAACTGTATTGCTAACGCTTGCCGCATTGCTGGCCGGCGTGTCCGGCCTGCAGGCGCAGGACAAGCCCAACATCCTCGTCATCTTCGGTGACGACATCGGCCAGACGAACGTCTCGGCCTACACGATGGGCCTGGTCGGCTACCGCACGCCGAACATCGACCGCATCGCCAACGAGGGGATGATCTTCACCGACTACTACGCCGAGCAGAGCTGCACGGCGGGGCGGTCGACGTTTATCACCGGGCAGTGCACCTACCGCACCGGCCTGGCCAAGGTTGGCCTGCCCGGCGCCAAGGTGGGGCTGCAGGCGGAAGACCCAACCATCGCCGAGCTGCTCAAGCCGCACGGCTACGCGACCGGCCAGTTTGGCAAGAACCACCTGGGCGACCGCGACGAGTTCCTGCCGTCGGCCCACGGCTTCGACGAGTTCCTGGGGAACCTCTACCACCTCAACGCCGAGGAAGAGCCCGAGACCCGCAACTACCCACGCGACCCCGAGTTCCGCAAGAAGTTCGGCCCGCGGGGCGTGATCCACAGCTTCTCCGACGGCAAGATCCAGGACACCGGCCCGCTCACCAAGAAGCGGATGGAGACCATCGACGACGAAACCTCCGCGGCCGCGGCTGACTTCATCGAGCGCCAGGTCAAGGCCGACAAGCCGTTCTTCTGCTGGTTCAACTCGACCCGCATGCACTTCCGCACCCATGTGAAGGAAGAGAACCGCGACGAGCCGGGCCTGACCTCGCGCACCGAGTACGCCGACGGCATGATCGAGCATGACAAGCACGTCGGCTTGCTGCTGGACAAGCTGGAGGAGCTCGGCGTGGACGACAACACGATCGTCCTCTACACGACCGACAACGGCCCCCACAAGAACACCTGGCCCGACGCCGGCCTCAGCCCGTTCCGGAACGAGAAGAACTCCAACTGGGAGGGCGCGTTCCGCGTGCCCTGCGTGATCCGCTGGCCGGGCAAGATCAAGCCGGGCAGCATCGGCAACGGCATCGTCAGCGGCCTGGACTGGCTTCCGACCTTCCTGGCGGCCGCCGGCGAGGACGACATCAAGGAGAAGCTGCTCACGGGCCACGAGGCCGGCGGCAAGACCTACAAGGTCCACCTGGACGGCTTCAACCAGCTGCCCTACCTGACCGGCGAGGCCGACAAGTCGGCCCGCGAGTCGTTCTTCTACTTCAACGACGACGGCCAGCTGGTCGGCATGCGGTTTGAGAACTGGAAGATGGTCTTCCTGGAGCAACGCGCCAAGGGAACGCTGATGGTCTGGGCCGAGCCGTTCACCACGCTGCGTCTGCCCAAGATCTTCGATGTGCGGGCCGACCCGTACGAGCAGGCGGACATCACGTCCAACACCTACTACGACTGGCTGCTGGACCACGCGTTCCTGCTGGTTCCGGCCCAGCAGTACGCCGGCAATTTCCTGGCGACCTTCAAGGAGTTCCCGCCGCGGCAGAAGCCCGACGCGTTCAACCTTGAGGACGTCATGAACAGCCTGTCCGAGGGCGTTAACCACTAGCAGCCGCTTGCACTCCCAAGCGGGGCGTCCCAACCCGGGGCGCCCCGCTTTTTTTGTGCCGATCGCAACTGCGAGAGTCGCCACAAAAGGTACGTCCGCGGGACAATTCTGATACGCTACACCGACACGGCTGTCGAGCGCGCCCCGCTTTCACTACACGGACCGGAGCAATACATGGAGACCCGCGAGTCGATCCAGCGGATCGCCGACGCGATGAACGCGGCGGTGCTCGGCCAGCAGGAGGTGGTCGAGCGGATCCTGGTCGCGCTGCTGGCCAACGGCCACGTGCTGATGGAAGGCCTGCCGGGCACGGCCAAGACGCGGAGCGTCAAGACGCTCTCCCACCTGGTGGAGAGCAAGTTCGGCCGCGTGCAGTTCACGCCCGACCTGCTGCCGTCGGACGTCACGGGCTCGGAGATCTACCGCGAGCAGAACGGCACGTTTGAGTTCCAGCCAGGGCCGATCTTCGCGAACCTGATCCTAGCGGACGAGATCAACCGGGCCCCCGCCAAGGTGCAGGCGGCGCTGCTCGAGGCGATGGAAGAGCGGCAGGTCACCGTGGCGGGTCAGACGCACAAGCTGCCCGACCTGTTCCTGGTGCTCGGCACCCAGAACCCAATCGAGCAGGAGGGCACCTACCCGCTGCCCGAGGCCCAGATGGACCGGTTCCTGCTGTACGTCCGCATCGACTACCCGGCGGCCAGCGACGAGCTGGGCATCCTGCAGTTGGTGCGCGGAGAAAAGTCGGGCGAGGCCGGCGACCCGCCGCCGGCGATCCCGCAGGACGTCGTGTTCGACGCCCGCCGTCAGGTCAACGCGGTGCAGGTCGCGCCGGCGGCCGAGCAGTACATGGTGGACCTGGTGATGGGCACGCGCAACCCCGCCGCCCTGTCCGGCGACCTCCCCAAGTGGGTCCGCCTGGGCGCCAGCCCGCGTGGCACGCTGGCGCTCGACGCCGCGTCCCGCGCACACGCTTGGCTGGCGGGGCAGGACTTCGTCTCGCCGGACAACATCCGCGCGGTCGCGCCGGCCTGCCTGGCGCACCGCGTGCACCTGACCTACGAGGCCGAGGCGGCCGGGGTCACGCGGCCGCAGGTGATCGAGGAACTGCTCAAGCAAGTCGTCCCCGCGTGAGTCGCCCATGGCCGCCCGCACAACGGTAACGCTAGAAGAGCTGATGCTGCTGCAGGCGGACGCGCGGGGGTTCTCGCTGCAATCCCGGCAGCCGGCCGGCTCGCTGCTGGCGGGCAGGCACGCGTCGCGGCTGCGGGGGCGGGGCCTCACATTCGAGGAGCTGCGCCAGTACCACCAGGGCGACGACATCCGCACGATGGACTGGAAGGCGACCGCTCGGCTCCGCTCGCCCCAGGTCCGGGTCTACGCCGAGGAACGCGAGCGGCCGGTGCTGCTGGTCGTCGATCAGCGTCAGACCATGTACTTCGGCAGCCGCCGCGCGATGAAGTCGGTGGCCGCGGCCGAGGTGGCCGCCCTGGGCGCCTGGCGGGCGATCAAGGGCGGCGACCGTGTCGGCGGGCTGGTGTTCAACGAGCACGAGATCGTCGAGGTCCGCCCCCACCGCAGCCGCACCCGGGTAATGCAGCTGCTCAGCGCGGTCCAGCGGCTCAACTGCCAATTAGCGGAGCCGCCGGCTAGTGGCGATGTCACCCTAGACGGGGTGCTGCGACGCGCGGCGCAGGTCGCCAAGCACGACCACCTGGTCGTGCTGATCAGCGACTTGGACGGCGCCGGCGATGAGACAAAGAGACTCGCAAGTCAGCTCGCCGCCCACAACGACGTGCTCGTCGCCGCCGTGTACGACCCGCTAGGCGCGTCGCTCACCGGCTCGCCCGGCATGCTCGCCGCCGACCGAGGGCAGAGCTGGGAAGTGGCCGGCGGCGCGTCGTTCGCCCGCGAGTTCTGGGACACGTTCCAGCAGCGGCTGGACGAGTGGCGAGAGGTCTTCCGTGCGCTGCGCGTCCCTTTGCTCCCGATCAGCACCGCCCGCCCCGTCGTGGATCAGGTCCGCGAGATGTTCGGAGGGCGAGGCTCAACCGCATGAAGACCGACCCCACCAGCCTCGACCTGCTGCACGACCTGGCCGAGCCGGCGCCGGTCCCGTGGTGGCCGCTCGCCCCCGGCTGGTACTTTGTGCTGGCCGTCCTGTTTGGCGCTGCGGTCTGGGCAGCCTGGCGTGGGTGGCGTGGCTACCGCGCAAGCGCGTACCGCCGTGAAGCGTTCAAGGAACTACAATCGGCGCGCACACCGGCGGAGGTCTCCGAGCTGCTGCGCCGCGTGGCGCTGTGCGTAGCGCCCAGGACAACCGTGGCAGATCTTCGCGGCGACCGCTGGGCGGATTGGCTTGCCGCTTCGTGCCCCACGGCGATGCCGGCGGAAGTGCGGCGGTCACTGGTAGAAGGAGTCTACCGCCCGGGCGGCGCCGGTCCGGAGACCGCGCCGCTCCGCGAGTACGCGGCCGACTGGATCCGCACGCACCGCCGCCCCGAACCATCCGGCTAACCCCTGTCGCCACATGCTGTCATTTGGCTATCCCTGGCTGCTATTGCTGCTGCCGCTACCGTGGCTGCTGCGGGCGGCTGCGCCGCCGCGGCGAGTGACGCGGGCCGCGGTGCAGACGCCGTTCGGCGATCGGTTGGAGGCCGCGCTGGGGCGCGTCGGCGGGGCCCCAACGCACACCAGCGGCGGCCGGGACCTGCTGGCCAACAGCTTGCTGTGGCTGCTGGTGCTCGCCGCGCTGGCCCGGCCGCAGTGGATCGAGCCGCCGGTGACCAAGGACTTGCCGACCCGTGACCTGCTGCTGCTGGTCGACCTGTCGGGCTCGATGCAGCAGGAGGACTTCACCGACAAGGCGGGGAAGAAGGTGGACCGCCTGACCGCCGTGAAGCAGGTGCTGGGGGATTTCCTGGTGCGGCGACAGGGCGACCGCGTCGGGCTGGTCGTGTTTGGCGACGCGCCCTACCTGCAGGCGCCGTTCTCGACCGACCTGCAGCTGGACCGGAGGCTGCTGGACGAGTGCGAGGTCGGCATGGCGGGCCCTCGGACCGCGCTGGGCGACGCCATCGGCCTGGGCGTCAACCTGTTTGACCAGAGCGAGGCGCCCGCCAAGACGATCATCGCCCTGACTGATGGCAACGACACCAAGAGCCGCGTGCCTCCGGTCGAGGCGGCGCGGGTCGCGTCGCAGCGTGACATCACGGTCTACACGGTCGCGATCGGCGACCCGACAACCGCCGGCGAGGACAAGCTCGACGTGCAGACGCTCAAGGACGTCGCCGCCGCGGCCGACGGCGAGTACTTCTTCGCCGCCGACCGCGACGGGCTGGAGGGGATCTACGACCAGCTCGACAAGATCGAGACCCGCAAGGTCGAAACCGTCAGCCACCGGCCGCGGAGCGAGCTCTACTACTGGCCGCTGGCCGCGGCGCTGCTGCTCTCGTTAGCGTTCCGGGCGTTAGCCGCGGTACGTCAGCGGGCCGCCGAGCCACACCCCGACCCGCGCGGCGTGGTGTACGTGAACGCCCTGACCGGAAGACTGGAGCTCGCCGAGTGAACGAGCTGCTCAGCAACCTGGATTTCATCCGCCCCGGCTGGCTGGTCATGGCGCCGGTCGCGGTGGTGGTGTGGCTGCTGTGGCGGCGCCACTCCGATCCGCTGAGCGGATGGCGCCGGCAGATGGCGCCGGAGCTCCTCGACGCGCTGGCGGCGGGCGACCGCGCCACAAACCGGCAACGCGCCGTGCTCGCCGGCTGGCTGCTGGCGGTGGCGGCGATCGCTGGGCCCACTTGGCGCCCAGAGCCGGACCCGTTCGCCGCGGACGCGCAGCCGCTTATCATCCTGCTCAAGGCGGACCAGAGCATGGACCAGACGCCCCCCACGCCGTCCCGGATAGAGCGGGCCCACCTGAAGATTGCCGACCTGGCCGCAGCCCGGAAGGGGCAGCCGCTGGGGCTGATCGCGTACGCCGGCTCCGCCCACCTGGTGCTGCCGCCGACCCGCGACACGAAGGTCGTGGCCGACATGGCCGCCCAGATCACGCCGGCCATCATGCCCGAACCGGGCGACCGCCTGGACCTGGCGATCCGGCAGGCGGTCGAGCTGCTGCAACAGGACAACGGGCAGGGCACGCTGCTGGTGGTGGCCGACTCGGTCGAGATCACCCGCCAACAAGCCTCAACATCCGACGAGCGGCTGCCGCCGATCAAGTTTCTCGCGCTGACCGACGAGGGCTCGCCGGAGAACATCGCCCTCCGCCAGGCGGCCCGCGAGGTTGGCGGCTCGGTGCAGCAGCTGGCGGTCGACGACGCCGATGTCGACGCGATCGTCGGCTTCGCCGAGCGCCGGTCCGTGTCGGCGGTCGAGGGCGAGGGCGGCCGCTGGCAGGAAGCCGGCTACTGGCTGACGCCGGTCATCGCGTTGCTGCTGGTGCTGTCCTTCCGCCGCCAGGTGAACGTCGCCCCGCAGGAGTTGACATGAAACACGGCGTCTTTTTCCTAGCGATGACCTGGACCGGCTTGTGGCTCACGCCCGACCAGGCAGGGCAACGGCTGTTCGACAAGCAGCAGTACGCCGACGCCGCCGAGGCGTTCCAGGACCCGCTGCGTCAGGGCGTGGCGTGGTACCGGGCCGGCGAGTTCGAGAAGGCGACCCAGGCGTTCGCCCGGCTCTCGTCGCCGGAGGCCCGCTACAACCTGGGCAACGCGTGGGTGATGCTCGGCAAGTACGACAAAGCGGTCGCCAGCTACGACCAGGCGCTCGAGCAGCGGCCCGACTGGACCGACGCGCAGGAGAACCGCGCGTTGGCGGTCGCTCGGGGCAAGATAATGGAGCAGAAGGGGGGCGACCTGGGCGACCAGCAGGAGGGCGCGGACGAGGTGGTGTTCGACAAGAAAAAGCCTCAGGAGGGGCAGGACACGCAGGTCGCCGGCGATCAGGCGGCGTCCGACTCGATGGTGCAGGCGATGTGGCTGCGGAATGTGCAGACCAAGCCGGCGGACTTCCTCCGCGCGAAGTTCGCCTACCAACTCGCCAACGAAGACGCGGAGGCCGAAGAGTGACCCCTGCGCCCGCCGCCCGCCGCTCCGCCTGGCCCGCGATCGCGCTGCTTGCGGCCCTCGCCGCGCAGCCCGCGGCGGCCGAGGTAGAGCTGGTCTCGATCGAGGCGCCTAACACACAGGTGTGGGTTGGGCAGAAGGCGCCGTTCTACGTCAAGCTGCGGTCGCTCGGGCCGTTCACCGGTGCGGCCTCGTTCTCGCTGCCGCAGGTGCCGCGGGCGGTGATCGTTGGCGTTGGTAACCCGACCGTGTCGACCGAGGATGGCGGCGATGACACCTGGTACGTCCAGACCCACGAATTCGCCCTCTTCTCGCAGGCCTCCGGCAAGGTCGTGCTGCCCGCGTTCGAGGTCCGCTTCGGCGGACGCGACGAGCCGGCTGGGCCGCCGGTCGACCGCGTGGAGAAAACCTCAGAAGTCACGTTCGACGTCAAGAACCCGCCCGGACGCCAGGGTGACGCCTACCTGGTGACCACCAGCGAGATTGACGTCACCGAGCGGTGGGATCCACAGCCGGCCGACGCCAAGCAGGGCGATGTGTTCCGACGCACCATTTCGCAGTCCGCCGAACAGGTGACTGGCATGGCGTTGGCGCCGCCCCCCCGCGGCGCGCCGCCGGGAGTGAAGGTGTACCTCGCCGACCCGCAGGTGTCCGACAAGACCAACCGCGGCGACTTTATCGGCGCCCGCACCGACACAATCACGTACATGCTGACCGAGCCGGGCGAGGTCACCCTGCCCGCGATCAAGTACGTCTGGTGGAACCCCGCCAAGGAGTCCTTCGGCGACACGACGCTGCCGTCGGTCACGATCGACGTTGCAGCCGTGGCGGTCCCGGTTGTCGACCCAAAGCCGAAGGCGCCAGCCCGCGTTCCGGTGTGGCTGCTCATCGCCATCGCGGCCGGCGTTAGCCTCGTCGTGTGGCAGTGGCCACGACTCGTGGCGTTTGCAATCGAGTGCCATCGCCGACTCAACCCGCCTGACCGCGTGGTGGCGCGGAGGCTGCTGCGGGCGTGCCGAAGGAACGACGCCAAGGCCGCCGAGCGGGCGTGGGTCGACTGGCAGAACGCTCAGCCCGGTGACTACCGCCCAGCGCCCAATCTGGCGCAAGCGGCCGCCGGACTGGCGAAATGCCTCTACGGCACTGCCAGCCCAACCACGTGGGACGGCGGTGCGTTGGCAACCGCATTCCGGCGGGAGCATTCGACGCACTCCCCGTCGTGGCGGCCACACCCGCCGAGCCTGGCGCCGCTCAACCCGCGGTAGCGCCGCAGCTACTCGCCGTTCAGGCTGGAAAGGTCGATCGGCTCGACGGTCTCGAAGACGTCCACTCGCTGGATGGCGCCATCCTCGGCGTGACGCAGGGGCGACAAGCAGGTCTCGCGGTTGTAGCCGTCCCCGCCCGGAATCCGGAACCGGTGGTAGGCGATCACCCACTGGTCGCGGCCGGGGACCTTGCCGATGGAGTGGTGCCCGGCGCCCCGCACCTTGCCGCTCTGCTTGAGGATCGGGTTGTCGGCCGCCTTCTTAAACTTGCCCAGCGGCGAATCGGCCACCCCGTAGGCGACGCTGTACCGCGGGTCTCGAGTGTCGTATTCCGACCAGCTCAGGTAGTACCGCCCGTCGCGCTTGTGGACGAACGGCCCCTCGTTGTAGCCGGGCGGCGTGATGTCGCGGACCTGGGCGGGGTCGAACGAGATCATGTCGTCGGCCAGCGGCACGGCCTTGCAACGGCCCTGCCCCCAGTAGAGGTACGCCTGGTTGTCGTCGTCGACGAACACCATTGGGTCGATCGCCTGCATGCCGCGGTAGTCGCGTGCAGAGACCAGCGGCTTGCCCAGCGGGTCGCGGAACGGCCCCTCCGGGCGGTCTGCCACGGCCACGCCGATGTTCTTGTTGGCGCTGTAGTAGTAATAGTACTTGCCGTTCTTGGTGGCGATGGCCGGCGCCCAGGCGTGTATGTCGGCCCACTTGAGGTCGCGTGGCAGGTCGAGGATCACCCCCTCGTTCCGCCAGTTAACCATGTCGGCGGAGGACCACGCCTGGAACGAGGTCGACCGCCACCCCTCAGTGCCGTCGGTCGTGGGGTACAGGTAGCAGCGGTCGCCGAAGAACGCCACGTGCGGGTCGGCGTTGACGCCGGGCAGCACAGCGGCGGGCGGGCGGTCCTCGCGGCGCAGCAGCCGCACGTCGACAAAGTCCGGCGTGGCCGCCCCTTGGTCCGGGGTGAAGCGGAGGGTCGCCGGCTTGGCGACCTCGTCGCCGGTCAGTCGGTACTCAACCACCCGCAGGTCGCCCTCGCGGCGCTGGCGAGCGCGCGAGCTCGGCAGGGGCTGGCCGTTCCAGGTCAGCCGAAAGCCGCGATCGTCGGACGCCCGGTAGGTGACCTGCAGGGTCAGGCTCTTCTCGCCACGCGGGTTGAGATCGTAGCTGAACCAGCCGCTCGCGTTGCGGAAGCTCTGACCGCCGTCGCCGCCGATCTGGGTGTCCTCGCCGCGGAAGTTGTGCTCCGCCTCGGGCTGCTGCTGACCCGGCGTGACGCGGTCGACGGTCGCGCGGTCGAGGGCCAGCTTCGCCTCTTCGGCGGCCGCCATCTGTTCGTCAGCGCCGTCTTCCGCTGGCGCGGACTTCCAGTACACCACGTACCGCGCGTCGTGCAGGCGGAAAAGCGGGATCAGCTCCAGGTCTCGGTACTCGTCCGGCCGCACGATATCCGCGACACGGAACCGCAGCCGATCGGTGTCCACCCGCTCGACCTTCTCGGCGATCTGGTCGGGCCGCGCGGCGAGCACGGGCGCCCCGTTAAGCGAACGCAGCGGTCCGGCCGCCACGTGCTCCATCCGGCCGTCGCCCGCAACCAGCCCGTCGAGGTCGTCCTCGCTGGTCTTGGCCGCCAGCACGATCGGGCCGTACATCACCGCCGTATACTCGCTGAGGTTCGGCAACGTCTCGACCGATGCCTGCATCGGCAGGTCAACCTCCACCCGGTCGCCGCTATGCCAGGTGCGGTCGATAGCCACGTAGCCCGCGGCGTTGGTGTCCGCGTTCCAAGGCTCGCCGTTCACCCGCACCGCGAATCCCTCGCCGGCCGCCCAGGCGGGGCGGCGGACGTTGATCACCAGTCGTTTGGGCTCGTCGACAGTCACCTCGAGCGATGTCCGGGGCTCGTCCGGGAACCGCGTGGTCTGCAGCACCTGGGCGCCCTGGTCCGCCCAGTCGACGCGCGAGTGGGCGAACAGGTTCACGAACAGCTCGTCGCCGCGGTGCGCGTAGAGCGCGCTGCCGTGCCGCGAGTGGTTCTCCATGCCGGTGCCGACGCAGCACCAGAACGCCACGCCCGGCTGCGAGTAGACCCGGTAGTGCCGCGGGCGGCACGGCGTGAAGTACACATAGCCGCCGTGCTCCGGGTGCTGGGTGGAGAGGATGTGGTTGAACAACGCCCGCTCGTAGAAGTCCATGAACCGCGACTCGCCGCGCTCGGCGAACAGCCGCTCGGTCAGCCGGAGCATGTTGTACGTGTTGCAGGTCTCGGGCCCCTCGCGGTGCTCGATGAACCGCTGGTACTGGTCGTCGGACGGGAAGTGCTCCGAAACGCTATTCCCACCGAAGGCGACCGAACGCTGCTCCGCCACCCGCCGCCAGAAGAACAGCGCCGCGTCCCGCAGGCGGGCGTCGTCCTGCAGTTCGCCGACGCGGTGGAACCCGATAACCTTCGGCACCTGCGTGTTGGCGTGCATCCCGCTCAGCCGGTCCTGGCCCGCGGCCAGCGGGTCGAGCAGCGCGCGGTGGCAGAACCGCCGGGCCAGCTTCAGGAAGCGGTCCTCGCCCGAGATCGCCGCGGCGTCTGCCAGCACCTCGTTCATGCCGCCGTGCTCGGTCGCCAGGACCGCCTGCAGCTGCTCGTCCGACAGCGGCGAGAACAGATCGTCACACCAGCCGCAGAGCCCGATGAACACCTCCCGGGCCTGTTCATTGCCGGCAACCAGGTAGGCGTCGCGCAGCCCGGCGAATGTCTTGTGCAGGTTGTAGAGCGGCACCCACCGGTCGCCGAGCGAGAAGCTGGACGCCTGCAGCTGGCCGCCGGCGATCGCCTCCCACAGCTCACGCCCGCGAGGCACGCCTCCGACGTAGCCGTCGCCGCCCGCCTGCTGGCAGCGGGCCAGCTCGCCCACCATGTAGCCGAGTCGCTCGCGGCACTGCGGATCGTCCAGCGCAGCGGCCGTGGCGGCTAGGGCGCTCAGGTAGTGCCCGGCCGTGTGCCCGCCCAGGCCCATGCTCTCCCAGTTGGGGTACCGGGGCGCCTTCGGCTCCAGGCCCGCTTCTTCTAGAAACGGCGCGAGAAGCCGGTCGGGCTCGTACTGAAGCAGGTGGTCACGGTTCAGCCGCAGCGAGTCCGCCAGCGGGCCGTCGATCAGCTCTACCTGCTTGAGCGGGAAGAACTCGATTGGCTGCTCCGCGTTAGCCGCCATATTGCACGCGGCAGCCAGGGCCACAACCGCCGCAGTGATTCGAAACACAGAAACGGACCGCGCAGCGGCCTGAATGGGGAGGCGCCAGGTTGTCACAAGAGTTCCTTCGAGCACAGGATCAACAGCCGATCGCACGCCGGGTGCAAGCATCGCTGCGATTGACGCGTCTTCCACGCCAGACAAGGCGTGCCCGCGGCAAGCAACGCCGCTGGGAACCGGCTATTGTATTCCAAACCGTGCGAACGCTCCACGAAGGGGCGCGGCCGGCATTCTCGTCAGTCGCCGAGCCCGCGAGGGCCGCCATTAAGGGTTGCACGCCAGGGCAGGGGAGTGAATAATCTCCTAACTGCTTACCAGCCCTGCACTTGCCGGAGTGGCGGAATTGGCAGACGCGATGGATTCAAAATCTGGCGAGTAGGCTTCGACGATCTTCAAAACCCTACGTTTCCCCCGGGAAACGCAGGGTTTCTTCTTTTGGTGCCTCGGCCAACATCGGGCGTTAACGGGGCCGCGTGGCGGTTTTGTGGCGGCGCAGATTGGCGCGTCTATTCGCGCGAGCGGCACTGGATTCCCGCCCTGTTCACCGACGTCCGAAGACGCCGTAAGATGCATCCACCGGGCCGCGGCCGATCACCGCGGCGCCACGCGGCAGCGACTGCCTCTGATGCGCAGAAGCGGCTGTTGTGGCCCCTGCCGGGGAACTACCGGGCGTCGCCGACGGGCGGCCCCACGGCTCGGACGCCGTTGCTGCTACTCCCATCGCAGCGCGGCGCTCGGGTCGGCCCGGGAAACGATGGGAGCGAAGATGGCGGCGTTAGAAGACATCGCAGAGGTAGAGACGGCATTCACGCGTTGCATTTCGATTCTTGAGATGCTCATCGATAGGTGTGATCGCGTCGAGCATTATCTCGCCAAGGGTGTTGAGTTCGAGGACGCCGAACCGCCATTCCGGTATCCGGTGCGCGCCATATGGCCCTCGCGGGAGAAAAAACTCCGCGACTCCTGCAGGCTGTTAGACGCGGACCTCTACGCGAGCCTGCTCCTCGAGCTGCTGCAGAAGCTATCGGACGCCGTCCACAGGGCACAGGTTGCTCTGGACGCCCTCTCCGAGGACATTTGCACGACCCTTTCTAAGGTCGGCCCGGATCCTTGGCGACCAACGGTCCGGCGATCAACCCTCGACAAGCTCATCTTCTGGCCGATTGATCCCCATTGCCGGGTCCGGATACCCGATTGCTGGCGGGAATGGGAGACGCTGACTCGCCAGTCCGACCCGCGGCCCGCCTGGATCGCACTGCGCACACAGCTGGAGTCATTCCGTAGCGATGCTGTCTCGATACGAGGAGAGGTCGACTCGGAGGTCCATAAGGTCGAGGCGCCAGTTTTCGCTGGCTCGGGAGTAGTCAGTGGCGACGAGCCAGCAGACCTCAAATGGGACTCGGACAAGGGTGAGCTCCGGTACAGCGGACAGCTGATCCGGACCGCGAAGAGGCGGAATACCAATATTAGGCGAGTGCTGGATGCCTTCGAAGAACAAGGGTGGCCTACAAGGATCGACGACCCGCTCCCTGGCGGCCAGGACTCATCCCGCGTCAAAGAGACCTGTGATAGTTTGCGAAACGGCCTGTCAGTGATCGACTTCCGCCCTGACGGAGGAGACGGTTTCCGCTGGGAACTGGTCAAAGCGGAGATCGCCTAGCTTCGCATTAGGCTCTTCTCCCCCCGTACTCCTCGACTTCTCCCCTCCTTCTCCCCGCGATCTCCCCTCCGCTCTTCTTGTAGGTTTCCTCGCATGCCGAGTACGTGACACCCACGACGTGTGGGGCGTTGCTCGGCCCTCTCGAGCGAGGCACCTCCATGCTGTTCTACACCGTTGGCGACATTGCCGCGGAGCTCGGCGAACCTGTGCACCGTGTGCAGCACGTGCTCAAGACTCGCCAGATCAAGCCACTCCGCCGCGCCGGCAACCTCCGCGTCTTCAATGAAGAGGCGAAAGAACGCGTCCGGTGCGAACTGCAGTTGATCGATCACCGCCGCGAGGCCGCAGCGGTATGACGATCAACCTCGACCCCGCCGACCTGCGCCCCATCGTGGAGGCCGTTGTCAGCCAGGCCATTCAGGATCTGGCGGCCGTCGGCGGCGACTCGCGTCTCGCCTATCCAGAGGCCGAAGCCGCCTCACTGCTCGGGATTCGCGCTCACCAACTCCGTGACGCTCGCCTACGCGGCGAGATCACGGCCACCAAACTTGGCGGCCGTCTCGGATATGAAAGGTCAGAGCTGCTGGCCTACCTGGCTCGGCAGCGTCAGCAATAACCCCGCCGGCGGCCGAAGCTGCCCGCAACACTCAGGAGATGAATCGATGGCAATCACTAACGCAGCGGTCGAGCAGATGCGATCGCTATTAAACTCGGGTGACCTCAGCGAGCAGCAGGTCGACGAGCTCATGAGGCTCGGGCGGCTGATCGGCCCCAAGCCGGCGCCCAGCGGCTTCCGAGGCGGAGAGCCGTTCTGGACCTCGAGCACAATCACCGAATGGTCGAAGACAGCGAAACGCAGCCGGGCAGACGCGACGGTGATCGCGACTCGGGCGGCGGTCCTCGATAGCGGTCGGTCTCTCATGGCAAAGCTGACCGGCCGCCAGCGGCAACGCGACATGGCGGCCGTTGAGACCCTCGACGAGGTCGCGCTCGATGTCATGTCGGGCAAGGCTACTCCCGAAGACGTGGAAGCCCGCCTCGAGGCAATCGGCGCCACGGTGGCGGATCTGGACGCGGTCGTCACTGCAGTCGAGGCGCGACAGGAACTTATCCGCCAACAGCAGGCCGTCGCCAAGGCCAAGTCCGAAGTGGCCGACCTCGAGCGCGAGATCGCCGGGATCAGCGCTGAGATCAAGCAAGCTACCCAACCACTCCGCGCGAGAATCACTGACCTGCACCCGAAGCTTACAGAAGCGCGCCAACGGTCGACGGGTGACCTTCGCCTCGACAAGAAGCTCCGCGACTCGGCGCCCGAGTGGCTCCGTGCGAAGGCCGCCGAGGTTGCACAGCAGCTGACGCAGGCTCGCGATGAGTCGGAGCGGCTCAACCGAGAGGATACTTCGTTGAAGGCCGCGGTCAGACGGGCCCGCGAAGCCCGGTCGTCTGTCGTTCGCCAAGTTCAACTGCTCGCCGCCGCGGTCGCTGGCGACCACGAGGCGAAGCAGAAACGCGAGCAGTTGAACGAGCAGGATCGAATCCTCAACGAGCAACTCGCTTCGCAGAAGGATCGCGAGACCGCGATCAACAAGCGCAGGAAAGAGCTCAACCGCGAGATCCAGGAGCTGCAGGCCCGCGCGGCTGAGGTCGATCGCGTGATGATCACAGCTCCATGGCCGGTGCCCAGCGACCTCGAGGACTGACCCGCAGTCTCCCCAACAAACCAACCACAGCAGATTACACGACAAATGCCACAACCAATCCACGGCCAGCGCGCCGCAGTAGCAGAGCCCCCGCGGGCGCGAGTCTTCACCAGGGCCGCAACCGCCGACGATGAAGCCCGTACCGTCGAGGCTGTCATCGCCACCGAAGAGCCGGCGGTGATGCTCGACTTCGAGTCGATGCGAGCGATCGAAGAAACCCTGCAGATGGACGGCGCCGAGTACGGCAGCAAGGTTCCACTGCTGCTCGACCACACCCGCGAGGCGGCCTCGGTGATCGGGTCCGTCGAGAACATCCGTCGCGAGGGCAGTCAACTTGTCGCGACCCTCAGGTTTGCCCGCGGCGATGGCGTCGCCGACTCGACCTGGCAGAAAGTCCGCGATGGCCACTGCGACGCGGTCAGCGTCGGTTACCGGATTCTCAGCTACGCCACGATCGCCCCGGGCGACACTCGCACCGTTAACGGGAAGAGTCACCGCGCGAGCGATGACTACGCCCTCCGCGTCGCGGTGAAATGGGAACTATTTGAAGTTTCGGTGGTCGCGATCGGCGCCGACCGCCACGCCAAGATCCGGTCCAACGGGCCGGCATTATCACTCAGGAGTTCGGAAGTCATGCCCCAAGCAGCCCCTGCGGTGCACAGCCGCAACAGTGTAACGGGACGCCCATCGTTGGGCGCTCTCGAGTCCGCGTTAATGATGCGGCTCGGCATCAACGATCCGTCGCGCAGTCGCGTCCACCACGACGGGACCTATTTCACGCGACTGGCTCCGTCCTCGCAGTTCGAACGCGACGCTGAAGAAGCCCGGCACTGGGCACCGATGCCGCTGATCGACATCCTGAGGCAAGCCGCCGCGCACGATGGCGTCGGGCTCGAGGCGCACGGGCGGGTCGAGTTCATGAACGCCCTGTTCACGTCCCTCCAGGGCCGCGCCGGGTTCAGTTCAGCCTCCGGTGACCTGTTGACCAACGTGTTCGGCGCTGCGTTCGTCGACGGGTACGAGAGCGTGTACGACTGCACGAAGGGCTGGACGCTCGAGGGTGAGAATCCAACGCTGCAGCCGACGCCCCGCGTCCGCGCGGAGCAAGGCGCGATGAAGAAGCGAGGGCGAGGCGGGGTGGCTGATCACCTCGACCTGGCGTTTCCCGGCGAAGACACACAGCTCGGCGAGTTCGCCGCGCAGTGGACGATCGACGAAATGGACGTCATCAACAACTCGTTCGGGAACACGGAGCAGCTTGGCCCGCGACTGCTCGGCAAGGCCGCTGCTCGTCTGCGACCGCTCCGAGTAGTCGCCGAGTTGCTCAGCAACCCGATCATGCGGGACGGCGTCGCGCTGTTCCACGCGGATCACGGCAACCTGCAGACGGGGTCGGCTCTTGCCGATGGCACGCTGCAGAGTGCGGCTACCTTGATGGCGAAGCAGACGGAGGGCGGCCAGCCGCTGAACCTTCGGGGCCGCTACGTGCTCGTTCCGCAGGCGCTCGAGCGGACTGCGTCCAAGCTGGCCCGCGATGTCGAGCTCAGCTCGGAGGAGAGCGTCCCGCCTCCAGTTGTTCGCAGCGACGCGCAGCTCGACAACGGCGTCATCGATCCCGACACCGGCGACACGCTCGACGGCTCTGCAACGAGCTGGTACCTGGCGGCCGAAGGCGGCCCTCACACGGTTGAGGTGAGCTTCAAGACCGGAACGGCAGGGCAGCCCCAGATTCGCTCGGGCTTCCTCACCCAGGGCCAGTGGGGGCTGTGGTTCGACGTTCAGCACTGGATCGGGGCCCAAGCCCTCGACTGGCGCGGCCTGGTTCGTTCCGACGCGTAGGAGATTAGTTCCCTCGCACCGCGACACATCGGTTTTGTTCATCGGCCGATGTCCGCGGAAAGCGGGGTGATTGCCTCGCGCTGGATCGCCGGCATGAGCCCGCCGGCGGTCCGGCCGGGGCCTTTCACAAAAAAGCAGCCGGGCCACGCGACGGCGAAATCGCGACCCGGCTGCACTAACTCAGGACAACCCTAATGGTATCGAGCAGTACAGCAAATCGACAACCACCCGTTGGGTGCACACCCGACGTCGAACTCATCGCCATTTCGCAGCCGCATCCAGGCCACACAACGTTGACGATCCAAGACGTCGACACCAGCCACTCCTGGCAGCTCGAGGTGAAGCCCGCCGAGATCCAGACCTTCAATGCCCTGCAGCGTGCGTTGGCAGACCGGCTTGGTCTGTGGATTAGCCATTGGTCACAGGACAGCCGTAGCGGCCGCGGCCGCCGCGAGGGCTGGCAATCAGCGGTGAGGGCGGCGTATGACGCGGGACTAGTCGAGCAGATCCTCGGCCCGCGCGAGGCCGGAGGTGATGCTTCGTGACGTCACTTTCCGCCAACGCGAACGGTTCCGTAAACGGTATCCTCAACGCCACCGGCGACCTGCGCAAGCTGACTCCGGCCCACCTGCAGGAACTTGCCGCCTCCGGCATCTCTGAAGAGACGGCCGAGGCGGCTGGGATCTACAGCGAGCATGAGCGGATCAAGCTCGCCCTAATGATGGGCTGGAAGAGCTGGCCGCAGAAGTACGGCGCCGCTCTCGTGTTTCCCTACCGGGACCTCGAGGGGAACGTCTTGTTCAGCCGCGTGAAGCCAGAACGGCCGCCCCAGCGCAACGGCAAAACCGCCAAGTACCTCCAGCCCCGCGGTGTGAAGTCTCACGCCTACTTCCCACCCGGAGTGGCCGAGAGGTTCGCCGAGAACAAGGTCGACGTCTGGGTTACCGAGGGCGAGAAGAAGGCCCTTTGCGCGAGCCAGAACGGCCTGCCGACGATCGGGTTATCTGGAGTGTGGAACTGGCAGCCTAAAGGCAAGGTGAGCCAGTTGCTGCCAGAGCTCAACGCCATCGAGTGGCGCGGGCGGAAAGTGTTCATCGCGTTCGACAGCGACGCCGTCGAGAAGAGCAACGTCCTGGCGGCCGAGCAGATGCTCGCCTCGGCGATGCAGGCCCGCGGTGCGGTTGTGAAGGTCGCTCGCATCCCGGGCGGCCCTGACGGGGCCAAATGGGGCCTGGATGACATGATCGTCGCGCTGGGGTCGGACGCGATCACGCAGCTCATCAACGACGCCACCGACCCTGAAGAGGTCGACCCGGGTTCGCTGAAGACCGACGCGTCCGATATGGATGCGGCGATCGAGGCGGACGCCATTGTGCGGGAGATGACCGAGGATGGGGTCAGCCGGCTCCGCTTCTGGCACGGCACGTGGTGGCTCTGGAAGGCTGGCTGCTACACCCCGCGCCGGGACGATGAGGTCCGGGCCGAGATTGTGAACCGGCTCAATCACGATTTCATGGGGGTGAAGCCCGCGCACGTCAACGAAGTGCTCGAGCACCTCCGCGCGAAGACGATCCTGTCGTCGGCAACCGAGGCCCCAGCTTGGCTGGTGGGCGCCGACGGGGATCCTGACCCGGGGCAGTGCGTAGCCCTTCGCAACGGCCTGCTGAGCTTGCCGACATTGTTCGGGGGCGGCGAGAGCCTCCGGCCCGCTACGCCTCGGCTGCTGGCTACGGCGGCCTGCGACTACGATTTTCAACTCGACGCCCCCCGCCCAGACGCGTGGCTCGCCTTCCTGCAGTCCGTGTGGGGCGACGATCAGAGCAGCATCGCGGCCCTGCAGGAGCTCATGGGGTACCTGCTCACAGCGGACACCAGCCAGCAGAAGATCTTCCTGCTGATTGGACCCACCCGGTCCGGCAAGGGCGCCATCGCGCGGGTGATTCACCGCCTAGTGGGCAAGGGCAACACCTGTGGCCCCACGCTGGCCGGTATGGCCACCAACTTCGGCTTGGCGTCCTTGATCGGCAAGAGCGTGGCGGTGATCTCAGACGCCCGCCTGAGCGGCCGCACGGATCAATCGGTGGTCCTGGAGCGGTTGCTGAGCATCTCAGGCGAAGACACGCTCAGCATCGACGTCAAGTTCAAGGAGGCCATCCAAGCGAAGCTGCCCACCCGCTTGGTCATCCTGTCGAACGAGCTCCCACGCCTCGCAGACGCGTCCAGCGCAATCACGGGGCGGTTCCTGGTGCTCAGGATGACCAAGTCGTTCCTTGGCAAGGAAGATCGCGGGCTTGACGCCAAGCTGGCCTCAGAGCTCCCCAGCATCTTCCTGTGGGCCTGCGAGGGCTGGAGGCGGCTGAACGAGCGTGGCTACTTCCAGCAGCCGGACTCGGCGTTGGAGCTGCTGAGCGAGATGAGGGACTTAGCGTCGCCCACAGCAGCGTTCGTGAGTGAGCAATGCGAGGTCGGGGCAGGTTTTCAGATTCCGGTTAAGGAGCTGTACGGCGCGTGGTGCACTTGGTGCCGCTCGCAAGGGCGCGACCACACGGAGACGGCGCAGATGTTTGGCCGGAACCTTCAGGCGGCGGTTCCGGGGGTTATTGTCCGGCAGCCACGCATAAACGGTGCGAAGGTAAGGGCTTACGAAGGAATCAAGCTCTGTGGTCAGTACTGATTGGAACGCACTGGAACGCGTCCCTATCCATTGTACGCAGGTGAGACTTTGTGAATTGAGTATGACACGCACACACATCACATATAGGTACAATGCTATGGGTCGCGTTCCATTGCGTTCCAGTCTCCCCACGTGGCTGACCTCTCCGGCCACCGAATCTGCCCCTGCTAGCCCTCTGGAGTCGACTCCAGAAGAGAGCCCCGAGACGAAGCATCACCGCGCCGCTCAGGTGGGGAATTCCCCACCTGAGCCCCGGCCCGCCGGCCGTCCGACTCCAGTCGTCGGCGCCCACCAGGTGGGAGAATCTCCCACCTGCGACCGCTGCGGCAGCGTCGAGTACGTGGATGTTCCCATCCACGGCGGCCGCTCCACGCGTCGAGACTGTGCCCAGTGTGGGCGTGTGCAGGACTTTCCCGTCTGGGATCCGCCACCAAGGTACGGCAACCGATCGCGTGCGATGCACGCTCAGCCCGCGGATTCTGGCCCGATTTGACATACCCCCCCCATCGGGGTCCTTCTGGCCGCCCCCCGCGGGGGCTCCGCCAGGAGCGATCGCGCGACTTTTTCTCGCACGCCACACAAAAACAGGCAGGCGGCGGCGTCTCTCTCTCTCCGCCAGACCAGGCCCACACAGCCAGAAAGCACCGATTCGATGCCTGAGACCACCAAAACCGAGAGCACACCAGGCGGCCACACAGTGGACCTGGAGGCACTCACCCAAACCGAAGCTTCCTGGCTGCTATCGCGATCCGCCCCTTGGTTACGCGGCCAGTCGCTGGATGGACGTCGCCCCGATGGCAGCTACCACGCGCAGAAGCTGGTGGCGGCATACGTGGAGCAGGAGCGGAGCAAGCTGCCGACGCACAAGCTGGCTGACGTTGAAGTGAACGCGCTCGACCAGAGCCTCGGCTACTTCGACCTCTACAACGGCCGCCTGGCGGTCGACCTGATGGACCGAATCAAGCAGGAGCACGGCGCGGCCGGCATGGCCGCGGTCGCGGAGTTGGTGCTTGAGTCCATCCGTGAGCAGGTCGAGAAACACCCCGAGCCCGGCGACGTGAGCACACACACCCCGAAGTCTGAGGCCGAGATCCGGGCGGAAGTGGAGGCCAAGGCCGAGCGGGATATCAAGCAGCGGCTCAGGGCCGAGAAGGAGCGGGACGCGCGGCAGAAGGGCCGGGTCGTCGACAAGTGCCCGCGATGCTCACGCGTCCGGTGGGCGCGGAAGTGGGCGAAGCGGGCCGTACCGCCCGGCCACGTCTTTGACGAACGCGAGTGCGACGACTGTTACGCTGAATCCGCGCTCCGCCGGATGGCAATCACTGAGGGCACCCTGTGACAACCGCGACCCGCCCCAGCTTCGCCTCCGTGCTTCATCGCCTGTCTCTTCTCGAGTTGGTCGACGGCGCCGATCTGCTAGCGTTGCCTGGCGTGGAGCCTGGCTTGCTGAATCCACCGCTTCACGCAGCATTGTTGTACGGCATCGAAGAGGCTCCGCCGTTGATTGAGCTTGCTGGGCGTCTGGCCGACTGCGAGATGCCCGGCGCGGCGGAGGCCGCCCAGGTGATCGCCGACGACCTCCGGGTGCACGTCGAAGAGCACGGCTACATCACATCCACACGCGACGATGCCCGGTCGGTCCTTTGGCAGCTGGGACTGAATGCGGACCTCGTTACCCGACTATCGAAAGGTTAGATCAATGGCTGTAGTCCCCATCAACCTGAAGGCCGACGTCAAGGCCGGGCAGGAGTTGAACCGTGTCCTTGGAATGACAGACGAGGAGCTGAAGAAGATCACGACCAGCGGGAAGAGCGCGGCGAAGGTGGCCGAGCAGCTGGCCCGCCAAGCGGATCCGATGAAGCGGTATGAGGCGAACATGGCCAAGCTCGGGCTGGCCGTTAAGAAAGGCGGCCTCGAGCTTCGCGACGCGGAGGTGCTCGCCGCCCGGTATCAGCGAACGTTGGACGGGGTGGGGAGGACTGCTAGCCGCTCTCTGGGAACGGAGCTGATCAGCAGGGTCGGCGCGCTGGCCGCGGGAACGCTTAGCTTCGGGTCTGCCGTCGCCCTGGTACGCAGCGAGCTCGAAGCGCTGCGCCAGCAGGCCGACCGGATCGGGCAGACCCACATCACGGCGGCCGGAGCACGGGAGAAGCTGCTACAGAATACGGCCGGGCTCTCCGGCGACCAGCGGAATGCATTCGTCGCCCGTGCGGAGAAGCTGGCGGCTACCACAGGCCAGCCCCAGCACATCATCGACTCGGCGCTGGCGGACGCCTACTCCGGGTCGGGAGGCAACACGGAGGCGGCGTTTCGCAACGTGCGGATGGCTGCGCAGTACAACCCCAACACGCCTGAGGCGATTGGACCGACAGCGGGAGCGTTGAGCGACGTCGGAAAGAGCACCGGCGACCTGAACGCGGCCCGGAACCTTGGCTTTCTAAACAAGGTCGGACTAGCGTCGCGTGTCACGGACGCGGGCAAGCAATTCAAGGCGATCCCCCAGGCGCTGGGCGGCATGGTCACGGCGGAAGCGACAGCCCAGGAGGCAGGCGCGCTGTTCGCGGCATTGAGCAATCAGATTCCTGACACCGAGGGCAACGTCACGGCAACCGCGTCGATCAACTTTGGCGCGAAGCTCGAGGAGTTCGTGAACAACGCGATCAAGAGCGGCAAGCTTTCGCCGGATGTCGACACGTTCGGGGAGCGGCTGCTCGCGGTTCAGACCGACAAGAGTTTGGGGCGAGCTTTCGTGGAAATGATGGGCGGCGAAGCCAAGGCCAAGGGCGCCCTCGAGCAACTGGTGATGGACCCTACATCGATCATCGCGAAAGCGTACGACGCCACGAAGGCTGGTTTTGGAAGCGCGGCAGACCAGGAGGCCCATGGCCTGCGCACGCTCGACATCATTAGCTCGGACAAGTACGGAAAGACCGCGACGGGCAACCGGATCGCCGACTCGCTCAACGAGCAGTTCGAGCTGGGGTCAGAAGGGTATCTCACCGAGAAGTCCAAGGCGAACCTCGACCGGGCGCTGTTGTTTAGCGGCCGCGCGTCGTCGGGTGACTTCTCGTTCTTCCGCGGCACGGCCGCCGGCAACAGGTTGCGACGGTATGCCAAGGTGGGGGCACAAGTTTCGATCCCAGACGCCCAGTCGGTCGTCGAGAGCGAGATCGAAAACCTCGAGCGGTACCTCAGGTACCACGGAGAGGGAGGCTCGGGCTTGCAGGCGGGGCCAGAGCAAATCAAAGACGTAAACGCAGCGTTGGAGAAGCTGGAGCGCGCAGCCGATTCGTTCGAGCGGATTGCCGACCAGGCGGAGCGAACCGCCCGCCCTTCAGGCGGTCAGCGACGGGAGTGACCCCTTGGACGAGCCCTACTACCTCCCATCCCCCGAGGAGTACGAAGCCGCCAAGGCCGCCATCCGGGCCCGCTGGACGCCCGAGGAGCGGCTCAAGCGGTTGCGGTTCGACTGGCGGCCCGGGGAGTGGGGGGCGCCGCTGGTCGAGCTGGGGGAGTTTCAACTGGGGGATTCCCCCAGTTGAGGTGCGCGAATCGCGCACCTGAAATCGATCCTTGGCAACTTGAAACTTCCCGCGCCGGTCAGAGCCGTCAGAAGCCGCGGCGCGGGGTGTAGTCAGTCGGGCAGAATGAATCCTCCGGCTCCAGGAGGCGGAAGGTTACGTCTCCCAACAGCTTTGATCAAACTCGAGAGTAGTTGATCGCATTCATGCGACCCGACTACGTTGAGCCCGAATGCGTTATTAAGTATTTGCTTCAGGATCTTGAGCATAGCCTCACCATGGGGATGCTTGGCGACTTCCGCAAACGCAGCCCGAGACAGGCCGCGTGCCTGTGGTGTTGACGGCGCTGCCTTCCACAACGCAGGAAGCGCTGCCGCAAGGATGGTCGTGATTCCCTCGGCTGGGACGCCTGGCAAAGACAACCAGGTCGCTACCTGACTGAACGGTCTGCTGACGCAATCCCAATCCGATTGCTCAGCGGATCTAACTATCGTCTTGGGGACAAGCCTGCAGTGTTGGTAGCCGGCGTCGATGAGGCTAACTTGCAGGTCTTCCCCCCAATAAGCTACGCCATCGCATTCGGCTGATGCGAATCCGGCGACGATCTCGGTCCAAACTCGATTCTCAAAGCTGAACTTCTCGACCGCAAGTCGAGCTACCGATAAGTCGTCGGTCCAGAGCGTCCAGTCGTTGCGGCTGCTCAATGCAATTGCAGCGACGCCGTCGTCGCCAAAGATGCGGATCCACTCCTCAACTTGTGGGTCGGCAACATCCAAAATGGCCCTCGAGTCGTGCATTTCACATTCACTGTCTATCCACGCAAGTAGGTCGTCGCACAATGACTTCTCCTGGGCCGCGCCCCGCCTTTCACACTGTAGGCTGTGGTCGCGGAAGTGGTCGACTGACGCCCGCAGTACGTGAAACCGATGGTTGGGTAGGCTTACCATGCGATGAACGCCAAAACTCTTCATCGTAGTAAGGGCCACGCTATCGACAAGGATGTCGCTGCGCTCACCCAGCGTCTTAAGAGCCGGCTCCCATTCGCCGTCGTCTCCACGGCAACACCGAAACGGCATGGTCGTGTCATCGCAGAAGTTGTTCGCAACCTCTATGAGATTCGCATTGGTAATCTTCGCGAAGGAAGCGACGGAGATGACCGGAGTTTCTCGATAGAGAGCTCGGTCGTGCTCTCGCTTATCACCCACACCTTGAGTCGCACTTTTCAGCCGCTCAAAAATCTCCTCAGGCTTAGCGTCTCGAGGAATCGTGACGGGGAAGAAACGAGACCGGTCCCCAAACCTGTCGTACATCGAATTGAGTAGCAGCTTGATCCTCGCCTCGCACTTTGGCGCGATCCAAGTAACGGTATAGGCACTAAGACCTGGTGCCATACTGCTGAGTGAGACCGAGTCCCCCACCTTCCTACCGAGGAGCAGCTGAGATCTCGAATCAGATTCTCCGAGTTCATTCCTGTCTACGCTTGGTGGAGGAACTTCGCAGTCCTCTAGGATCCAGATGACGGTTTCATCGCTATTGCTCGACTTGAGCTCAACGCCCGTTCCCATGATGACTTCACTGCACGCCGGGAAGGGCGGCACGCCGTTTGGAAACCCGACAGCATCGAGGTAGGTTCCATTCACGGAGGGATCGTCGAAGAACCTGCGAAGGAGGTCGTACGCGTACTCAATGGCCGGCATACGATGACCGGAATGCTGGAGCGCAAAGACAACCTCTTGCCCAACACGGGGATCGACCTCGGCCACCCCGGGCAGGTCAGCTACGTTAATGGCATAGAGTTCTTTTCTGTCATCGCGAATCGCAATCAACAGTTTCTGAAGCCGAAGCTTCTTCAAAAAGCCAGTGCTAGAAAACCTTAACAGCCCCTCCTCGATGACTTCGAGCGCGTCATCAGTTGCCGCAATGCGCTCGAGGGTATTGATCTCCAGACGATAGAGCGATTCGACTTCCCACCCTGCTGAACGGAGAGCCGAGCAAGCTCCAAGAATGAACCGGTCGTCTCCTGACCTACGAGCCGCTTCGATTGCTATGCCAACTGTATTCAAAGACTGCTGCGGGAGATCGACGTCCTCGAATAGCTGAATGGCCAGCTTATCTTCACCGCAACGGTGGCATACGGATGCGACTTCCACACGTTCTTGCTCGTCACAATCACTGCGCAGGAGGTCGGCCGCTTTTCGGATGCTCTCCTTAGCACGCTCAACCTCTCCGGCCTCGTGCAATGCGTCAGCCTTAATCGACTCTACAACGGCTTCACCGAGGCTGTCTATGTACTCAGCCGCCTTCGTGAGGGCGTCGTCGAGCGATCCCTTCGCTGCCAACGCCTGGCATAGAAGGCTAACAAGATTGCACCGCTGAGATCGAAAGCGGACTCCGCGACCAAGCGCGGCCTCTAAGACTTGCGCCGCGGTATCCCTATCGCTTCCGTCGCCACGCTGTATTAGCATGTCGGCGTACAGCGCAGTGTTTTCGAGGACGCCTTCTGCCTCGACCGACGCTCTCAGCCGATCAATGGCGCCATTAACGTCGTCGTGATACTGCGTTAGATATCTCCCATGATGAAACGCGAATCCAGAGTGGGATGGTGCAAGGTCCTCTGCGCGCTGGTGGTCTTGCCCGGCGTCCACGATCTCCCCCGATAGCTCGTTCGCGATCGCCCGAAGTGTATAGAACGATGCCTTGGCCTGATCGCTCTTATGGTTGGGAGAGCTGAGCAACTCGTTGCAATACCGGGTCGCTTCCGCTAGCGCGGGATCTTGCTTGGGTTGTCTGGTGCCTACAACTCCACCAGCCAATGAGATGAGGCTCCTAGCGAGATTCTCCTTGACGACTTCGAGCGATGGCTCTTTCGCCAAGACCTCTCGAAATATCTCTATGGCATGCGGAAGGTCGCCACGCACCATCGCGTGCGTCCCAATCGCGGCCCGAATATGCAGGTCGGTACGCAGATGCTTGGGGCAGTCCTTCAGCAACTCTTCTTCAGTCTCGTCCGGAGGGCTTGCCTGAATAAGAAGCATTCTCGCATCAGTGTTGAGCGGCGATCGATCCACTGCTCTCTTTGCGTGCTCTAGCGCTTGAGGCTGTTGATCCAATTCCAGGTACCCGATTCCCAGCAGCAAGTCACAGTTCTCGTGAGTTGGATCTTCGCTTGCAGCCGCTAGGAAATGGTGAAGGGCCTTGGAGCTGTCCCCCTTGATTCTGTGTGCGTGTCCCAAATTCGCCTCGACGCGAAACCGCTGTCGATCAGTGAGGGCGGTCCAGGACCTAGTGCGGATGCCTTCTAGTCTGTCGATCGCAGTGTCTGGCGCAGTCGTATTCTTTTCAGCGGCGAGCGTTATCTCCGCATCAAAGGCATCGGATCCTCCTGTCGCACTGGCCGCGTCAGAGTTCATCTTGTTGACGACGTTGGTCACGTTCACCGTTGAGTTTGTAGCGTTTATGTCTCCGATGTGACCGACGGAGCCGCTTATGATCGTCTCGGCAGCAGTGACGGAGGTAACGCTGTCACCTGATCGTGCTGCAGCGTTGCCCGCCAACGAGTCAAACGGGCGTTCTCGCGTCAGATAGTCCAGCAGGTAGGTCAAACCCGCGAGGCCAATAAGCGATGCAGAAACACCAGGGCTGCCTGCCAAAGTCAATACTCCCGCGACGCCGACGTTGGCCTCGACGTCTTCGGGAGTCTTGAGGGCGAAGGCCAGCACACCCCCAATCTGGGAAACTGACCACAGCCCAAGTACGCCTACTGCGGCACGGGCGTACCTCGTTTCAGGCCTGAAATGCCAAATGGCCCACGTTGCGACCAGGGTCACGCCAGCTAGAGCAGCAGTCCAATAGCTCTCGACCAACACTGCGACCACAAGCACCGCAATTGCGATCGCGCCCACAGCGCACAGCACCACCGGCAGCCAGTTTCGGCCCTTCATACGCGTTTCTCCCATCTAGGTGATCGTCAGCAGTGTAGCCGATCACGGCGGGTTTTCGCATGAGCGGCGTGGCGTCGCATTCCGCCCGAGTTGACACCCGCCCCCCAGATCGGGCAGAATCTCGGGCGTATAAAGCGTTTCTGGTGGCGCCACTTCATCTGTGAAAGCACCAGCACGGTTCCCGTATGAACTAAACACTATCCAGGAGTCCCAGCCTTCGCGAGTGTGGTCGTGCGCGCAGGGCAACCTACGCGCGGACGGGTGACCGTGGCCGGGCGGGTAGTGCCGCCTATACGACGCTCGTGAGGGCTGGGGCTTCTTTATTTGCTTCCGGCGTTCTGCCGGAGCAAGGAAGGCCAACTAGATGGCAACCGCAGAACTGCGGGCGCGTACGCTTGCGCCCCTGCCGTCCTCCAGCCCCGTTGCAGCTTGGAAGAATCCCAGCAGCAGTCTGCCTGAGATCGTAGGCTCTGCTCGAGAAGAGCTCGCCGAGGGAAACTTCGAGAACGCCTGGTCAGGCTTTCAGATTGCCTTAGAACACTGGCTCCGCGTGAAGTGGGTCGAGCACTCGGGAAAGCCCAATTCGCCGATCGCCGAACGCTACCAACTGCTCGACAAGCTGAAGTCGGGCTGCGTCCTAGATGGCTGGACGGACAGAGCGATTCGACTCGTGCTTACTCGGCCCCTTCCTGTCGAGCAGTGGCACGCCGGAGTATTCGCGGCCGTGGTTACTTCGCTGGCTGTCGATGGCGTGGACAGCGCCCCGAAGCTGCCGTGCGACTATGTTCGGCAGACGCTACCGAATTCGTCTCGCGGACTGCGAAACGCGGCCGCAAGATCGGAAGGAGGTGTCCGTTGATTCCACGCAACACCATGACCGCGGAGAAGGTCGCGGAGATTGAGCAGATGCTGGAGACTGGGGCGCGGCAAGTCGACGTCGCCGGCGTTGCGGGCGTGACCGCCTCGGCCGTGCGGACGATTGCCAACGGACTGCACTACCACCAGCAGTCCGAGGAGGAGCAAGCCCGCCGCTTCAACAGCACGCTGCGCGGCTGGGTCCCGACTCTCGATGAGATTGCCCGCGAGTGTGAGAGGATCCGTCATGCGCACCCGCGGCTGCCGGTGGGGTATCGATCGGTTGAGTTTGAGTGGTAACCACCCCGAGCCCGCGCCGCCTCCGGGCGGCCGGGCACTACTAATCCCCTGGAGGTCGGAAGTTGTCTGATAACTCTGAAGAGTTGGAGGAGCGAGCCCTGATCGCAGATTCGGACCTCGCAGTGGCAATGGGGCACTTGTCCCGATTCATCTCGATTATGGCCAACGGTGGAGGCGCGACGGGCGGAACTACTTGGCCAGCAGCGATGGGCATCCGGCATTGTTGCGAGTACCTCGACATAGGCAGGACGAAGTTCGGGGAGATTGTGAAGGCCGGAGAACTGCCGAAGCCATTCCAGCTCGGCGGCCGCCCACATTGGTTGCGAGAGGACCTCGACCGTTATGTCCGCAAGCTGGCCAGGAGGCGGGACTAGCATTCGCGGCCATACGACTGAGCAGCGACACAGCCGATGCGCGGCGGCGATCAAGGACCGCGAACTCTACTCGTGAAAGGATGGGAGATCATGAAAGCGTGGATATTCCAGGAGGCCAGGCAGAAGGCCAAGCTTGGCGAGAAGAAGTGCCCGTGGTACGTCGGCTGGTACGACGCACGCGGCAAGAAGCGTCAGAAGAGGGTAGGGCCGAAGTCCACGGCCCGAGAGTACGCCCGTAAGCTCGAGGGCGAGTCCGCCGCGGGGCTCCTCCAGAGTCACCAGCGGATCAAGTGGGTTGTGTTCGTTGAGCAGTTCGACCGCGACCACCTGGCGACGCTGGAGCCAACGTCTCGATTCCAGTACAAGCTTTCGCTGGATCAATTCCAGGAGATCGTTGCGCCGCTGTACCTGGACCAGGTTACAGCCGCCGCGGTTGACGAGTTCCGCGCGAAGCGACTCAAGAACGGCCGGGAGCCCGCGACGGTCAACAAGGACCTTCGGCACGTTCGCTGTGCCTTGAACAAGGCGAAGAAGTGGGGGTTGATCCCCCAGAAGGTCGAGGTCGAGCTCCTCAGGGAGCCTGAACGGGACCCCGAGTTCGTGTCCGATGGAGACTTCGCGCTTCTGTACGGCGCCTGCAACACGATGAAGCAGCCCCACGATCGGCACTACACTGCCGAGCAGTGGTGGCAGGCGCTCCTGGTGTTCGCGTACATGACCGGTTGGCGAATCCGGCAGATACTGGCCCTCGAGAAGGCGAACGTCGATCTGGAGGCCGGTGTGGCGTTCGTAGAGGCTGCCCGGACGAAGGGTAAGCGAGACGCCCGGGTCGAGCTCCACCCCGTTGTAGTGCAGCACCTGCGCCCCCTGATGGGCTTTGACGCCGCTGTCTTCCGGTGGCCGCTCGCCGAGCGTGGCCTCTGGACCCACTTTGCCAGCCTGAAACAGGAGGCCGGGGTCGAGATCCCGGGAGCCTTCCACCGCCTCCGGTTTGGATTCGCCAACGCCAACGTCGACAGCCTGCCCGAGGACGTCCTGCAGCACCTGATGCTTCACAAGGACCGCCAGACTACTCGGCGGTACATCAACCTCGCGAAGCGGATGCAGCGGCAAGGGACCGCCGAGAAACTCCACGTTCCAGCGGTCCTGGCGGCGCAGGCGTAGCTGTGGCGGTTTTTTGGCGGTTTGATGCCCCGTGACATCGGGGCGGACGTTAGCTAAGCTGTTAGCCAGCAACCACTTGCCGGAGTGGCGGAATTGGCAGACGCGATGGATTCAAAATCCATTGGGAGTAATCTCGTGAGGGTTCGAGTCCCTCCTCCGGTACTCGCTTTTCTGCATAGAGAATGGGGCGCTCTAATCCGCGCGGCGATCTCCGGCGGCCCTTAAGCTGGCCTGGCGTTCTGAGCTACCACACCGACAGCAGGATCGCCTTCCCAGAATCGCTGGAGGCGGCCTCTTCGACCTTGGCGGTCATGTACGCGATCAGCTCCTCGGCCGCGCTTGTTCGTTGGCCCTTGCAGATGTCGTCGAACGCCTCCCGGATGTCGTGGGGCACGTGCCGGATCAGCACGTACCCGGAGTCTTCTACGCGGTTCTCGTTGTCCATTGCAACTACGCCCGGCGGTGATGATGCCCAACGACCATACTAAGCGCAGACGGTCGGCCAACTACTGGGGAATTTCCCCATAGAAGTGCGTGGGATCACGCGCCGGACGATTGAATCTGTGGGCGGCAACCGGCGCAGTCGCACACGGCCTACGAGTAGCCAGTTTCACGCTGGTAAACCCGGCGTGAGATTACTCGCCAGCAGCTACTGCTGACCGGCCTGGAACTTCCAGTCCTGCCGGCCTTCGTAGGCCATTGTCTCGTGGACCAGTTCGTAGAGGCCCGGGTCGTAGTCGCGGAGGGCGGCACGGTCCAAGATAGGCTGCCTCGCCCCGGTGGGGGTCAATGCGGCGCCGCCCGCGTCGAAGTAGGCCAGCACGCCGGCGATGAAGTAGTCGGCGTCGCTGCCCGCGGCGGGCGTGCCGGACCACTTGCCGTCGGCCACGGCTGCGGACCGGGTCTCGGAGACCTTCTTGCCGAACCGCTCGTCAAGCCGCTCAACGTTCAGCTCGTACTGCTGCACGTCGCGGCCGCGGTTCTCCCAGTCCGGGTCGACCGGGCGGCTGGCCGTGATCTGGTAGGCGGCGTCCATCATCAGGGCGATGACCGGATTGCCAGACGCGTCGAGCGAGGCCGGGTCCACCGCTACCTGCTCCGCCGGGACCACAACCAGCTTGGCGTCCGGGCTGTACTTGGCCTGCCGCGCATCGGGGAGCAGGCCGGCCTGCTCCAGCAGCGGCCACTCGGGCAGGTCGGACAGGGTTTCTCCCGCGCCGAGCACCACCAGGCGGACATCGTCGGTGATGAGCGCCTTGAGGATGTCGTGGCGGTAGGCGAACAGCTTGCGGATGGTGTCGTTCGCCTTCAGCAGCGCTGCGTCCGGCGCCTGGCGGCCCAGCACCGTGAACTCCCTCGCCCACGAGAACTTGGTGTAGTACGGGTTGATGTCGAACTTCTCGGGCGGGTCGATGACCACCGGGTGCTTCTGCAGGTAGGTGTACCGCCAGTCGTTCTCAGGCGTGAGGTTGAAGGTGGTGTGGACCAGCTGGTACCCCTCCGGGTCGTACGCCCGCAGGTCCTCGCGCGTGCCGACCGGGCCGTGGTTCCAGTTGTTGACCCGGTTGCAGTCGAAGTACGACTGCGCAATCTCCGCCCAGTACTCGCCCGGGTTGCTGCCGGCGTACGCGCCCTGGTACTTGCCCTGGTCGAGCACGCTGCGGTACACGGAGCGCACGCGGTCGCGCCACTCGGAGTCCAACGATCGTAGCGTGCCGTCGATGGTGTGGCAGAACTCGTGGACGGCGATGCTTTCGTCGTCGTACCGGTCGAGGGCCAGGCAGAGCAGGTTCTCCTCGCCAAAGCTGGTGGGCTTCCCGCCGGTGCCCCGCACACGCTCGTTCATGTACTCCTTGTTGCGGACGTGGCGGTTCTCGGGCATGTCCGTGTAGACCTGGTTCTTGCCGATGATGATCAGGTACATCTGGTTCTCGACCATCTTCTGCAGCACGTCCGGCCTGCCGGCCAGCATGTGCTCCACGATCTCAACGGTGCGCGTCAGTGCCTCGTCGGCCACCTCCTCGGCGGCGACAACGGGCAGGCCGCCGGCAGAGGCGTACTTCGCGTAGAACTCCCGCGCGGGCTCCCGGTCGCGTTCCCTCACAATCTCAAAGAAAGACTCGGGCGGCGGGGAGACGATCGCGACCTCGCTTTCCGCAGCGGGCAGCGCCGCTGGCGTGACCAGGGATAAGGCGACAATCGCAAGCAGCTTTGACCGGGTATCGGCACGCATAGAAGCCCCTTCGCTGAACGGATTCCACTGGACGCCTGTTTGTCGCCCCGGCTCGCCTGCCGCCGGCATCGGCCGCGGCCTGAGGTCGCGATTTGTCGGCAGCAGGCCCCGCCGCAACGCGACATGGTGCACAAAAGCAACAAGAAGAGTACCCCACCCAGCGGGCGAATACAACACTTTTCGGCTGACAATCCGCCGCGTGACGCGTGGGGCCGCACGGGCCCGGCGGTTGAGCGATGTGCCTAGTCGCCCGGTCCAGCCGACAGGGGGCTTTCTCAAGAGAGAGCGGCTACGGAGCGCAAACGAAGAAACGCATTGCTGTTTGCTGCCGCGGAACAATCCACTGAGCGTTTCGAGTGGAACGGCCGCGGGGTTCTGTCGCACCGGTAGCCATGAGTGCTCCAGAACCCCGCTTTTGGGCCGCTCAACACAAACTCCAGTCCACTAGGCGCCGACGATTCTCAACTTGCAGGAACATCGGGCCGGGCAGGGCGCCGCCGCGACGGACAGCACCCCGAACAGGGCCGAGACCGACTGCGTCTCCGCCGCTCTTTTCTCGTCTACTGCGCGTCGGCTGATTGCTGCAGCACGTCATAGGTACGGTTAAGGCCCGTGTACTCGACGTCCTGCTGCGACCCGTCGGGCCAGCGGACACTGATCGACTTCACCTCGGGGTCGGCGCCGAGGCCGAACGTGACCGGCAGCTCAACCTGCGACAGGTAGCTGCGGGTCGGCATCACCTGCCGCTCGATCACACGGTCGGCCAGTTCCACCCGCACCCACGCGCCGATGGCGTCACGGTTGCTGCTGTCGCCGGTCAGGCGGAACCGGAGCCAGTCGTGGCCGAGCTGTTGGTCGTTGCGGACCAGACGCGCCGGTCCGCCGATGGCGGTCACCACCAGGTCGAGATCACCATCGGCGTCGATGTCGGCGAACGCGGCGCCGCGGCCGACCATCGGCGCAAACAGGTCCTCGCCGGCGAGCGACGCGTCAACGGTGACGAACTCGGTGTCATGCTGCGAGCCGCAGTTCCAGAACAAGTGAGGGGCCTGCTCGTAGTGCTGGCTCGGCTGAACGCGGTTGATCTCGTCCTCGATATGCCCGTTGGCGGTGAAGATGTCGAGCCGGCCATCGAGGTCGTAGTCGAAGAAGAACAGCCCGAAGCTGAGCTCCAATCGTGAGCTCGGCCCGAGGCCGGTGGAGACCGCCTCGTCCATAAACTGCATCTCACCCTTGTACGAGACGTACAGCGCGGTCATCTCGTTCGAGAAGTTGCCGATCGCGATCCCGAGCGCGCCGTCGTCGCGGAACCGCGCGACGTCGATCCCCATCGCGCCGCGGGCGGCGCCGTTCATGTCGAAGGCGATGCCGGCGTCGATGGCGGTCTCTCGGAACGTGCCGTCACGCTGGTTGTGGAACAAGAAGTTCTGCACGGTGTCGTTGGCCACGATCACGTCGATCCAGCCGTCCTCGTCCGCGTCGACAAACGTCAGGCCGAGCGACTTGGCGACCGGCACTTTGGTGGCCGTGTTCCGCACGTGCAGGCCGGCGGACTCGGCGACCTCGGTGAAGCGGCCGCCGCCGTCGTTGCGGTAGAGGAACGGGAACACGCCCTCAAAGTTCTGCGGCCGTCCGTAGGCGCGGCCGCCGCCGATCAGCTGGAAGTTCTGCGACTCGTCGAACTCGCGGGTCCACTTGAGGTAGTTGCAGACAAACAGGTCGAGGTCGCCGTCGTTGTCGTAGTCGTACCAACCGCAGCCGGTCCCCCAGTCGCCGTCGCCTCCGCCGACACCGGCTTCCTCGGTGACGTCGCGGAACCGGCCGCCGCCCTCGTTGTGCAGCAGCCGGTCGCGGCCAACGGCGCTGAGGAACACGTCGACCAGGCCGTCGTTGTCGTAGTCGCCGGTGGCGACCCCCATGCCGTACATTGGCTCCTCGAAGCCCGAGCCATCGGTGACGTCGGTGAAGCGTCCGGAGCCGTCGTTCTCCAGCAGCGTGGCGCCGGCGGGCGACTGACCGTCCTCCGGCCCGTCCCAGGGCCAGCGGCTGAGGCTGTTGACCAGCAGCAGGTCCTGGTCGCCGTCGGCGTCGAAGTCGAGGAACGCGCAGCCGCCGCCCATCATCTCGGGCAGGAGCTTGGCGCCGGCGGCGGCGTTGCGGTGCACGAAGCCGTCGCCCAGCTGGTCGGACACGTCCGTGAACGCGACCTGCGGCGGGCTGTCGACCGGCGCCTCACGGACCTCGACCGTGGAGAGCTCGCTCTCGGTCACGACGACCGGCTCGCTCCGCTGGCTCATCGCGAACGCCAGCGTTCCGATCGCGGCGATCCCGACCAGGCACACCAACGACCACTTGAGCGCCACGGCGATGACCGCGTCGTCCTGTTCGTCTAGCGGCTCGTCGCGCGCCGCCTCTGTCGATTGCTGGGGCTTCATCATTCACCTCCTGGGGTAGCGTCGTCGGTTGCGATCTGGTCCGCATCGGCCGCCGGCGGCGCCGCAGCCAGGCCGGGCGCGCCGCTGCGGTTCAGCGAGTACTTGACCACCGCTTCGGCGGCGTGGTTGGCCGCCGGGTACTTCTCGCGGGCGAGCCGCTCGGCCCGGCCCTTGGCGTTGTCGTCCATCTTGTACACCAGGTGCAGCTTGGCGTGCTCGGCGGCCTTGTCGTCCTCGCCGAGCTCCGCGTAGAGCAGCTGCAGGTTGTGGTGCGCCGTGAAGTTCTCCGAGTCGACCGCGAGCGTCTTCTTGAAGGTCGCGATCGCGTCGGTCCACGCCTGTTGGGCCTCCTCTTCGCGCCCCTGGCGGGCGCGGAGCCGGCCCAGGTCGAACTGGGTCTGGCCCAGCAGGTTGATCACCTCGTAGTCCTTGCTGAAGTCGAACCCGCGCCGCTGCATCTCGGCGGTGCTGTCCTCCAGCGTGCTACGCAGGTTCTGGATCGCCTCGACCAGGCGCCCCTGCTGGCGGTTGACCGCGCCGCTGAGCCACGCCCATGTCCAGCGGGGGTAGCCCTCGGCGTCGCGGAACTCGTCGGCGCGCCGCAGCGCGTCGACCGCGTCGTCCAGACGCCCCTCGGCGAGGTACACGCGGGCGAGGTTCATGGGCCCGTCCCAGCGGTCGAGGCCCGCGACCTGCGAGAACGCCTCCTCGGCCTGGCGGAGCTCCGCCTTGCCCTTGAGCAGCAGGCCGATGCCGTAGTCGTTCCAACGCTGCCACAGCGGCGCGGCGAACTCGCCGTTCTCCGGGGCGGGAGCGTCAGCGCCGACCGGGAAGGTGACGCGGTCGGTCGCCAGCACCGTGATCGGCAGGTTGTTCACGTAGGGCTCGCCCGGCGTGTAGCCACGGATCTCGGCGCCCAACTCCGCGTTGGTGCGGGCGACAAAGTCCATGTACCGCTGGTCGAACTTGCGGTACATCAGCTTCACCTCAACTTCGACCGGGCCGCTGACGTTGTTGGGGATCTGCAGCTCGTAGTGCACGGTCTGGCCGGCGCCCGGCGGGATCTGGTTGTTGTAGAGCGGCGTGAAGATGTCCTGGGCGTTGCGGCGGTCGATGCGGTTGCCGTCCTTGTCTATCACAAAGACGTTGACGAAGTGCGACCACGGGTCGACCTCGTTGCCGCGATCAGAATCCAGCGCCCCGCTGCGGCCGATCACGCGGTCGCCCGACTTGACCACCACGTCCAGCCAGATCTCGTTGGAGTCGACGGTGCCCTGGGTGAACAGGTGGCCCATCTTCACGGTGCGGATGACGGTCTCAAGCAGGTACCGCCCGCCCGGCTCGAGCGCGGGGACCGCGGGGCGGAGCGGCGCCGTGAGGCGGCCGTCGATCTCGCCGCCGTCTCGGATGCCGAAGATGTCGACCCGCATCACGCCGTCGAGGAACTCCTGGTGGGCCTTCACGACCTCGGGCTTGTCCCGCAACCAAGCGATGCCCGTGTTGGCCGACGGGAACATGTGGTCGTGGACGCTCAGGCCGTCGGCGCCGGCGATCAGCTTGGCGCCGAAGTCGTCGGACGACTCGGCCGGCATGTGGCAGTTGTTGCAGTTGTGCTGCGCCGCGGGCGGGTAGTAGAAACTGCGGGCGCCGTGCCCCGACACGCCGCTCAAGAGGTACGGGTCGTAGTGGTTCTGGCCGCGGAGGAACTCCTTGTACTTCGTCAGCTCGCCCGGCAGGTGCACCTTGTGGCAGGTGGAGCAGAACTCGGCCGACGAGTGGAAGTCCTTCAGGAAGGTCTTCTTGTGGAACTCCGGCTTCGCCTTGATGAGCTGCTGGTTGACCCACCGCAGCACCGAGTTGTCGCTGAACGCGAAGGGGTAGTGCAGGGGCGCCTCGATGGTGTAGTCGGCGTTGCCCTTGTTGCTGTTCACGTGGGTGATGGCGTGGCACACGGTGCAAGTGATGCCGGCCTGGGCGGTCGGGTGATCGACCGTGTCGAACTTTGGGTCGTCGAAGGCGCCGCTGAAGAACGGCACGGGGTCGTGGCAGCCCGCGCACCAGCGCGACGCCTGCACCGACTGGTCGCGTTCCATCGAGACCTTGCGGGTCTCGGTGACGCTGGCCAGGTAGGGCGGGTTGTTGAACGAGCTGAACCGGTGCACGCTGTCGCTCCACTGGGCGTGGACGTCCGCGTGGCACGTCTTGCAGTACTCGTCGTTCATCAGGTTCTCGGCCGGGATGAAGTCGCCGGTCGAGGTCCGGGCGAGCGACGGCTCGAAGTACTTCGCGCCGGACTCGGGGCCCTGCGCGTACCACTCGCGCGGGTCCTGCGCCTGCAGCCAGAGCATGACAAGCACCGCCGCGCCCACGGCGCCCAGGTAGGCGCCGCCGATACGCCAATTGATCTTCGGTCCGGCCAGGCGGTGCAGCCAGTACAGCCACGCCGCCGCCAGCGGGCAGGCCACGTGCAGCCAGTACACGGTCTGCCGGGCGATCGGCTCGCGGAGGTCGAATCCGCCCAGGCGCATCAGCAGCAGGCCGCTCACCAGCACCGTCACGCACACCGTGAACAGGGCGTAGCCGATCCTGACGGCCCGGCGGTTCTTCCGGTCCTTGGCCGCCATCATGTGCCGCACGCCGAAGATCAGGAACGGCGTGACCAGCAGCAGGCCCATGATCAGGTGGGCCAGGAACATGTACTGGTAGAAGTAGTCCTGGTAGGTCCTGCCGGTGAACCACTCCATGGCGGTCACCGACGACAGGTACGCCGAGTTGGCCGCCAGCACGGCGACCAGCCCGAAGATGAAGTAAAGAAGCACACGCATCCGTCCACTGACGGAACGCACGTAGCGCTTCTTCGGGGCGGGCGCAGCGCCCTTGGCTGGTGAGGACTCGGACACAACCTTCTCCTGACTGACGAGCTAGATACGGAAAAACCCGAAGCAAGCCAGCGGCACAGCAGGCGAGGGCTACAAGCAACAACACGCCCTCTGGGGCTGTCCTCCATCCGCCGGCGGCGGGCGCTACGCCCGCCCACAAGCATTAGGGCAGCCACCTAGAACTATGCCGCGTCAGGAAAAACGCGGGGGAGGGTCCGGTACGGGGAAGAATCCCTTGAGCGCGACCACACGGGTGAGGTCGCGGCGCCAGTCGCGCGGCGCACCGGCGTTGTCCGACTCGCTGCGGGACGACACGGCATGCTGCAATTCCCGTGGCGCCGGCTGCGGCGCTGGGGTGGCCACGGGCGGGGGCGATTGGCCGCCGCTGCACGACGGGCCGGAACACTTGCGTCCGGGCGCCGGGTCGTCTGCAGGGGTGACTGCTTTGGAGTTGGCGTGGTCGGCGGACGCGTCGCTCGCCTCCTCCAACGGCGGGCTGTGGGCGAGCCAGTCGCCGCAGGTCGCTGTGGCGGTCCGTACCCCAACCCCGGCGCAGAGCACGCCGAAGCACAGGACCATCAACAGGCGTCGAACGACAACCGTCATGCGGGGCGAGCCCAGGTAGTAAGAGAGGAGGTTTGGCAAAGGACCGAGCATCTCCCGGCTTTCGCCGACACTGCCGTTCTCCGCCAGGGGACCCGCCACGCAACGTGCACGTAGGACGGGTCCTTGTTGGTAGTATAGTCTGCCGCGGCCAGATGCAGCACGAAAAGTGCGCGCCCGTCACAGCCAGCACCAATAGTACACCCCGGCGGGCGCCGCACCAGCCCTTGATCGTGTTTTTGTACACAATCTATTGCAGGGTTGCCGCCGGCTGTCTACAATCAGGGCAGAACGCATGTTTGGCGGCGTATTCTACTGACTCCAGCCGAACCACGGACCGCGTTCTCCCGCCGGACGCAAGGCAGGCATGGGCCCCACGGACGAAACCGTGCTGAGGCCGGCCCTCGCACGCGACAATGCACTCAGGCCCACTGCGCCTGATACTCAGTTTCTTAGGAGCCCGTTAGTAATGAAGAGTCTGTGGAGGGGCGTCTACCCCGCGGTCACCACCCAGTTCCGTGAGGACGAGTCGCTTGATATCGACGCGACCCTGGCCCACGTCGACGCCCTGATCGAGGGCGGCGTGCACGGCCTGATTATGCTCGGCACGGTTGGCGAGAACTGCTCGCTGGACGCCGTCGAGAAGGCCGACCTGCTCAAGGCCACCGTCGACCACATCGACGGACGCATGCCCGTGCTGACCGGCGTAGCGGAGTACACCACCTCGCTGGCGTGCCGGTTCTCGCAGTCGGCTCAGGACGCCGGCGTGGACGGGCTGATGGTGCTGCCGGCGATGGTCTACAAGTCGGACGCCCGCGAGACGATCTCGCACTTCCGCACGGTAGCGTCGGCGACCGACCTGCCGATCATGTGCTACAACAACCCGATCAGCTACAGCATCGACATCTCGCCGGAGATGTTCGACGAGATGGCGGACGAGCCCAAGTTTGTGGCCATCAAGGAGTCTTCGGAAGACACCCGCCGGATCACGGACATCCGGAACCGCTGCGGCGACCGGTACACGCTGCTGTGCGGCGTCGACGACCTGGTGCTCGAGAGCCTAGTGCTCGGCGCCGAGGGCTGGGTTTCTGGCCTGGTCAACGCTTTCCCCGCCGAGAACCGGCTGCTGTGGGACCTGGCTCAGGCGGGCAAGTGGCAGGAAGCGCTGGACGTCTACCGCTGGTACACGCCGCTGCTGCACCTGGACACGCTCCCCAAGCTGGTCCAGTACATCAAGCTGGCCAACGTCGAGTGCGGGTTCGGCGCCGAAACGGTTCGGGCGCCACGTCTCCCCCTGGTCGGCGCCGAGCGGGCGGCTATCCTCAAGGTCATCCGGGACGCCATCGCAACGCGCCCGGACACCTCGCAGGTCCAGACCGACGCCGCGTTGGCGTCGTGAGGCCCGTGTGTACTGACAGCCCCCAAAAAGGCGTTATGCACCCAGTTCTAGTAGGCGGAGAATGGCGGCCCGCCGACGCGGCCGGAGAGTTTACAGCGCACGACCCCACCACCGGCAAGCCGCTGGACGAGCGGTACCCGGTGAGCAGCTGGTCCGACTGCGAGGCGGCCCTGACGGCCGCTTCGGACGCGGCCGAGAAGCTCGACGGCTGTTCGCCCGACGCGATCGCCGCGTTCCTGGAGTCGTACGCCGACCGGCTTGAGGGCGCGGGCGAGGAGCTCGCCGAGATCGCCTCGCGCGAAACGGGCCTGCCCGTCCGACCCCGGCTGCTGGAGGTCGAGCTGCCCCGCACCACCGGCCAGCTCCGGCAGGCGGCGGCCGCCACTCGCTCCGGCGAGTGGCGACAGCCGGTCCACGACGAGCCGCTAGGGTTGCACACCGGTTTTGGACCGCTTGGCCCGGTGATGGTATTCGGGCCGAACAACTTCCCGTTCGCCTTCAACGCGATCTCGGGCGGCGACTTCGCCGCCGCTATCGCGGCCGGCAACCCCGTGATCGCCAAGGCGCACCCGGACCACCCGGGCGTGTCGCGTCGGATGGCGGAGCTTGCGGCCGCCGCCGTCACCGACGCCGGCCTGCCGCCGGCGACCGTCCAGATGCTGTACGGCATGGGACCGGAGGACGGGCTGCGGATGGTCGGCGACCGCCGGCTGGCGACCATCAGCTTTACCGGCAGCCGGGCCAGCGGGATGCGGCTCAAGGCGGCGGCCGAGTCGGCCGGCGTGCTCGCGTACCTGGAGATGTCGAGCGTCAATCCGGTATTCTTCCTCCCCGGCGCGCTGGCCGAGAAGGGTCCGGACCTTGCCCAGGAACTGGCCGGCAGCTGCCTGCTCGGCTCCGGGCAGTTCTGCACCTGCCCCAACCTGTGCGTGCTGGTCGCCGGCGCCGAGTGTGACGCGTGGCTGTCGGACGTCGCCCGGACCATGTCGGACCGAGAGCCGACGGTGCTGCTCAGCAGCGGGACGCTCAGCACCCTGGAGACCACCGTGAAAGGCCTGGTTGATGCAGGCGCCGCGATCGTCACCGGCGGCGCCAAAGCCGACCGCCCCGGCTACTACTTCCAGAACACGCTGCTGCAGGTGTCCGGCGCCGACTTCCTGGAGTCGCCTGTCGCTCTGCAGAGCGAGGCCTTCGGCCCGACGACGCTGGCGGTTGTCGCCGCCGACGCCGCGGAGGCGGTCGCCGTGGCGCGGGAGATCGAGGGGAGCCTGACGGCGTGCGTCTACTCGGCCGCCGACGGCGCCGACGACGACCTCTGCCAGCAGCTGATGGGCGTGCTCCGCCGCAAGGCGGGCCGCCTGCTGAACGACAAGATGCCGACCGGCGTGGCGGTTTCGCCGGCGATGAACCACGGCGGCCCGTTCCCGGCCACCGGCCACCCCGGGTTCACCGCGGTCGGCCTGCCGGTGTCGATGCGTCGGTTCGCCAAGCTCGACTGCTACGACGCCGTGCGGCCCCACCGGCTGCCGGGTTGGCTCCAGAACGAGTAGCGGCCCCTTCCGTTAGGCCGATTCCTTGCCCTGGTGCGACTCGTGGAGCTGCTGGATCAGCGCCTTGATGATCGGCTTCTGCGCCTGGATGTGCTCCTTGAGCGCCGCGCTGGCGTCCCGCCAGTTGTCGTCGAGCAACGCCTCGAGGATCTTGCAGTGCTGCCCGGCCATCTGCTCCACCACCGACGCCTCCGGCGCCGCGTAGTCGAACAGCGTGCGGTAGTACACGGCCTCGCGTTGGAAGAACCGCTCGATGTAGGCGTTGCCGCAGTGCGAGATCCAGTACTCGTGCAGGTTGTTGTCTAGCGTGGCGGAAGCCTGCCGGGTCTCGGGCGAGCGGTTCGCCTCGAGCAGCTCCTCCAGCCGTTCACGCTTAAGCACCGGGCGGGCGAGCCGCAGGGCCTTGAGCTCTAGCAGCTCACGGATCTCGATGAAGGCGCACAGGTCGTCCTTGTCGAACGGCCGCACCCGCCAGCCCCGGCGGGGCACCCGCTCGATGAGCCCCTGCCCGGCGAGCCGGCTGAGGATGGGGCGGAGCGCCGTCCGGCCGATGCCGTATCGCTCGGCGGCCCAGTTCTCGCGGAGGAAGCCGTCCTCGCCTAGCAGGCTGCGGCGGATCACGTCGGCCTGGATCAGCTTCTCGTGGTTGACGGGCCGGGCGACGCTGGCCAGCTTGGCCGACTTCGGCAGCTTCTTGCGTTCGCCGATCTCCAGCCGCCCGTTGTCGAGCGTCTTCAGGAACCGGTCGGACACCAGGCGTTCAACCGCGGTCCGCACCGGGCTCAGGCTGACCCCGTAGTGCGTCGCGATCGACGAGAGGGTCAGCCGGCACGGCGGCTCGCACTGCTCCGAGAGGTGGGCGGCGATATCGGCGTAGATGTAATCGGCGAGGCTTGGCTTGGTCATCATGCCACATCGGCGATCATGCCGTATCGGTTAGGAGGCGGCTTGCGGCGTGGGCGCCGGCGGTCGCGTGTCGGACGCCACGCACGCCGACGCGGGGGCGCTCGACCGCTCTGCATCGATAATAGCATGCGGATTTCGCGGGCAGCAACGAAGCCCCGCGTAGGGCGGGTGCGCCGCGACGGAGAACCACGCGTCGGTCCGCGCGTGCTGGATATCCGGGCTGTGCGTCCGGCCGGCGTCAGCCCGGCGCCTCACCCGCGTGCGGCGGATCGCCGTCGTTGGATTCAACCAGGGGATCCAGCTCGTCGCGCACCTGGTTGGGGTTGATCCCCAACACCACGACGATCAACCCAACCTGCAGCGCGGCGAGCGCCAAGTGGTTGACCGGCATCGAGAACGCCTGCTCGATCGGCCCCGCCAGCCGGGCGCCGATGCCGTTAGAGAAGTTCAGCATCGCCATGTAAGCGGTGAACTGCGTGGCCGCGATCGGCGACCAGCAGAGCCCCATGAACAGCGCGAACATCGACACCTGCAGGAACGCGGCCGCGGTCGACTCGGCTAGGAACAACGCGGTGACCAGCGTGTGGTTGGTCCACTGGTCGGCGGTGAAGTAGTACGCCGCCCAGCAAGCGGCCATGCAGCTCAGGCTCAGGATCACGGTCCGCTTGGCGCCGATCGCCGACGCGATCAGCCCGCCCGCGAGCGATCCCCCCAGCCCGCACCAGATGGCCAGGTTCCCCTCCAGGTGCAGCCACTGCTCGCTCGACCAGCCCAGCTCGCGCTGCAGGTGCACGGGCCAGATCACCAGGTGCGAGTTCACGGTGATCAGCGAGCCGAGCGCCAGCACGGCCGCGAGCAGCGTCGAACGCAGCGAAAACGCCTTGAAAAGCAGCCCGAACAGCTGCCCCAGCGACGACGGGTGGGGCACGTCCTCGCTGCGGGAGTGGTGGTGGTCCGCCGGCCCGGGCAGCAGCAGGTCGCCACGGCGTTCACGGCAGAACAGCGGCACGGCGGCGATCAGCATCAGCAGCGTCACCTGCGTCGCAATCGCGGTGGAAAACCCGAACCTGAGGATGCACCACCCCAGCACCGCGCCGCCGATGAAGTTGCCCGCGTAGCTCGAGCCGTACATGAACCCGTTGGCCATGCCGCGTTCCTCGGGCGGCAGCAGGTCGACCGCCAGCGCGTCGACCGACACGTCCTGCAGCGACGCGAACATGTTCACCAGCAGCACCATCGCCGCGATCATCCCGATGCTGGCCGTGAGGTCGGGGATCAGCACCATCGAGAGCAGCGTTAACGCCATGCCGAGCTGTGCGGCCAGGATCCATGGCCGGCGGCGGCCCATCGGCAGGTAGCCGTAGCGGTCGATGAACGGCCCCCACACCCACTTGAACGCCCAGGGCCAGCTGACCATCTGGATCACGGTGCCGATCGAGTCGGTCGACACCCCCTCGGCGATGAGGTGGGTCTTGAGGGCGATTCTCACGAACCCATCGGGGATCCCTTGGGCAGCGTAGAGGACGCACAGAGTCGAGAGGCGGAGGGCGGGGTTCTCACTAAGAATCAACTTCACAGATCGGCTCTCGGCGCTCGTGGGAGCCCTGGGTATATTAAACTTTGCACACAATGTCAACAAAACCCGCCCCGCCCGCCGCCGCCCAACCCTGGGCCCTACTGCGGCTCTCGACGCGACTCCATGCCTGACCTGCACTACCAAGACGCGTTCCCACCCAGCGAGTTTGCACGACGCCGATCGGCCCTGGCGGCGGCCATCGGCGAGGGCGTCGCGGTGCTGCAGGGGGCGCCCTCCACGGGCGCCTTCGACCTGTTCCGGCAGTACAACGACTTCTACTACCTGACCGGCGCCGAGTGCCCCCACGCGTATCTAACGATTGACGGGCGGACCGGCCGCAGCGTGTTGTACCTGCTGCCCACCGACGAGCGGCTGGCGGAGCTGGAGGGCGCGGAGCTGTCGGTCACCTTCCCGGACGAGACGCTCCGCCTCACCGGCTGCGACGATGTGAAACCGCTGGAAGCGCTGGCGGGCGACCTGCGGTCCGCCAAGCAGGTCTACGCGCCGCACCTCCCGCAGGAGGGCCTGCAGGCGTGCCAGGACACGCTGCGGGTGCAGGCCAAGATGGCTGCGCAGGACCCCTGGCGTGCGGCGGCCGAGTCGTTCGCCAACCGCATCGCCAGCCTCTGCCCCGAGGCCGAGGTGCGTGACCTTTCCCCCACGCTGGGCGCCATGCGGCGCATTAAGAGCGCCACGGAGATCGACCAGATGCGCTTCACCGGCCGCCTGACCGCCATGGCCGTCAGCGAGGCGATGCGGTGCACCACGCCCGGTTTGCTGGAGGGCCAGCTCCGCGCGGTCGCGGAGTACGTGTACCTCTTGAACGGCGCCACAGGCGGCGGCTACCGGCCGATCATTGCCGGCGGCGACAACATCTGGAACATCCACTACTACCGCAACAACTGCCGGCTTCAGGCGGGCGACCTGGTGCTGATGGACTACGCGCCCGACGCCGCCAACTACACCAGCGACATCGGCCGCATGTGGCCGGTGAGCGGCCGGTACGAGCCGTGGCAGCGCGAGCTGTACGGGTTTGTGGTCGACTATCAGCAGCTGCTGCTGGACCTGGTCCGGCCCGGGATGACCTGGGACAACCTGCGTCAGGAGGTCGAAGCCAAGATGGCGCCCACGCTGTCGCGCGTCCGCTGGTCGCGGCCGTCGTTCGAGACCGGCGTCCGCCAGCTGCTGACCACCTGCAACCCGCTGACGCACGAGGTGGGGATGGCGGTGCACGACTCCAGCGGCTATCAAACAGAACCGCTCGAACCCGGTGTGGTGTTCGCGCTCGACCCGCAGCTGTGGGTGCGGGAAGAGAAGCTCTACATCCGGGTGGAGGACACGGTGGTGGTGACCGACTCGGGCATCGAGAACCTCACCCCGCAGTGCCCCCACGACCTGGACGCCGTGACCGAGCTGATGAAGGAGCCCGGCCTGATGCAGCTCCGCCCCGATTTGTTCGCCGACTGACCCGTTGCAGGCGCCCGCCGCCCCCCGCCTATGACCGCCGCCAACTACCCGCCGGGCGTGGTGCGTGTGATCGACTCACACACCGCCGGCGAGCCGACCCGCGTGGTCGTGGAGGGCGCGCCCGACCTGGGCGGCGGCGACATGCGGTCCCGCCTAACCCGGATGCGCGAGCAGGAGGACTGGCTGCGCACCTCGCTGGTGCTGGAGCCCCGCGGCAGCGAGGCGATGGTCGGCGCGCTGCTGCAGGCGCCGGTTTCGCCCGACGCGGCGGCCGGCGTGCTGTTCTTCAACAACGCCGGCTACCTCGGCATGTGCGGCCACGGCGCGATCGGCGTCGTTGAGACCCTCGCCTACCTCGGCCGCATCGGCCCCGGCCGCCACGTGATCGAGACCCCGGTCGGCGACATCGCTATCGAGCTCACGCCCGACGGCGAGGCGGTGATCGAGAACGTGCTCAGCTACCGCTGGGCCCAGGACGTGGCGGTTCAGGTCGACGGGCTCGGCGAGGTCGTTGGCGACATCGCCTACGGCGGCAACTGGTTCTTCTTCACCAAGACCGACCGCCGGCTGCTGCTGGCCGACCACCCCGAGCTGACCGCGCTCACCACCCGCATCCGCCGCGCGCTCCGCGCGCAGGGCGTCACCGGCCGCGACGGCGCCGAGATCGACCACGTCGAGCTGATCGGCCCCCCGTCCGACCCCGCCGTCGCCGACGCCAAGAACTTCGTGCTCTGCCCCGGCGAGCAGTACGACCGCTCTCCCTGCGGCACCGGCACCAGCGCCAAGCTCGCCTGCCTGGCGGCCGACGGCGCCCTGGCCGAGGGCGAGACCTGGCGGCAGGAGTCGATCGTCGGCGGCGTGTTCCTCGGGCGGTACCGCAGCGTCGACGGCGGGGTAATCCCCACCATCACCGGCCGCGCGTACGTCAACGGCGACACGCGGCTGCTGTTCCACCCGGGCGACCCCTTCCGGCACGGCATCCAGCCAACCAGACCGACCGACCATGCCTGACACGTTGGACGCAATCGTCGTCGGCGGCGGCGCCATGGGGTGCGCCTCCGCCTACTACCTCGCCAAGCAGGGCCTGCAGGTCCGGGTGGTCGAGGCGGGCCGCATCGGCGGCGGCGCCTCGCACGGCAACTGCGGCTACATCTGCCCCAGCCACGCGCTGCCGCTCACCGCGCCCGGCGCGGTCGGCAAGACCATCGGCTCCGCGTTCAACCCCGACGCCGCGCTGTACATCAAGCCGCGGCTCGACCCGGCGCTCTGGTCGTGGCTGACACGGTTCGCCAGCCGCTGCCGCACCAAGCCGATGATGCAGGCTGCCCAGGCCCGCAACGCGCTGCTCGCCTCGTCGATGAGCCTGTACCGCGAGCTGCTCGCCGACGAGTCGATCGACGTCGAGTGGGAGGACCGCGGGCTGCTGTTCGTGTTCAAGTCCGCCGAGGAGTTCGAGGCGTACGGAAAAGGGGTCGAGCTCGCCCGGCGTGAGTTCGGCGTGCGGTTCGACCCGTACGAGGGGTCGCGGCTCACGGAGCTCGAGCCCGCGCTCCGGCCGGAGCTCGCCGGCGCCTGGCACTGCCCGACCGACGCCCACCTGCGGCCCGACCGCCTGATGACGGCCATGCGGGGCCTGCTGACCACCGCCGGCGTCGAGCTGTCCGAGGGCGTACGGGTGCAGCACATCAACGGCGCCGGCGGCCAGGCCACCAGCCTCGACACGTCGGCCGGCCCGATGCGGGCGCCGCTGTTCGTACTCACCACCGGCGCCGAGGCGCCCCACCTGGCCGACCGGCTCGGCTGCCGACTGCCGATCCAGCCCGGCAAGGGCTACTCCATCACGCTGCCGCGCCCCGCGTCCGGTCCGACCATGCCGATGATCCTCGAGGAGTCGCACGTGGCCGTGACGCCCTGGGCGTCTGGCCTGCGGATCGGGTCGACCATGGAGTTCGTCGGCTACGACCGCAGCATCAACCGCCGGCGGATCGAGCTCTTCCGCCGCGCCGCCGCCGAGCACCTCGTCGAGGCGCCCACCGGCCTGGTCGAGGAAGAGTGGAGCGGCTGGCGCCCGATGACCTACGACGAGATCCCCTGCATCGGCCGCGCCCCGAAGCTGAAGAACGTGATCGTCGCCGCCGGGCACGGCATGATCGGCATGTCGACCATGACCGCCACCGGCAAGCTGGTCAGCGAACTAGCGACCGACGCGACGCCGCATATCGATCCGGCGCCGTATGCGCTGGAGCGGTTTGGACGGGGGTAGCGGGGCATTCAGTCACTGCACGTCAGGGACGATGCTGGCCCCTACTTGCGTCTGGAATGTGCTACCAGCCGTGGGTGCAAGCACCTGCCCTTCGGGACTCGGAGGCAAGTTTGGTACGATTGCGCACTGCACGACATCGGTCATCATTCGCAGGAGGCGAGGCATGGATCCAAGAGGGTGTCTACTCCTCGCACTAATGATTGTCGGTCTGTTCTCCCCGCAGGCCGGTGCTGAGGTGCGTATGCAATTTACCGGAAAATTCACCGGATACTATCATGAGAATCGCTGGGGGGTGGGCCATTTCAGGGGCGACAGGGTCGCCGCGCCCCTGCGTGAACAGTTCGCTCCCTATGAGGGCAAACGGATTGAGGTCGACATCAAGCGATCTGGCAGGTTCTCGTCCGACGGGCCCGCGATGATCGAAGCGGTCGGCGAGATCACCGAGTTGCCGCCGCAGCAACTAAGGATTGAATTGGAGGCCTGGCCAGATCCCGACGCCAAGGTTCCCCACAATCAACAGCGCCTTCTCATCAAACTACTGAACCAAGGGGAGCATCCGGTAGAGGTCTCTCTTCGACAATTATCTCTGAAACAATGGCGCCTTCCCCATCAGACCAAGATAGAGAGGGAGGCTGCGCCGTTGAGTCATGGCTACACAAGACAACAGTTGATGGCACGCAGCTCAGGTCACCAGTACTGGGGACCTGGGCAAGGGAACTCACCAATCAGCCACCTCAGCTCTCACGGGGTCGTCCCCAGCGGACTTCAAATCTGGATTGGCCCTGGCGAAGCGTTTCCGATCCTTCCTCCGCCTGCCCCTCTTGCGAAAGACGCCGAGATCGAAGTCGTTTTGGTCGAGGGCACTGACATCACAAGCAGAGCATGGTTTGCAACGGATCAACTGAAGGCTCCTGTCGAACTGAAGGAATCGAAGCTTTTCTGCAAAGACGTTGTCGTTTCTAAAGAGTTCGGCGGCCGACATTGCATTCGTTTCGCCATCCACAGCAAAGGCGCCCTAGCCAGGCACGTGGTCGCCACGCCTCTCGATGCCCGTTCACCTGACGACGAGAATTCTTTTGAACTTGCTGGCAAACTCTACGCCACTCACCGTGATGAAAAGTCCAGCGGAGTCTACCTCAACTCCTGGGCCAACAACGGAATGCCGGCGAGCCTTGTAAGCGTTCCATCGGACGGAGTCCGCACAAAGTTCGTCGTACGGACTCCTCTATGCGAGCGCTATCGCTTCGAAGTCCTGACGGAAAGCGGGCTAGAGACCGTCTGGATTGATCTGCCCGGGGAAACCGCTCCGGCACGGTAGCTCGGCCAGTGCGCTACGCACGACCCGGCGGAGGCCACGGTACGGCAGTGCAATTGCTTTCCTCGCTCCGCATTTCCAGACGAGCGGACAGTGGCGAGGGGCGACCGAGCGTACCGCCGTTTCCCTGAAACGGCATTCCTCACTGCTCGGAGAGCTGTGGATACCTGCTGTGACGTAAATCTAACGCCACCCCAGCCGCAGGCCGGATCGAGCGGCGCAGGAATCCGACCTGGCGAACCGACGCAACCGCCGCGCTGCTCCGGCGGAACCGATCTGGCCATGCATCGGACGTCAGATTGCCGGAACGGCGCGGCGGTTGGGCGTGGCGGGGTGGCTTGCTTTTCGCGCCGCTTGGTCCGGCCTACGGTGGCGCCTCAAACGCTGCTTTCTCCGGGGTTCTTGGTAGAAACCAGGCCACCCTGTCGGGTAGAAAGCGAGTGTGTACGTGTGTACACACTCGCTTTCTATACGCTATCGACGGGGGGTAACCATGAGTCGGCCACGGGTGTTGGATGAGACCAAGCGGCGGGAGGTTTGCGCACTGCTCACGGCGGGGATGACGCTCGGCAGCGCGGCCGAGTACGTGGGGTGCAGCGTCAAGACGATCCGCCGCGAGCGGGACGGCGATGAGGACTTTGATCTCGAGGTGCGGCGGGCCAAGATGGCCGCGCGGCTGGGGCCGCTGCAGGCGGTGCGGCGCGCGGCGGAAACGCACTGGCGGGCCGCGGCCTGGCTGGTGGAACGGCAGGAACGCCGCGACGAGCGGCGCCGCGCGGACCGGCGGCGGCGGGTCGAGCTGGAGCGGGTCGTAGGCGCGGTGAAGGAGGTCATGCGCCGCGAGGTTCCCAGCCTGCCGCAGCAGTGGGCCATCGAGGATCAGATTGAACGGATCGCCGGCCGGAAGCCGGGCGACCCAAAGCAAAGCCTGCCGGAAGTCGATCAAGCAGCGCCGCCCGCCAGGGCGAAACGCGAGTCGCCAGTCCCGGCCGCGCTGCGGGAGATTGCCGTACGCGTCGCCGCCACAGTCGACGAGCAGCCGCCGACTGAGCAATCGTCCGACGCCGATGCGCCGGATCGGACAAAACCAGCGCAGGTCACACAAGCGGCCGCCGCGGCGGAACCTGCGGGGGAAGCGTTGAACAGTGATGAGGGGTCGACGGGTGGGCTGGGTTTTGTCCGCTCGCTTCGTGTTTTCGGACAAAACGCGTTGGACAGGGAGGAGCAAAGCTTGGCGGCGGGGCCGGTGAGACGAACCGGGGGCTAACGCCCGGCGGCTGATGAGATCGTTGCGGGCAGGGCCCTCGGGTGGCAACGTCTCTTGCCCGCTTGGTGGTGGTCCAGCGTATTGGCGCGGATCGGGTAGGCGATCGGCCGGCGCCTCACCCATGGCGTTGCGGGGCAGGGTGGCGCCGCAGAAGCCCGCATCTCTGCTCGACCCGGCGGCGCTTCTGTGTTAGAAAGCGCGGGCACCCCAACCTCGCCCCCAAGCCACGCGATCGATCGATGCCTGCAAGCTTCCCCCCGCTGAACCTCCCTACCCGCCTGCTCCACGGCCCCGGCCCCTCGCCGGTGGCGCCGTCGGTGCTCGAGGCGTTGTCCAAGCCGTGCATCGGCCACATGGACCCCGAGTTCATGCGGGTCATGAACGAGGTCCGCGAGATGCTGCAGGCGGTGTTCCGGACCGAGAACGAGATGACCCTCGCGTGCTCCGGGACGGGCTCGGCCGGCGCTGAGATGCTGATGGACAACCTGGTCGAGCCGGGCGATCGCTGCCTGATCGGCGTCAACGGCGTGTTCGGCGGCCGGCTGGCGGACAAGGCAGGCCGGGCGGGCGGCGAGGTCGAGACCATGGAGATCGACTGGGGCCTGGCGTTCGACCAGGACACGCTCATCGCCCGCGTGGAGGAGCTGAAGCCGAAGCTGCTGGCGGTCGTCCACGCAGAAACCTCCACCGGCGTGCACCAGCCGTTTGACCGCTTGGCCGACGCGGTCCACAAGCACGGCGGCCTGCTGGTGATGGACTGCGTGACGTCGTTCGCGGGCCTGCCGGTTGAAATCGACAAGTGGGGCGTCGACGCAGCGTACAGCGGCACCCAGAAGTGCCTGTCGTGCCCACCGGGCCTGGCGCCGGTTACGCTGTCTGAGCGGGCGATGCACAAGGTGAATGGCCGCGGGTCGAAGGTCAACTCGTGGTACCTCGACCTGACACTTGTGGGCAACTACTGGAGCGGCAGCCGCGCGTACCACCACACCGCGCCGGTGAACATGAACTACGCGCTGCACGAGGCGCTGCGGCTGGCATTGGAGGAGGGGCTCGACGAGCGCTTCGCGCGGCACGAGTCGGCCCACCAGCAGCTCAAGGCAGGGCTGCTGCAGCGGGGCTTCGAGTACGCGTCGGACCCCGACCACTCGCTGCCGATGCTGAACCTGGTGAAGGTGCCCGACACGATTGCCGACGAGGCCGCCGCCCGCAAGCGGCTGCTGAACGAGCACAACCTGGAGATCGGCGGCGGGCTCGGCGCGTTGGCGGGCAAGTGCTGGCGGATCGGCCTGATGGGTCACGGCGCCCGCAGCGAGAACGTCGACGCCATCCTGGCGGCGCTCGACTCAATCGGCTGATGCGCTGGCCGACTGATCGTTGACGCGGTCGCGCGCCTCGAGCAGCTGCGCGGCGATGCTCACCGCGATCTCGGCCGGGTGGTTCGAGCCGATCGGCAGACCGACCGGGCAATAGAAGTCGAGCCGGTCTGTGGGGCAACCGCCCTCGACCAGTTCGCTGCGGAGCACTTTGGCCTTAGCGCGGCTGCCGATCACTCCGACAAACGGGAACGAACGCGGGAGCTGGTAGATCTGCCGCAGCACGGGCAGGTCCGATTTGTGGCCACGCGTCATGCAGAGCACAAACGCGTTGGGCGCCAGCTCGGTCACCCGCTCGGCCGGCTCGGCACACTCGATCGCCCGGACGCCGGCCGGCAGCCTGCCGAGCCACTCGGGCCTGGGGTCGATGCACGTGACCTGGCACGGGAGGGTCGCCAGCAGCGACGCAAGCGCCTGGGTCACGTGCCCGGCGCCGAAGATCACCACGGGCCAGTCGGACCGGTTGACGACTTCGAAGTAGAGCTTCACGCGGCCGCCGCAGGTCATGCCGACGTCGGTCCGCAGGCTCCAGTCGACCAGCAGGGTTCGATCGCCGCCGGCCAGCATCTGCTGGGCGACGCCGATCGCCTTCGCCTCGACGCGCCCGCCGCCGACGGTGCCGAGGTCGAGCCCGGCGGGCGTGACGAGCATCTTGGCGCCGGCGTCCGAGGGGGTGGACCCGGCGGCCTCGACCAGCGTGACAATCGCGAACGGGTCGGCCGCGGCGCAGAGCTCTACACAGCGCTGGTGTAGGGCGTGCTCGTTCATGGCGCCGCCGCGGGCTGTGGCCGGCCGGCGTCGTGCGGCGCGGCGAGTTCCGTAATCCGCATCAGCAGCTCCTCGCCGCTGGCCGGGATCGCGAGGTCGAACGGGCGGCCGGCGGCCAGGCTGGCAAGGGCGTCTCGCGCGGCCGCCCACACGGCGATGCCCAGCATCAGCGGGGGCTCGCCCACCGCCTTGCTGCGGCGGATGTTGCAGGACTGCTTGGGGTTGTCGATGAACGCCACGTTCAGCGTGCGCGGCAGGTCGGTCACGTTGGGGATCTTGTAAGTGGTGGGGCCGGTCGACAGCAGGCGGCCCGAGTCGTCGTAGCGGAGGTCCTCGTTGGTGACCCAACCGACGCCCTGGATGTAGGCGCCGATCACCTGCCCGCGATCGATGCCGGGGTTGATCATCCGCCCGACGTCCATCAGCATGTCGGTCCGGTCGTGCGTGAGTTCGCCGGTGAAGCGGTCGATGGTCACCTCGGCCACCGCCGCGCCGGTGGTGTAGTAGTAGAACGGGTTGCCCCGGCCGGTCTCGCGGTTGTAGTCGACTCCGGGCGTGGCGAAGAACCCGCGGGCGCCGAGGTCGACGCGCTCGCGGCGGGCCATCGCGCAGAACTTGCCGAAGTCGATGGCATTCGCCCGGCCGGCTTCGCGGTTGTCGTACACCAGGCCGTCTTCCAGCCGGATGTGCTCCGGCGCCGGGGTGAGCCCGCGCTCGGCGCTGCCCAGCAGCCCGGCGGCGTAGTCCTTCATCCGGCGTTTGATGCGATGGCACGCGTCCAGCGCCGCCGCGCCGTTGAGGTCGGCGCCGGCGCTGGCGGCGGTCGGCGAGGCGTTGTTGCTCTTCTCGGTCGAGCTGCTCATCACCCGCACGCGGGAAGGGTCCAGCCCGAACTCGTCAGCAACGAGCTGCTTGATCTTGGTGTTCAGGCCCTGGCCCATCTCGGTGCCGCCGGTCGACACCTGCACCGTGCCGTCGGTGTAGACGTTGACCAGCGCGTTGGCCTGGTTCAGGAATTTGGTGGTGAACGAGATGCCAAACTTAACCGCGGTGACCGCCAGGCCCTTCACGTGGGTGCGGCTACCGGTGTTGAACTGCTTTATCTCCTCCCGACGCGCGCGGTAGTCGGAATCGGAGTCGAGCTGGTCGAAGATCTCCTCCAGCACGTGCTCGCGGACAATCTGGCGGTACTGGGTGAGCTGCCGGTCGGGGTCGCCGTCGCGGTACAGGTTCCGGCGGCGGAGGTCCCACGCGTCGATGCCGGACCGTTCGGCGAGCTGCTGCAGCGCGTTCTCGATGACCGCAATCGCCTGAGGCCCGCCGAACCCGCGGAACGCGGTGTTGGGAGGCAGGTTGGTGCGGCACACCTTGCCGACGATGCGCATGTGCGGGATGTGGTACGCGTTGTCCGCGTGCAGCATGCTCCGCTCCATGACCGAGGTCGACAGGTCGGCGAAGGCGCCGCCGTTAGAGTAGAAGTGCATCTCAGCCGCGACCAGCCGCCCGTCGGCGTCGCAGGCGACGCGGTAGTCGGTCTGGTAGCGGTGGCGCTTGCCAGTGATGTTCATATCGTCATCACGGGGTAGCACCACGCGGGCCGGGCGGCCGGTGTGGTGCGCGACCAGGGCCGCCATGATGGCCGTCAACGCGGACTGCGTCTCCTTGCCCCCGAAGGCGCCGCCCATGCGCGGGCACTCGCACACCACCTGGTGGAAGCCGAGCCCGAGCGACTCGGCCACGACCGCTTGGGTCTCGGTCGGGTTCTGGGTGGACGACGTCACGTGCATCGCGCCGGACTCGCCGGGCGCCGCGAGGGCGGCCTGGGTCTCAAAGTAGAACTGCTCCTGCCCGTTGCTGTGGAACCGACCCTCGACGACGTGCGCCGCTTCGCGGAACGCGGCGGCGTAGGCCTGATCGTCCTCGGCCAGCAGGCTGGTCATCCGCCGCTCGGGGCCGATGAACGACCGCGCAGCAATCGCCTGATCGATGGTGAGGACCGGCTTGAGCTCCTCGCACTCGATCTTGACCAGCTTCTTGGCGTGCGCCGCCGCCTCAGGAGTCTCAGCGCCGATCACGACCACGGGCTGGCCGAGGTAGAAGACTTCGCCCTCGGCCAGGAACGGCTCGTCAGAGATGATCGGACCAAAATGGTTGGGCCCCGCCAGGTCGGCCGCGGTGATGACGCACGCCACGCCGGGCGCCGTCCGGGCGGCGGCCGTTTTGATCGACTTGATCCGGCCCGAAGCCACCGGCGCGCCGACGAACGCCACACTCAACTCACCCGCCAGCCGGGGCAGGTCGTCGATGTACCGCGCGCCGCCGGTCACGTGGCCCTCGGCCGATTCGTGCGGAAGTGGTTGACCAACGGCGGGCATGGCTAAGCGGTCCTGGAGGCCGGCTCGGAGGCTTCGGATAGGTCGTGCAGGCACTTCACGAACAGGTTCTCGACGAGCTGCAGCCGGTACGCGGCGCTGCCGCGGACGTCGGAGATCGGCGCGACCTCATCGCGGGCCGCGCGGCCGGCGCGCCGCATCGCGTCGAGCGACAGCCTCTGGCCCTGCAGCGCAGCCTCCGCGCGCCGAGCGCGGACGACAACCGGGCCAACTCCGCCCAGCGCTACGCGGGCCTCCCGAATCGTCTGGCCCTGCATATCGAGCCAGAACGCCGCGGTGACGGTGCTGATGTCCATGTCGCGCCGCTTTGACACTTTGTGTAGCGTCAACTGCACTTCAGGGCCGGGCAGAGGGGTGGTGACCGACTCGAGCACCTCGTCGGCGTGGAGGTCCAGCTCCTTGTAGCCGAGATAGAAGTCTTCGATCGGCACTTCGCGACTTCCGTCGGGCCCGGCGATGCGGAGGGTCGACTCGGCGACCATGTGCAGCGGGATCGAGTCGGCGATCGGCGACGCGTTCGCCAGGTTTCCCCCGAGCGTCCCAGCGTGGCGCACCTGGGGGCTGCCGAAGCGGCTCAGCAGCCGAGAATACTCCGGCAATGCGTCAGCAGTTGCCTGCTCGATCTGCCTCCACGTGACCGCGGCGCCGATGACCAGTTCGTGCTCATCCACGTCGAGCCGGTTAAGCTCCGGAACGCGGGACATGACGATGACGCTCTGCGGGGCGATCTTGCCGTGGTTGTGCTGCACGCCCAGGTCGGTGGCGCCGGCCACCAGCCGCGCGTCCGGGCGTGCGGCTCGGGCGGCAATCAGCTCCTGGAGCGTCGCTGGCACAAAGGCCTCCACTGGCGCCGTGGTGGTCTGGGGCTTCCCATTCGACTCAGCGCTGGGTCCGGCGTTAACGTGCACCGATTCGCGGCAGCGGGCGGCCAGGTCGGTGGCGATCTGGGCGGCGTCGTAGCGGTCGTCGAGCGGCTCGGCGGCGCAGGACTCGATCGAGTGCGCGGCCTCCAGGATCTGGGCGTACCCCGTGCAGCGGCAGAGGTTGCCGGAGAGCCCGACGCGCAGCTCTTCCTCGCTCAATCCGGACGACGGCTGATTGGCGCGGAGCCCGTGCAACGCCATCACAAAGCCCGGCGTGCAGAACCCGCACTGGCTGCCGTGGCAGTCGACCATCGCCTGCTGCACGTCAGACAGCTGCCGGTCAACGGCCAGCGACTCGACCGTCAGCACGTGCGCGCCGTCCATCTGGTAGACGAACGCGATGCACGCGTCGATCGCCTGGTAGACGAGGCGCCGGGTGGCCGGGTCGGGCCGGCCGACCAGCACGGTGCAGGCGCCGCAGTCGCCCTCGGCGCAGGCCACCTTGGTACCGGTCAGCGGCTGCGTTGACGGTGCGTCGCCGTAGCGGAGGAAATCGGTCAGCGTGCGGCCGACGGCAGGCCCACGCACTTCAAGCCGTGCGCCGTTCAGATAGAACACGAGGTGGTCACGCATGGCGGGATCACGGCCGGCTGGGCGCGCCCCGAAAACCGGCAGGCAGATTGTCCGGCTCTCGCGGGCTAGATATGCTGTAAGTTACCGCCTGGTTTCACGATAGGACGCCCCGCCGCGAGCGTCAATGCCATAGGTCTCGCCCGTGCAGCAGCCGCAACAGCCCAACCCAGCAAGCGTGGCGGCGCTGACGGAAACGGTGATGACTCGCTGCGGCCAGCTCGCCGCGTGCTCGGAGGACCCCGCCTGCCTAACCCGCAGGTACCTCACGCCCCCGATGCGCATCGCCCACAACCTGCTGGCTGGATGGATGAGCGAGGCGTCGCTCGTCCCGCGGGTCGACAACGCGGGCAACCTGGTTGGCCGCTTGGCCGGGCAGCACGAGCGCCGTGTGCTGCTGCTCGGATCGCACCTGGACACCGTCCCCAACGCCGGCGCCTTCGACGGCGTGCTGGGGGTGCTGATGGGCTTGGCCGTGGCCGAACGCCTGCGCGGCGAGGACCTGCCGTTCCACCTCGACGTGGTCGCGTTCAGCGAGGAGGAGGGCGTGCGGTTCAGCAAGCCCTATCTTGGCAGCGCCGCGGTCGCCGGCGCGTTCCCGAGCGAGTGGCTCGAACGCCGCGACGCCGACGGCATCAGCCTGCGTGACGCGATCGCCGGCTTCGGCCTCGACCCCGACGCGATCGACCGCTGCGGCTACGACCCGCGGGACGTGGTCGGCTTCATCGAGCCCCACCTCGAGCAGGGCCCCGTGCTTGAAGAGCAGGGGCTGCCGGTCGGCGTGGTCGGGGGCATCGCCGGGCAGAGCCGGCTGCGGCTGGCGTTCCGCGGGCGGGCCGCCCACGCCGGCACCACGCCGATGCACCTCCGCCAGGACGCGCTGCTGTGCGCGTCGAGGTTTGTCTCTCACGTCCGCGACCACGCCGCTGGCGTAGAAGAACTGCGGGCCACGGTGGGGTCGATCCACGTCACTCCCAACGCCCCGAACGTGGTGGCCGCCGAGGCGGAGGTCTCGCTCGACGTGCGCCACCGCGACGACGCCCCCCGCGAGGCCGCGGTGCGCGACCTCGTGGCGGCGGCCCACTCCATCGCAGAGATCGAGGGCGTTGAGTTCGAATTGCTGGAAGAGACCTCGCAGCGTGCTATCGCGATGGACCCCGGCCTGGCCGGGCACCTGCAAGCCGCGGTCGAGCACTGCGGCGGCCGCCCCTTGCAGGTGCTGAGCGGCGCCGGGCACGACGCGGTCATGCTGGCCCACCGCTTCCCGGTCGCGATGCTGTTCCTCCGCCACCCGGGCGCGGTCAGCCACCACCCCGACGAGCGCGTCGACGCCGCGGACGTCGCGGTCGGCATCGAGGTGCTGACCCAGCTGGTCCTAAACCTCGCCAAACAACAAAGGAGCACCGTTTGAGCAGCCCCTTCGGTTCGACCCGCACCCTGATCAAGTCGACCCACGCGCTCATCGCCCCGGACGGCCACGTCTTCTCACCGCTGGCCAACTGGCAGGGCGCCGAGGGCGTGGTGCTGATCAGCCCCGCGATGCAGGGCGGCCCGAGGTTCGTCCAGTACCTGGTGCACGGTGGTCGGGAGGCGCGTTCCACCGGCGCGTCGGCTGGCGTGCAGCGGCTGGTCTACGTGCTCGAGGGCAAGGCCCGGTTGGACGGGCAACCGCTGGCGGCCGACGGCTTCGCCTGGCTCCCGGCCGACGAGTCCTACGACCTGCGAGCCGACGAGGGCGCCCGGCTCTTGGTGTTCGAGAAACGCTACGAGCCGCTCGCCGGCGTCACCGCGCCCGCGCGGGTGGTCGGCACGCTCGCCGACGCTCCCTGCGACCCGTTCCTCGGCGACGCCGACGCGATGCTCGCGACGCTCCTGCCGGTCGACCCCGCGTTCGACATGGCGGTCAATGTCTTCACCTACCAGCCCGGCGCGACGCTGCCGTTTGTCGAGACGCACGTCATGGAGCACGGCCTGTACATGAAGGCGGGGCAGGGCGTTTACCGGCTGGCGGACGACTGGATGCCGGTCGCTGAAGGCGACAGCATCTGGATGGCCTCCTACTGCCCGCAGTGGTTCGTCGCCATGGGCAAGACCCCCGCCGCCTACATCTACTACAAGGACATCCACCGCGACCCGCTCGGCGCCTGCCAGCACGTGGGGTCCGGTGAACCGTCATGAGCCTCGATCCGCCCCCCGTCAACGTCGAGCGTGTCGTGAACGAGCTGGAGCAGCTCGCCGCGATCAGCGACTGCCCCGAGCCGCCGCCCGCCGTCACGCGGGTCGTGTTCACCGAGACCGACCTCCGCGCCCGGGCGTTTCTCCGCGGGCTCTACGAGCAGGCGGGCCTCACGGTGCGGGTGGACCCGATCGGCAACACGTTCGCCCGCTGGGAGGGGAGCGAGCCCGTACTGCCGGCGGTCGGCTCCGGGTCGCACACCGACGCGATCCCTCATTCCGGCATATACGACGGGACGGTTGGCGTGCTCGGCGCGCTAGAAGCAATCCGCGTGCTCAAGCAGGCCGGCTGCCGGCCGCGGCGTTCGATCGAGGTGGTGATGTTCACGTCGGAGGAGCCCACCCGATTCGGCATGGGCTGCACCGGCAGCCGCCTGATGTCCGGCGCCATCACGCCCGACGCGCTCGCCGACATGCGAGACTCGGACGGAGACACGTACGATACGGTGCGCCAGCAGGCCGGCTTCAGCGGCAGTTTGGCCGACGTTGCCCTGCCGGGCGACTACTACCACGCGTTCGTCGAGCTGCACATCGAGCAGGGACCCGAACTGGAGGCTGCGAGCCTCGACATCGGCGTGGTCACCGCTATCGCGGCGCCGGCGGCGTTCGAGTTCGCCATCATCGGCGAGGGGGGCCACGCGGGCGCGGTGCTGATGCCCAGCCGCCGGGACGCGCTCAACGCGGCGGCCGAGATGACGCTGGCGATCGAGCGGCTGGCCAAGGAGAGCCGCAGCCCAGACCTGGTCGCCACGGTGGGCCGACTCGATGTGCACCCCGGCGCCGTCAACTCGATCCCGAGCCGCGTCGCGTTCTCGCTAGACATCCGCGACATCGACGGGCAGAACCGCGACGCCGTCGCCGCCGAGATTCAGGAAGCGCTCGCCGCCATCGCGGACCGCCGCGGCGTGCAATTGGAGTCGCGCGAGCTGAACGCGGACCCGCCGGCGCAGGCCGCCGACAGCTTGATCGCCGCCGCCGAATCCGCCGTCGCCGTGCTCGGCCTGAAACACCAGCGAATGATCAGCCGGGCCTACCACGACTCGCTGTTCATGGCCCGCATCGCCCCGACCGGGATGATCTTTATCCCGTGTCGCGGGGGCGTGTCCCACCGGCCGGACGAGTTTAGCACGCCGGAGCAGATCTCCGCCGGCGTGCAGACGCTCGCCCTGACGCTGGCCCAACTCGCGGAGTAGCGCCGGCTACTCCCGATCGACGGTCGCCGTGATGTAGCCGAACGGCTCGTCCGTCACGACGAACACCTCGTTCTCATTCTCGCGGTCAAACGGCGCCAGGTTGGCCAGCAGGTGGTGCTTGTTGGGCATCGTCAGCGTGATCTGGCCGATGTCGGCGCAGGCCGCGAGCGCGGCGCCGGCCATCAGGTACAGCGTCTCTTGTACGCTGTGGCTGTAGTGGTCGGTGAACCGCTCCAAGAGCGCGGCGACGATCGACTCGCGGGCCGCGGCGTAGTCGGCCTCCGCCGCGCTGTAGCGCCAAGCGGCGGTCATCTCGGTCGCCAGGATCCGGTCGGTGGTGTCCGCCAGCGTGCGGAACTCGTCCCGGTGGAAGTCGACAAAGCCGCTCTCGGTGGTCTTGGCGATGGTAAGCCGCTCTAGCCCGCCGACGACCGCGGGCGACTCGCCGCGGCGGTGGGTCACGGCCGCGGTGGGCGTCATCTTCTGGGCCGCGACAAACGAGTGGTCGGACCCCGCGAGACGGTCCCACACCTGCTCCACCAGCCGCACGTCGACCTGCTCGACGTGCGCGTAGCGGCCGAGGAAGTGTTCCGCCACGGCCCTGCCGAACGACTCCACCGAATCGATTGGGTGATCCTTGGCCAGCACGTACAGCGTGTTCTTGCAGGTGTCGGTCGCGATCACCTGGCGGTTGTCGCCGTGGGTAAACGCGGCCTCGAAGTCGCCCTGCAGCTCGACGTCCACCGCCACCTCGACCAGCTCGTGACGCTCCGCGTTGGGCGGCGCCTGGCGGGGCCGGCGGACCTTGCTGATCCGCACCCGGTGCTTGCCGTAGGCGTTGTGCGAGACCCTCGTGGCCATGCTTTACCCGATCATTCGTGTTACAGTTGGGGGACCCCACCAACATAGCCATTTGGACCCACCGTGCCAGCCTCGCCCAGCGAACCCGCCAACCTCGCGTTCCGCAGCCGTCGGGTGGTGACGCCCGCAGGGGAGCTGTCCGCGACGGTGGTGGTGCGCGGCGGTTCCATTGCCGCGATCGACCCTTACGACGACCCACCCACCGCCTCAACTGTGCGGGAGCTGGGCGACATCGCGATCCTGCCCGGGCTGGTCGACACGCACGTGCACCTCAACGAGCCGGGACGCACCGACTGGGAGGGCTTCGCCACCGGGACCGCCGCGGCCGCGGCCGGCGGCGTCACCACGTTGGTCGACATGCCGCTCAATAGCTCGCCGGTCACCACCAGCGTCGATGCGCTAGAGGCCAAGCGCCGCGCGGCCGCGGGCCAGCTGAGCGTGGACGTGGGCTTCTACGCCGGGCTGGTCGCCGGCAGCGCGAGCGAGCTCCCGGGGCTGCTCGACGCGGGCGTGCTGGGCGTCAAGGCGTTCCTCTGCCACAGCGGGATCGACGAGTTCCCCGCCGCGACCGAATCGGACCTGCGGGCCGCGATGCCGGTGATCGCCGAGCGGGGCTCGGTGCTGCTGGCGCACGCCGAGATCGAGTCGCCGGTCGAACCGCCCGACGACCCGCGCAGCTACCAGCAGTACGCCGCCACCCGGCCCGGCAGGTTCGAGCGGGCGGCGATCGAGCTGCTGATCGGCCTCTGCCGGGAGTACGGCTGCCGCACACACATTGTCCACCTGGCGGACGCCGCCTGCCTGCCGCTGCTGCAGGAGGCGAAGGAGGAGGGCCTGCCCCTCACGGTTGAGACCTGCCCGCACTACCTGGCGTTCGCCGCCGAGGAGATCCCCGACGGGGCGACGCAGTTCAAGTGCGCGCCGCCGATCCGGCACGCCGCCAACCGCGACGCGCTGTGGGGCGGGTTGGCGTCCGGCGTGATCGACTTCGTCGCGTCGGACCACTCGCCCTGCCCGCCAGAATTGAAGCAGCAAGCCAGCGGCGACTTCGAAGAGGCGTGGGGCGGCGTCAGTTCGCTGCAGCTCATGCTGCCGGTCGTCTGGACCGAGGCCGCCGCGCGCGGCTTCTCGCTCAGCGACGTTGTGCGGTGGTTGTGCGACCGGCCGGCCGAGCTCGTCGGCCTGCCGGCCGGCCTGCGCGAGGGCGCCGACGCCAACCTCGTGCTGCTCGACCCCGAGGCCACGTTCACCGTGCGCGGCGCCGACCTGCTGCACCGCCACCCGCTGACGCCGTACGAGGGCCGTGAGCTGCGGGGCCAGGTGCTCAAGACTTTGCTCCGCGGCGCGCCCGCGCAAGCGGGAAGGGGGCGGCTGCTGTGAGCCCCAGCGTCATCAAGTGGCTGAACCAGCTCGACGATACGGACGCCGCCAAGGAGCTGAAGGCGTGCTGCGGCGCCAAGTTCTGGGCCAACAAGATGGCCGCCGCCCGGCCGTTCGCCGACGCCGCCGCGGTGACGCACGCGGCCGAACTCGTTTTCAACGCGATGCCGACCTCCGCCTGGGTCGAGGCGTTTGAGAGCCACCCCCGGATCGGCGACCTGGACTCGATGCGGATGAAGTACGCGGGCAACAGCCGCTGGTCCGCGGGCGAGCAGGCAGGCGCCGCGGAAGCCGACGAACCGACGCTGCGGCGCCTGGCCGATGCTAACAAGGAGTACGAGCAGCGGTTTGGCAAGACCTTCATCGTCTGCGCATCCGGGAAGTCCGCGGCCGAGATGCTCGAGATTCTCGAAGATCGGCTCACCAACCCGCCCGCCGACGAGTTTGGGATCGCCGCGCGGGAGCAGCGGAAGATCACGATGCTGCGGCTTGAAAAACTCTCGCCCCCAACCAACCACTCCGCATGAGCCCCATCACCACCCACGTGCTCGACACCTCCACCGGCCGGCCCGCCGCGGGCGTGAAGGTGCAGCTGCTGCTGGTCACCGAAGGCGGCGCGCGCCAGGAGCTGGCGTCCGCCGCCACTAACGCCGACGGCCGCATCACCGACCTGCTGCCGCCCGGCGGCGCCGACGAGGGCGTGTACGTGCTCCGCTTCGAGACCGCCGCCTACTTCACCGCCCAGGGCCGCGACTCGTTCTTCCCGCGGGTGGAGATCGAGTTCTGCTTCGACCCCGAGGGGGGCCACTACCACGTGCCGCTGCTGCTCTCGCCGTTCGGGTACTCAACGTACCGGGGAAGTTGACGGGCCGCGGCAGCTAACGGGGTCGCGGCTGCTGAAGCGAGCAGGGATTCGCTCCCCAGTTTCTCGTAGAAAACGGCCACCCGGCGCGGTCCAATACTGGTGGATTGCTACGCGCCAACGGCAACCAACAGGCGTCGGACCCCAACGGCCGAACGCTTCGCGTTGAGCCGTGGGTTCTGTCCGATTTGGTTCTGTCCGCTATTGGCCAGCCAAGATCGGACAAAACCCCTGCGGCCCCACTGGAGGCACTTGCCTAACCCACTATTACAAAAGCAGTTACAACTAGTCAGGGCCGCAATGCGCCCCGAGTTTTGTCCCCTCCGCTCGTGTTTTTGGACAGAACGCATCGGACAGAACGCTGAGGGGGGTGAAGCGGCGCATCTACGCCCCGCTTTGTGCGTGAGAGGTGCGCCGGTAGAGCAAGACGAGTTAGCTCTATGGTGCTCAGGACGGTGAAGCTGATTGGCTTCAGAACCGCTAGATTTGCCGAAGGTTAGCGGCGCTAACGCCCCTTACTAAAGGGACGACTCTACGGCGGTTGTGACAACCCCGGCCAGTTCGCTGTCGCTCTACGGCACCGCGGACGATGCAACCTCGCTCAGTTTGCAAACGGTAGTCTAGTGAAGTTGAGCTAATCGACTAGGATTGCGTTGCGACCGTCTGGCAGTGCGTGTTGGGTACCCGCCTCACACTGCTGGCAAGCTAGCAATGTCACCGAGCCGGCCTCCGCAACACGCGGCTGCCGAAGCTCCTGAGCGTCGGGCCGAGCGTGGCGGCGGCGGAACAAGTGGTCGGGGAGGCGGTGTAGTGGCGAAGAAGAAGGCAGCCGGAAAAGACGCCAGGAAGAGTAAGCCATCGAGCCGCTCGGTTCTTGACCTGTCGGCCTCGGAAGCTCGCGCCTTCTTCTTGAAGCACGACAGTTACTGCAACTTCGATCTTCCAGGCTACTTCAGTTTCGACAGCTTACTACAGGGCGTGTCAAGAGAGCTTGTTGGGAAGGACCTCCGGGGGCTGCGTTCTTCCGACCCTCGCGATCTGGACGACGCGAGCCACACGATTCTCAGCAACAAAGATGGTCGGTTTGCATGGAGGCCCATCCAACTCTGCCACCCTGTGCTCTACGTCGATCTGGTCCATCAAATCACCGAATCGGCGAATTGGGATGCCATCAAGCAGCGGTTCGCTGACTTCAGTCAGCCTGACCGAATCGCTGCGATGAGCTTGCCCGTCCAGTCGCGTTCGAAGAAGCGGGACAAGGCCGAGCAGATCCTCAAATGGTGGCAAGCAATCGAGCAACGCTCGATCGAGTTGTCACTCGACTACGGCGTCTTGATTCACGCAGACATCAGTGATTGCTACGGGGCAATGTACACCCACTCGATCGCATGGGCGCTTCACACCAAACGCGTCGCAAAGCTGAAACGACGCGACTTCAGTCTGCTTGGGAACGTAATCGATAGTGGCATCCAAGACATGAGGCAAGGCCAGACCAACGGCATCCCACAGGGCTCTGTCCTGATGGACTTTATCGCCGAGATGGTCCTCGGCTACGCGGATCTGCAAATCGCCGAAGCCATTCAGACAGCTGGGATCCAGGACTACCAGATCCTGCGATATCGCGACGACTACCGCATCTTTGCGGAAAGCGTGGTGGTCGGCGAAGCGATCCTGAAGTGCATCGCGGAATCGCTAGTCGATCTAGGGTTCAAGCTTAACTCACAGAAGACCAAAATCGACACCGACGTCATAGCGGGCTCAGTCAAGAAGGACAAGCAGGAATGGAACGCCTCCATCAAGGGTGACCGCAATGCCGAGAAACACCTGCTTCTGATTCGCAACCACGGCATGCGTTACCCCAACTCGGGCAGTCTCCAGACTGCCTTGGCGCAGTATCTGAACCGGGTAGATAAGTGGGCTGAACCCCCTTACAGCCTGCAGGCTCTGATTAGCATCGTTATCGACATAGCCTTCCACAGTCCTAAGACGCAGCCCACGACTATGGCGATTCTGAGCAAGCTGCTCAGCCTGGTCAGTACGACAGCAGAGAAACAAGCCGTAGTTGATCGCACGCTACGAAAGTTCGGGAGCGTCCCGAACACTGGCTATCTAGAGATCTGGCTACAGCGAGCAACGCTGCACAGCGGGACAGGCCAGTCCTACCGCGAACCTCTGTGCAAGCTTGCCAATGGCGAGTCCGAGCCGATCTGGAACAGCTCGTGGATTAGCTCGACGCCGCTCAGGGCCGCGGTTGACGCGAAGAAGGTCATCAAAGAGGCGAAGAAGAAGAAGCTACCAGCGGTCATTAAGCCAAGTGAAGTGCAACTCTTCGAGGATTACTAAGGGGGCTGTCTAGTAATTCGCTCAGGCGAGGCGATCGGCTATGAGGTGGATCATGGCGACATGGATGAAGGCATCTTCGCTCTGCACAGTCCGCTCGAAGCACTCGGCGAGTCGGCGTGAGTGGTTGAGCCAGCCGAGGGTGTGTTTGACGATCCGACGCCGGATGCCACGGTTGGCTCGCCAGCAGTGCGAAGCGGGTACCCGGGATCCACTGCGGGCAAGGCGAACAGTGGCACCCAGCATATACGTCAACGCCGTCACCGCGTAGGAAACAGTTCCGCGTAAGCCACAGCGGCTGGATCACCCGACCTGAGTTGCACCCGCTCACAACTCGCCGAGGTGTGCCCAACCTCCGTCGCAAGAGCGCGCCTCTAATCGTAATCGGTGTCTATCTCTGCCACTTAGAGAGGGACAAAGACGCCTCGGAGTGAAACAACGGCACTTTTTCTCGCCAGCCAGGACGGGATTGGTAATTGGTAACTGAGACGGCCAACCCCTACTCAGCGTCGTGATTGGCACACGGACGGACCACCTCGGCCGATGCTGACGCCCTCCCTACCGGCTAACTATCACGGCATGGTTCGGCGCCAGTCGTACGCGGCCTGCGGATTCGCTGTCCAGCGGCAGCGAGGAGTGGGTGACGCGGCCGTCGATGGGCAGCTCGATGGGGTCGGCCGGCTGGTGGTTCGGCGTGAGCCGGGCCAGCACGGTCGGTCCGCCGGCAGGGCTGTCGTACTGCAGGCGGAACACGTGCGACGAGTCGTCGTGGGCGCAGGACATGGCCTCGGGCGTCAGCCAGCCGGCGGCCAGGCCCTGCTTGCGGAGCGCGAGCAGCTGGCGGTACCAGTCGCGCATCGCCTGGTCCTGCAGACTCGGGTCGTGGCACTTGGCCATGCGGAACGACTGGCGTTCCGACGGCAGCGGCGCGCCCTTCCAGTCGTGGTGGGGGTACTCGGCCATGCGGCCCTTGTCGACGGCCCGACGCAGGCGGCGGTCGTGGAAGTCGGCGAAGAACGGGAACGGCGCGTCCACGGCCGACTCCTCTCCCATGAACAGCAGCGGGATGCTGGGGTACAGCAGCATCAGCGCGGCGGCCGAGCGCTGGTACTCCTTGGACGCCAGCTGGTGGATCCGCTTGCCCTCCGGGTGGTTGCCGACCGAGTCGTGCGTCTGCAGCGCGGTGACCAGCGATGGAAGGTAGGAGCGGTCGGGCAGGTCGCCGCCCAGGGCCTCGCGGGCGACGCGCACGTACTGGCTGCTCTCGTACAGGTAGCCGTGGTCGAGCGCCTCGCGGAGGTTGTGGGCGCCGTGGTACTCGCGGTTGGTGAGCTTGAAGTCGGGCGAGGCGTGCGTGTAGATCGAGTGCATCAGGCAGTCGGACCAGATGGCGTCGTAGCCCTTCAGGCCGCCGACGCTGGCCAGCAGCCGCTCGTCGTACACGTTCGACTCGCCGATCAGGTGCACGGCGCGGCCGGCACTCTGCTCGAAGTCCGCCACCGCGACGCGGATCTCGTCGAGGATGGTGTGCTGGCTGTCGTCGTGCATGAAGTGCACCGCGTCCAGCCGCAGGCCGTCGAGGTGCAGGTCGCGGAGCCAGTACAGCGCGTTCTCGACGACAAACCGCCGCACGTGCTCGCTGCGGCGGCCGTCGTAGTTGAGAGCGGCGCCCCACGGCGTGTGGTGCTTGCGTGAGAAGTACGGAGCGAACTCCGACAGGTAGTTGCCCTCGGGGCCCAGGTGGTTGTAGACCACGTCCAGGATCACCGCCAAGCCGGCGGCGTGGCACGCGTCGACAAATGCCCGGAAGTCGTCGGGGGCGCCGTAGTTGTGCGTGACCGCGTACAGGTTGACGCCGTCGTAGCCCCAGTTCCACTTGCCGGGTGACTGGGCCACCGGCATCACCTCGACCGCGGTCACGCCGAGGTCGACCAGTTCCGGCAGCCGCGCGATCGCCGACCGCAGGGTCCCTTCTTCGGTGAACGCGCCGGGGTGCATCTCGTAGATCACGAGGTCGCGTTTGTCGACGCCGGTCCAGGTCTGGTCGGTCCACGCGAACGCATTAGCGTCGACCACCTCCGACGGCCCGTGCACGCCTTCCGGCTGCCGGCGCGAAACCGGGTCGGGTCGCGCGGTCTGGCCGTGCAGCAGGTACTGGTACTTGTCGCCCGGTGCGGCGGGACCAACGCCGGCGAAGCAGCCGTCGGGCTCCTTGGTGAGCTCGAACCGCTGGCCGCCGTCCAGTTGCACACCGACGGTCTCGTGCGTCGGCGCCCACACGCGGAACGACGCCGTGGAAGAGGTCACCGGCACAGCGCCGATGGCGTCGGCGGGCGGGGGCCCGGGGTCGATCAAGCCAAACCAACGAGCGCCCTCCAGCACGCCGCTGCTGGCGGTTCCCGACGCCAGCCGCAGCCGGTTGGTCCAGCCCGCGGCCCGGTGCGCGTCGTGCACGCGGCGGGCGAGCTGGCGGTCCGCGTTGGCAACCACCACCGCGTTGTAGCCGGCGGTCAGGGCCGCGTAGTCGTTGCCGGAATCGCCGCAGAACACCACGGCCTGGTCGCTCCACCCGCACCGGTCGATCCACCACTCGAGGGCGTGGGCCTTCGACACGCCGCGCGGCAAGAGGTCGAGCAGCCCGTCGTTGTTGAAGGGGTCGACGCTGTGGATCAGCGAGTAGGGCGCGCCCAACTCGTCGAGCCGCTTCTGCACCTGGTCGGCGAGCCGCTCTAGCTGATCGGCGTCGGAGTAGTAGCTCAGCTTGAATGGACCCTGCTTCTCGTCCTCCTGGACCCGCAGCCCAGCGACCGGGGACAACCGCTCACGGAGTTCGGCGATCGGCAGCGGCGCGATCAGCCCTCCCAGGTGGTCCGCGTACGCGGCGACCGGGGCAAACTGCCCGTCGGCCTCGCGGTGGAAGATGGAAGTACCAACGTCGCACACGATGGTCTCGGGCGCCGGCAGGCCGAACTGCTCAATCGCGCCGAAGGCCGACTCGAAGTGCCGCCCGGTGACGAACACCAGGCTGACATCGTGGGTGCGCAGCTGGTCGGCCAAGACGCCGAGGTCGTGCGGGTTTTGCTCATCGCCGTCGAGGGGGATGAGGGTGCCGTCGAGATCCGTGGCGAGCACGCGGCGGTGTTGGGTGGACATCCGGGTCCTTCGGTAGGGTGGGGGCGGCGACGGAGGGCGGGGCGTCAGACGCTCTTGAGCCAGAGGATCTGGTAGGCGCCCAGCCGCATCGGGTCGCTGGTGGGGTAGGTGGCGCCGGAGATCTCGTCCTGGAAGAACCTGCCGATCGCCGCGGTGCGGAGCTTGTTGCCGTCGATCACCTGCTCCTCTTCGGAGAAATTGGCCAGCACCACCAGGCGGTGCCCCTCGAATCGACGCACGTACCCTAGCACGTGGTCGTTTGAGGTGCCGATCAGGTCCATGGCCTGCCCCGACAGGGCCGGCGACTCCTTGCGCAGCTTAATCATCCGCTGCATGGTCGTGAAGATGCGGGTGCGGATCGAGCCGTTCCCCGACGCGATGTGGTCGTCCAGCTCGTCGAGGAACTCCCACTGCATCTTGGGGCGGTGGATCCAGCGGGTGTCGCCCGCCTTGGCGGGGTCATTGGCGAACTCGTAGTCGTTCAGCATGCCCCACTCCTCGCCCAGGTAGAGCAGGGGGATGCCGCCGATGCTGAGCGTCACGCCGTGCAGCAGCAGCATCCGCTTGAGGGCGAGTTCCTTCTTTTCTTCGTCGTCTTCGTCGATGGCCTGCTCCAGGCCCGCGAGCGACGCCATCGTGCCGGAGATCCGCATGTCGCCGGTCTGCGGGTTCTCCTGGAACGGGACCCCACGGGCGAACGAGCCCGGGAACTGCCCGGTGTAGAAGTCGTTGAGGAACCGGCGGTGGTCGTACGCGTTGACCCCGATCGCTGCGGCGTCGGCGTCGTCGAAGGTCCAGCCGATGTCGTCGTGGCAGCGGAGGTAGTTGACCCACGAGGTCTGCTCGGGCAACTTGTGCCGGTGCGAAAGCGTCTGCCTGAGCAGCCTCACCCTCCGCGTCGCGAGCGACTCCCACAGCAACGCCATGAGCGTCGGGTTGTAGGAGATCTGGCACTCCTTGGGGCTGATGTAACGGACAACCTCGTCGGGGTGGACGATCGCTTCGGACTTGAACAGCAGGCCGGGCGTCGCGATCCGCGCCAGGCGGTTGAACGCCTGGATTAGCATGTGGGCCTCGGGCTGGTTCTCGCAGTTCGTGCCCAGCCGCTTCCAGATGAACGCGACCGCGTCCAGCCGCAGGATGTCTACGCCCGTGTTGGCGATGAAGAACATCTCTTCCAGCATCGCCCGGAACACGGCGGGGTTGCTGTAGTTCAGGTCCCACTGGAAGTTGTTGAAGGTGGTCCAGACCCACTGCTGCATGCCGTCGTGCCAGGTAAAGTTGCCACGGCGGACGGTGGGGAACACCTCGCGGAGCGACTGCTCATAGCGGTCGGGCTCGGTGCGGTCCGGGAACAGGTAGTAGAACTCCTGGTGCTCGCGGCTGCCGGCCTGCGCCAGTTGGGCCCACTCGTGGTCGTCGGCGGTGTGGTTGAATACGAAGTCGAGGACCAGCGAGATGCCGTTGGCGTGCAGCTCCTCGGCCAGCAGGCGGAGGTCGTCGATGGTGCCGAGCCGCGGGTCGACCGACCGGTAGTTGCTGATGGCGTAGCCGCCGTCGTTGTCGCCGGGGCGGACGGCGAACAGCGGCATCAGGTGCAGGTAGGTTAGGCCCAGCGACTTGAAGTACGGCACCTGCTCGCGGAGCCGACCGAGGTTCTCGCTGAACAGGTCGACGTAGATCGCCCCGCCGACCACGCCCTCGGACAGGAACCAGGAGGGGTCGTTGACGCGGTGCAGGTCGGTCTCGCGGAGCCGGTCCGAGCGGTCGGCCCAGGCTCCGGCGGCGGTCAGCAGCACCCGCTCGATGTGGTAGAAGAAGTCGTAGCGATCCCCGTACAGGCGGTACAGCAGCTTGAACAGCAGCGGCCAGTGCTCGGCCAGGCGGTTGTCGAACGACCGCCGGTCGGCCTCGTCCATCGAGGTCCGCCGCCAGTGCTCTTCCAGCCGCGGACGCAGCCGCTGTAGGGTCAGGTCTGCCTTGAAGGAGATCTCATCGAGGGCGCCGTTGTTATTCAATCCTGTCATTGGGGATGACTAGCTGATCCAAAAAGTTGTAGTACTCAATCCCCTCAAGGATTCCCGCGGCGTGCTCCGCCTTGGCGAAGTAGATCCTGGGCCGATTCTTCAGGCGGTTCAGCTCCGAGCTGTGGTTCCCGACCACGATCCCCAGCGACCGCCCCAGCAGCATGCCGGCGTCGTTGCCGGAGTCGCCGGCGACCAGCACGTCCTCAGGCGCGAAGCTCCACTTCCACAGGATGTGCCGCATCGACATGTCGCTGCCGCCGCGCACGGGGATCACATCCAGGTACATGCCCAAGGACATGATAACCTTAGCACGCAGCCCCGCCTCTCGGAGGGTTTTCTTGATTACACTGATCTTGGGGGCGACGGCCGGGTCCACCTCGTAGCTGATCTTGAATTCCGACTGGTGGCTCTCGTCCTGCGGGTACAGCCCGGGCAGCTCGTCCAGCACGTTGCGCACCGCCTGGCAGTTCCAGGCGTAGCCGATCGCGCGTCCCCAGCTGCGGTCGGGCGTAAGGTGCTCGCCGTAGTGGAGCCGGGTGCCGCAGTCGGTCACGATCAGGTCGGGGCGGGGCAGGTGGAGCTCCTCGATCAGGCCCATCGCGCTGTCCAGCGTGCGGCCCGTGTCGATCCCGAGCCCGACGTGGTCGTTCTCCTGCATCAGGTCGATGAACTGCCGCAGCGACTCGTCGTCCCCGGTCAGGGTGTTGTCGAGATCGGTGATGATCAGCCGGTCGAACTCCGGCAGCCGCCGAGAGGCCGACTTGCGGGACAGCAGCGGCGGAGGCGAGTGGTTGAGGATATCGGTCAGGTCACGCAGGTAGCGGCTGGCGTGCTTGTCCCACGAGTAGTGCTCGCGGGCCCCTTTCACTCCGTTAGCGGACCACTCCTCCCACAGCTCTGGCTCGGTCAGCGACCGCAGCAGGGCCCGCTCAATGGCGCCGCCGTCCAGCGGGTCGACCAGCAGCCCATTGCGGCAGTTGGCGATGATGTCCTGGGGGCCGCCGTCGTTGGTGGCGATGATGGGCAACCCCGTGGCGCCCGCCTCGAGCAGCGTCAGGCCAAAGGGCTCGGTCAGCGCAGGATTGATAAACACGCCCTTCGACTTGGCGGCCAGGCGGTACAGGTCGGGAACGTCGCCGGTGGCGTGCGTCTTCGGGTAGGCGACCTTGCCGTACAGGTCGTACCGGTCGATGGCGTGCAGGATATTCGTAAGCACTTGCTGCTGCGGCTTGGGCAGGTCGCGGATGTCGTCGCGCGTGCCAAGGATGAGCACCAGGTTGGCCTTCTCCTGCAGGTCCGGGCTCTCGCCGTACACCTGCACGAGCTTCTCAAGGTTCTTCCGCTCGTCCGGCCTCGCCAGCGTGAGGATGATGGGCTTGTCGGGCTCGGTCAGGAACCGATCGAGCTCGTCGGCGATCGCGGGCCGCTCCCAGTCCTCCCCGGCGGGCCAGAACGCTTGGAGGTCGACGCCGGGTGGGATCACCTCCATCCGCGAGGGGACGTAGTGGTCGTAGATCTCGTACTGCTGCTGCACCTCTTGGTTGGTGCTAGTGACAATCATCGCAGCGGTTTCGAGGGCGGTCTCCTCGGCCTCGACGCGCGCGTTGAATTTGTACTTCGATTCCAGCGAGTCGGACGGCCCCTTGCCGAGCGACAATCGCTGCTTCTTCACCCTGCCCAGCGAGTGCCCCGTAAACACAAAGGGAATGTGCAGCAGTCGCGCGAGCTGCGCACCGGCGAGCCCCGCGTCGGCGTAGTGGCCGTGAATGATGGCCGGCAGCCCGCGCCGCTTGAAGTGCTGCAGCGCCTGATCGACGAATATGTCGATGTACGGCCACAGCGACTCCTTCTTTAGGTACCGCTTGGGACCGAAGGGGATCCGCACGATCTTCGCTCCGTCGCAGATCGGCTCCTCGAGCTGGGCGTAAGAGTCGTCGATCGACGGATCGATGATCTGACGGGTCATCAACTCGACACCGCCGACCTGGGGCTGGTTGGCCAGGCAGCGCGCCAGTTCGAGCACGTACTTGATCTGCCCGCCGGTGTCGGCGTCGTACCCAAGCTGCGGGTCGTGGGCGCGGATCAGTCCGTGGAGGCTGATCAGGGTTACCTTGAGCTTGCCGGGCCGCGTGAACGGCAGCGGCGCCGGCTCGAATTGGTCCGAGACGCTAGGGGATTCAGGAGCTTCCACAATCTCTAGGCTGTTTTCCATTTTGAGGACGTAAGGCAGGCTTGGCTGCTCGCTCGGTCGCCGAGAGGAAGATGACTCACGGCCCGACAGGGATTTGGGGAGTATTCCAGAGAAAGTCGGGAAGGGAGCAAAAGGCGTGCCCTTCGCCCAGGACTCACCTCAACCATACAGCATGGGCTGGAGTCCGCCAGGACGGGCCATGGATGCTGCGCGAGTCGGCGCCGGCTGTACAGCAAGCGCCCGGATTGGCCAGTTGGCGACCACATGGGTTCCAGTAAACCACATCCCTGGCCTGAATTCACCCCTCCAGCGGGTCTCAAGCACCCGCCGCTCGGTAGGTAGTGCCGGGAGAAGCGATCGGATTCTCATGTCGCAGCGTCCATACGCACCCGTCACATCAGCCGGCTGGCCTCGGTTCGCACTGTCTTCGCCGACCGCGATTAGCCGCCCTCCGCCGATAACGACGTAAACCGGCGCGTCCGATCATCCGATAAACCCGATAGAGTTTGCGCAGTTATGCGCGCACGCCGAGACAACGCTAGCGACGCTGCCAGACCCGGCGGCCGTGAATGCCTGCAAGTAGATCCAACAAGAACAGCGGCCGTGCCGCGGGCGCCGGCAGTCCAATCCTGCTGGCGGTTGCCGTCCTGTGCGCTGGGGCGGCCGGCTACTGGGCAAGATACTCTGCTCCACACGTTCAATCGCGGGCGGCGTCGCCAACCGGCGATGACCTGGTCCCTTTACCGCTGCCGATCGATATGTCGGCGCCCGCCATCGCAATTAAGTCGCCTAAGGAGTCGGTTGAGCAGGCGGTCGAATGGCGGGAGACGCCGCTAAGCAATACGGTCACCAACGCTTCAACCGATCGGTACCTCTTCGCCCAGGCGCCGGCGGTCGGTAATCAGGTCGGCGATGAGTGGTCCGGGCCGGACGTGCTGCCCACGCCGTCCCAAGTATCGCCACCAGATGCCGTTCCACCGCCGGCTGAGCCAACACCACGGCGGCTCGTGCTGCCGCTCGACCAGCCTGGCAAGTTCGACGGATCGGTACAGACATCCAACGGAATGGTGTCGGTCGCGGTCCGCCAAGCGCCGCTGCACTCGGTGCTGTCTCTGCTCGCGAAGCAGCAGGGCTTGAGCATCGTGGCGAGCAGCTCGCTAACCCAGCCGGTCACGGTGACGCTGCAGCCCACCACCCTCGAGAACGCGCTGGACGCACTGCTTTCGGTCGCCGGCTGCACGTGGACCAGCCGCAATGGCGTTATCTACGTGACGGAGATGAGCAAGGACTCTGCCTCCAGCCCGTTCTTCCAGGGACGCGAGGTCCGAGTGTTCACACTCAACTACGCCGCGGCGGATGACCTGGAAAAGGTGGTCACTGGCCTACTCTCTCCCGTGGGGAAGGTGTTCATCCGGCAGTTGAACCCCGCCGACAACCTCCGCACTGCCGAGCAGATTGTGGTGGAGGACCTGCCGCCGTTCATTGAACGGGTCGCGGACTATATTGCTCAGGCCGACCAGGCGCCGCGGCAGGTAATGATCGAGGCCCGCATCCTGCAGGTGCGGCTCGGCAAGGACAAGGACCACGGCGTCAACTTCGACGCCCTGACCCGCATGAGCGGGGCGCGCGTTCACCTGTGGACCAAAGGGTTCGCCGACGAAGAGGGCCCCGGCATGGTGTTTACCGTGGACGGGACCGACTTCAACAACGTGATCGATTGCCTCACGAACACGGTCGACGCAAAGACGCTCGCCTCTCCGAAGACGCTGGTGGTCAACGGCCAACAGTCGAAGATCCAGATCGGCCGCCGCCTAGGCTACTTTGTTACAACCACCACGCAGACCAGCACGCTGCAGGATGTGAGGTTCCTCGACGTCGGCGTGGTGCTGCACGTCACCCCGACGATCACCGCGGATGGGCGGGTGCTCATGCAGGTTGCTCCTAAGGTCTCCAGCGGCGATATCAACCCCACCACCACGCTCCCTGAAGAAGAGACCACCGAGGTCGAGACCTCGGTTATCGTGCCAGACGGCCACGGGATCATCATCGGCGGGCTCATACAGGAGTTCGACGCCGACCGGCAGAGCAAGCTCAGCGGGCTGGGCGACCTGTGGGTGGTAGGGCGGCTTTTCCAGAGCCGGCAGGTCGAACGCGAACGTCACGAGGTGATCGTGGCGCTGCTTCCGCGGATTGTCGATTGCTCCTCCTGCGAAGACGCCGACGAACTCGACCGCGCCCGCTCGCCTCTGCTCGAGCCGCATCTAGCCCCGGCGTTCCGCCCCTGGGAACCCGCGCTGCCTGACGCCGCCCACCGGCCGCTGTGGTCCGTGCGGAAGGGGGGAAAATCCGGCTCGGCCTGCGTGGTCGAACCGAGTCTTCCTCAGGTGGGTAGTGAACAGCTGCCGCACCCCGTGTCGGCGCCGGCAGCGGAGGGGCTCGCGTACCCCGAACCGGTGCGACTGCCCGCCGTCGAGTAGCACGTGCTACAGCAAGAGTCCGCCAACGACGGCGTCGTACACGCCTGCCCCCGGAACAAGCAGACGCACCTTCAGTACGCCGACACAGGGTCGTTCCTCGCCCACTGCGTCGGCGAGCTGCCTCAGCGGCACTCGAATCACGGCACCGTCACTCCCGAACGACTCTACGGTCAGCGGCTGCTGCCACTGCTGAGTCGGGAGCGGCAAGTGCTCTCCGCGGTGGTTGATGTGGTACGCCTGTAGCTCGCAACGTGCCGACCCTTCCACCGGAAGCAGCCGACCGTTCGCATCGAGGGGCTGGACCCAGGCCAGGACGCCGTCGACATTCGCGTCCGAATCCCAGTTAGCGGCCCGAGCAACCACTTGCAGGGAGGCAACGCGTGGATCGTATCCATTGCCCAGACGTGCAACCACCACAGGATCCGCCACTACCGACGGGTCAGCAACGAGTCCTACCTTCCATTCCTCCGCAACTCCCGCCGCCACGTCAACGACCGCATCGGCAGGCGTGACGCTCGTTATCGAAACGCCATCACTTGCTGCCGTTAGCCACAATCGGCTGTTTGTCGTCCGTGCGTCGACGAAGCCCCGCAAGATTCCGCCGTCGGTGGTCGAAACGACCACTGCCTCTCCCACCTGACGCCCACCCCAAGGCGACCGGCTCTCCTGAGCGGCGACCGAGGTCACGGTGAGCAACAGCAGCGAAAGAGCGCGGAACACAGATCAGCCTGGGGCAAGGGCAGTGTTGGACTGCCATCCCCATCATGCAAGCCGAACGCCAAGCGCGGCGTTTCGCCGTACACGCGACCACAGTTCAGTCCGATCCAGGACGGCCAAACCCATGCAGGAGAAGTGTTTAGATGGCCGGACGGCGGTTCGCCCAGATCGCCAGAGTGGCGGCAACCGAAACAAAGATTGTTGCGTTCAGGCAACAGGCCGATGCGGATTCGCCACAATTGGCCGACAACTATGACGAAGCGGTCCGCTACAGGTCACACTTCAGCGTTACAAGCTGCGCCAGCGTTTGCCCGTCACGGCTGACGGTGACGACGATCCGCTTGACGCCCTGGTCAAAGATGGTGAATGCGTCGGGGTCGTCCCGGTCGACGTACCACACCTGCACCGACCGGGTCCATCCGTCGCCATTCTTCGCGGTGGTTCCGAGCATGTTCTTGGGCGGCGTCTCGGACAGGCCGGAGTAGTCGTCCACGTCGTCGAGCGTCATGCGGTTGTTGGTAGACTCTCCGGAGTCGGTTCCGAACCACCAACTCCCACTTGGCTCGGTGTACGCCTGGGTGTGGATTTCGGACGCCAAGTGCTGCGCGAGCAGCATCGCCCGCGCCCTGTCGACATTGTCCATCCGTCCAGTAATCGTCGCGCCTACGCAGCGTAGCGCGCCGACGAACACCAGCCCGACCAGCAGCGAGCAGATCGCTGCCTCGAGCAGCGTGAATCCGCTGCGACGCGAAACTTGGGGGTGACGTACGGCGTTCATTCGGCTGGGTTCATCGGGCGGACGATCGACTCCATCGCTGCACGGCTGTCCGCGCCGCACTGGATCCAGTACCGAACGTAGTTCACCGTGTCGCCGGTTACGTAGTAGGAGAACTGGAGCGTTTGCACGTCCTCGACGACGACCGCTGCATCCTCACCGTTAACGGATCGCGTCAACGGCGCCCCGGGAACGTTTGACCAGGCGTAGCGGATAGACTCGACCGCCGAATCGGCGTCGCCGCGGTCGGCGACAGTAAACGTGCACGACCGGGGCTGCTGCTCGGTGATGTCGATGGCGTACTGGAACTCGTTGGCGAAGTCGGCAACCGCCTTGGCAGACTGCAGGGCAGCCCGCTCCGGGGTAGCGTCATCGTCACTCGCTTCGAGCGCGATGCGCAATGGCGCGGACATGCCCGCGAGGAGCACGGCCGCTATGAGCATCGCGACGGACAACTCGACCAGCGACATGCCTCGGCGAGTGGAAGGCGGCGGATTGGTCATGGCAGGGTTGCCCTCCCTGTGCCGTCGTCAACACTAACCGTGGTCTGAAAAGTCCCCGCCTGAACAACGACGGCGCCCGCCGCGTCGGGTTCGCCAAACTGGTCGAACACCACCTGGGAGGCGCCGTCGAAGTCCGCCGACACAAGCGAGGCGGAGTAGGGCGTATCGGCGAGACTCGTCGCATAGGCTTCCGACGACTGCCGCAGGCCCTGCACCTCGGACACCTGGCACGTGCTGGACGCGACATCGAATGACACCGTCACGCTGCGGCTGCGGGCCATGGCGGCCGAACGAGCGTACTCCAGGTCCGCTCGCACACGCTCAGCGGCGGCAAGACTGCGCTGGCGGTTGAGGCTATCGACGAATCGCGGCGTCGTAACCGCGGCCAGGATCCCCACGACGAACACCATGATCACGGCGTCGACGTAGGTGGCGGCGCGGCGGCAGGGTGCGGTCTGGCGTGCTGCGGTAGAGGGCATAGCATGGCGCCAATCTGGTCGCGGGGCAGGGCGGGCTGACCGTGCTATAGCCCCAGGTCGGTGGTCACCGCGTGTGTTAAGATCTCGCTCGCGTCAAAAGTGACCGGAGTGTTTTCGGGACTGCTCTCCAGCGGGTCCAGGATCTGCCGCAGGTGGTCCTTCCAAGTGCGCGTAATCTCATGGACATCGGCAGCCGCGGCAAAGAACGCGTCGACTACCGCCGAATCCCACTGCTGGCCGGCGCCGCGGCGAAGGATGCCTTCGGCCTTCTCCCAGGGCATGCCTGAGCGATAAGGTCGGTCGCTGGTCATGGCGTCCCATGCGTCGGCGACCGCAATGATCCGCGCAACAAGAGGGATCTCCTCCCCCTTCAGTCCGGCGGGGTAGCCGCCTCCGTTGAGCGATTCGTGATGGTAGAGCACGCCGTCTAGCAGGTTGCGGAGCGGCTTGAGCCGCTGCAGTAGCCGCCACCCGCACTCGGGGTGCCGCTTGATCTGGTCGAACTCCTCGTCGGTCAGCTGCCCCGGCTTGAGCAGCACGTCGTCCGACACGCCGACCTTCCCGACGTCGTGGAGCAGGCCGGTCAGGTAGATCTCGTGGCAGGTCGGCTCTGGCATGCCGAGCTCGCGGGCGATGCGGCGGGACAGCAAAGCGACGCGGTCGCTGTGGCCGCAAGTGTAGGCGTCTTTCGCTTCGATGACGCCCACCAGGGTGTGGATCGCGTCCACTACGAGCTCTTCTTTCTCTCCCACCAGGCGCACGTTGGCGGCGTGGGTGGCGAGCAGCACCGTGGCCGCCTCGAGAAGCGACGCCTCGACCGATCCGATCTCGTCACTCCCCAACCCCGCTTCCGTCGGTGCGCCGCGTTGCTGCTTGTTGACCCCCAACAGCCAACCGAACAGCCGCCCGTCCTTCCTGATGGGGGTTAGGACGAAGCTGCGGACGCCCGGTAGGTCATGCTGCTCGACACCGACAGCGTGGTCAGCCAGCAGATTGACCACCGCGACTCCCGTCTCGCGCCGGGTCAGGGAAGCGATGGCTTGTGTCCATTGGACGTCGCTAGCTTGGAGATCGCCTTCGCGCAACGCCACCGCGCCGACCTCGCCGTCCGCCGCTTGGTCAGCCAACACCAGCGCGATGCCTTCGAGCCCGGCCACCTGACGCATAGACGGCAGCACGCCCGCGGCGACGTCCGACAACTGTCGCGTTGCGTCGCAGTACTCGACGTGGTTCGCCAGCCGTCGGAAGAAGGACAGCTCCTCAAAGCTCTCGGCCAGCCGATCGCCGTAGCCGTTGGCCAGCTCACGCAGCTCCGCTACCTCGCTTGCAAGCATGTGCTCTCGCACGCAGCTGGAGGCAAGGGAGTGGGCGTACTGTTCCGCGGAGAGTTCAACGCAGCCACAAACTAACGTTGCGTCACCTGCCGAACCCGGGCAAACGCACGCGACTGACAGCCCTTGTTGGAACTGCCGGATCTGCGGACCGGCTACACGGGCGTCGACCAGCTCGTCAAACCATGCGGACTGCTCCGTCGTCGCCGGCCGCATTGCGTCCGAGTGATGCCAGTCTCCCGACGTCCGGCGCCAGACTTCGAACGGCGTCGAGAACCGTTCGGCAAGTTGTGCGGCTAGCGAGGCGGCTTCGTCGGTCGGTTCCGAGTGCATAGACATGGTGCGTCTCGACGATGACGGTGCGGGTATAAGGGAACTGTCAGTTGAGCCGTTTCGCGTGATCGCACGGTCGGGAGCGGAGCATCCTGACCTTTGGGGTTCGGAGGTATATAGCTTGCTCCAGCCGGACCTCGGCTCGGAATCCCGCTAAGTCGTCCACTGGACCCGATCGTGTAGTACCCTGCTGGTAGATACTTATCCCTCCTCACGTGGAGCCAGAGCCTCACCCCGGCCCGCGACCGCACGACCGCCAATGAGCAATCCCACGTTCACTCCCCGTGCTCTGATCGCCGAAGACGACCCCGCCCTGGCGGATGTGCTGAGGATGGCGTTCACCCGCCAAGGGTTTGAGGTGCGGGTCTGTCGCAACGGTCGCGACGCGTTGGAGACGGCTCAGCGTGAGCACTGGGACGTGGTCTGCAGCGACTACCAGATGCCCCACGTCAACGGCGAACAGCTGCTGTCCGGCATTCGGACCTCCGGCCCATCGCGGGACGCCGTGTGCATCCTCTGCTCGGCGAAGTCCTACGAGCTGGACTGCAACCGGATGAGCGACGAGCTGAATCTCCACGCCGTGTTCTACAAGCCGTTCAGCCTCGCCGAGATCTCCGAGTCGGCCCGACAAGGCCTGGAGGCCCGTGCAGCTGCGGTTTAGCGAGGCAGGCCCCTTGGACTCTGCCCGATCCGCCCGCACATCCGTCGTAGACAGAACGACTACGGCGGGCCCGCCGCCGTTTGAGGCCAGCGGCGTAGCGCGGCGTCGCTTACCTGCAGCGTGAGCTACGATTCTTCGGCAATTCATGCCGAAATCGCCGCCCTTCAAACACGATCTGCACCCCCGATGCTCACCCTCCGCCCCAGACAGATGACCGGCGTGACGAAGGCAATCGGTCTGCACCTGGCCGCCGTAGCGGTGGCGGTGGGCGCAGGAATAGCGTTGTCGGCGATGGCCGCCCAGGCTTCCGGCGTGACGCTGTTCATCGTGGCGGCCATGGCGCTGGGCCCCCTGTTCGCCGCCAGCTACTGGGGCCTCCGGCGGCTGCTGCGTCCCACTGAGGTTGTTGAACGACTGCTCGGTGGCATTACCGATGGGGTGGTCGCGCCCCATGAGATGCCGCAGCTGGGGGTTGCATCCCCCGCCGCTGCCGGATGGAACGTGCTCACCCGCCAGGCTCGCAAGTGGTTCGCCCTGTCCGAGCTCGAGGCGAGCGTGCAACGTGGGTTGGTCGAGGGCGGCTCCGAGGGCGGGCTCGAGGTGCTCGACTGCCTCACGGACGGCGTCGCCACGACGGACGAGTCGGGGCGGATCCTGCACTGCAATCAGTCATTCATTGCGATCTGCGGGCTGCTAGACGCGGCCGGCGCCAAGCAGACGCCCCTGCTTGACGTGGCGCCCCTTACCGACGAGGCACGCCACAGACTGAACACGAGCCCAGACGGATTGAGGCTGTCGTTCGAGTTCGCCGCCAGCGTCGGGGAGCAGCACCGGACCCTCCGCGTGACACGCACGCCCATGAGCGACGCCGACCAAGCGCTCGCCGGGCACGCCTGGACGCTGCGCGACGTGACCCAGCAGCGGCTGGCGGAGGACATGCGTGACCGGTTCCTCACGACCGCCACCCACGAGCTGCGTACGCCGCTCGCCAACATCCGCGCCTACGCCGAGTCGCTCGCCACCGTCGAGGACATCGACCCCGAGTCGCAGAAGCGGTTCTACAACATCATCCAGTCCGAGGCGGTGCGGCTGTCGCAGCTCGTCGACGACCTGCTGGACGTGAGCCGGATGCAGGCCGGCGCCCTGGCGATCGACCGCCGCGAGATGGACCTGGCCAGGCTGGTGGACGAGGTCACGCAGAAGGTCGACGCCAGCATGCAAGAGCACTGCATCGACTTCCGCTGCGAGCTGCCGCCAAAGTACCCAAAGGTCTACGCCGACAAGAGCAAGCTTGCCGCGGCGGTCGTCAACCTGCTGGGCAACGCCGCCAAGTACACGCCGGATGGCGGACGCGTAACCTTCCGAGTCGAGGCGTCGGACAACACGCTGGAGTTCTCGGTGGCGGACACCGGTATCGGGATCGGTCCAGATGAACTCGCTCACGTGTTCGACCGCTTCTTCCGCAGCGACGACGACCGCGTCCGTGAGATCCCGGGGAGTGGGCTGGGGCTGTCGCTCACCCAGGAGATCGCACGACTCCACGGCGGCGAACTGACCGTCGACAGCGAACTCAATGTGGGCTCCATCTTCCGCCTCACGATCCCGCTCGAGGAGGCCGGCTGATGCCGACGCTGCATCAACAGGGCTGCGTCGATGTGCTGACCCTCGACGACCGCTTCACCGCCGACAACGTCGACGAGGCCCGCGGTGCGCTGATGCCGTCGTTCGACAGTGGACTCCCACAGGTCGTCCTCGACCTGCGGAAGGTCAAGTTCGTCGACAGCGCCGGCTTGGAGCTCATCTGCGAAATGCACGCCGAGTGCCGCAGGCGGGGTGGCGAGCTCCGCCTCGCCGCGCCCGGAAGACTGGTGCGGGACGTGCTGTCGATAACGGGACTCGCATCACAGCTGGCCATCGCGGACGATGCGCTGGCAGCCGCCGGGGAGTTCACACAATGACCCCCATAGCCACTCCACCGCCGCCCGCAACACCACGCAGCGCTCGCAAGATGCGTCTTGGCGAGCAGCTGCTCTCCAGCGGCAAGATCACCCAAGCGGAACTCGAGGCCGCACTCAGCGAGCAGCACGGCGGCCAGCGACTCGGCGAGACGCTCGTCAAGCTCGGCTTTGTCGAAGAGGCGGACTTGCTCCCATTCCTCGCCGAACAGTTCGGCGTGCCGCACGCGCAGCTTCGGGAGGGGATCGTCGACCCGGCAGCGGCGCGTCTCATCACCCGCCCGCTAGCCGAGCAGATCAAGTGCCTCGGCCTGTTCCGCGTGAACGGCGAGCTGACGGTCGCGATGTCGAACCCACGCGACCTCGTAGACATCGACAAGATCGAGCAGCACACCGGGCTCCGGGTCCGTCCTGTTCTCGGACTCGAGGCGGCGATCACCGACTTCCTCGGCCGCGTTTACGGCGAAGGGTTCCAGGTCGAAACCGTCACGGCCGACATGGAGGAGGGCGCGGTCTCGCTGAACGACGAGGCGATCGAGCTCGATCTCGAGGGGCTCTCGAGCGCCGTCGACGAGAGCCCCGTCATCAACCTGGTCAACTACATCCTGCTGCAGGCAGTCCGCCAGCGGGCGAGCGACATCCACATCGAGCCGGGCGCGCGCACCACCGCTGTTCGGTACCGGATCGACGGCATGCTGCGGGAGGTCCTCCGCCCCCGCCGTGAATTCCACCCGGCGTTGGTCTCGCGTCTAAAAGTGATGGCCAAAATGGACATCGCCGAGCACCGCCTGCCGCAGGACGGCCGCATCCACGTCGTGGTCGACCGCCGCGAGGTCGACGTCCGGGCATCGACGCTGCCAACAGTGCTCGGTGAAAAGGTGGTGCTGCGTATCCTGGACCGTGGCGGCGTCACATTCCGCCTTGATGAACTGGGCATCCCGGACCACCAGCTCGGCTCGCTGAAGTCGATGCTCGACCGGCCCCACGGCCTGATCCTCGCGACCGGGCCAACCGGCAGCGGCAAGACCACCACCCTGTACTCCGCCATCGAGCTGATCAAATCGGTTGAGCGGAACATCGTGACCGTCGAGGACCCGGTGGAGTACCGCCTGGACCTGATCAACCAGGTCCACGTCAACACCGCGGCATCGTTGACGTTCGCCCGGGCCTTGCGGTCGATCCTTCGGCAAGACCCGGACGTCATCATGATTGGTGAGATCCGGGACCTGGAAACGGCCGAAACCGCGGTCCAGGCCGCTCTGACCGGGCACCTCGTGCTCAGCACACTCCACACCAACGATGCGGCCAGCGCCGTCACGCGCCTGGTCGATATGGGAGTGGCGCCGTTCAAGGTCGCCGCGTCGCTCTTAGGGGTCGTCGCACAGCGGCTGCTGAGGAAGGTCTGCCCCAACTGCCGCGGCTCGTACTACCCCCCTCCCATCACGCTGGACGCGATCAACTACGCGGGCGACCGCTCCCGTCAGTTCTCCCGCGGCGCGGGCTGCGACCGGTGTTACGACACCGGCTGCCAGGGGCGCGTCGGCGTTTACGAGATGCTGCCGATTACGCGGCCGCTGCGCGAGCTGATCTCCAGCGGGGCGTCGCTCGACGCGCTGCGGGATTTCTCCAAGGAATCCGGTTTCGCCACACTGCTGGATCAGGGGCTTGTCGCTGCCGAGGAAGGGATCGTTTCGCTAGAGGAAGTCGTCCGCGTCATCGCGGGAGACTAGCCACACCCACGGTTCTCCATGTACCCGTCTGCCACCACTGACCTCGACGCAACCGCCTCCCTGGGAGAGATGAGCGCTGCTGCGCCGGTGGCCGGGGTCGGGCTCGGTCCCCCGTCGCGGTTGATTGGCGGCGGGGCCCCTCTCGCAGCTGCGACCAGCAACGCCGCCTCTGCTCGCGTGACGAAGGCGGGCGGCGCCAAGGGGTCGATGAGCAAGCGCGAGCAGGTGATGTTCGTTACACAGCTCGCGATCATGACCCGCTCTGGCGTCGACGTCGCCGACGCCATCCGGAGCATCGCTTCGCGCGCAACCCGACCGGGCTTGCGGTCAACCATGGAGAGCCTTCACGAACTGTTGCAGGAGGGCAAATGCCTGTCGCAGGCGATGTCCGCTCTGCCGGGACAGTTCGACGGCGTCGTGATCGCTTCGGTTACGGCGGGCGAGGCATCGGGCCGGTTGTCCGACGTGCTCGGACGCCTGGGCGACCTGATGCGAGATGAGCTCCGCACCAAGAGCGCAATCCGCTCGCTGGTCAGCTACCCGCTTGTGTTGTCGATGGTGACCTTCGGCGTGTTGACCGCGATGGTGTTCTTCGTCCTGCCCCAGTTCGCTGGCATCTATGAGTCGTCACGCGCGCCCACGCCCGTGGTGACCAAGCTGCTTCTCGACGGGTCCATGATCCTGCGAGACTACTGGTGGCTCGCGGCGTCGGTCGCTGCGGTCGCAGGCGTCACGGCCTGGCGTATGCTGGCTTCGGCGTCCGGGCGGCGGATGCTCGACCGGATCTACTTCAACATGCCGCTGCTCTCGACCGTGTGCCGGTCGATCAGCATTGGCCGTTCTTTCCGGCTGCAGGGCGTGCTGCTGGAGAGCGGCATCCCGCTCCTCGAGGTGCTCGAGCTGACGAAAACGGTGTCGCGGAGCACTCTGATGCGCGAGCTCAACGAGGAGATGCAGCAGGCCGTGCTGGTGGGAAAGAACATGTCGTCGGCGCTGCTTGACTCCGAGTGCGTCCCCGACGGCGCCGTTGAGATGGTCGCCACCGCCGAAGCCAACGGCCAGTTGTCCGGCGTTCTGCAAACTGTTGGCGAGTTCTTCGAGAGCGAAGGGGAGCAGCAGCTCAAGGAACTCGTCAAGATCGCGGAACCGGTGATCATTGTGCTGCTCGGCGTGGTCGTCGGCGGGATCGTGCTGGCGGTGATGCTGCCGATGCTCGATCTTTCTGCGACCGGGGGACGCTAGGCCGCGACGCCGAAAACCAACCATGAAGCTCACTTTCCGCTCGACCGAACCTCCGCTCCCGACGGCGACCACCGCCGCCTGCGGCGCCGGCATGGACTTTGGCTCTCAGTCGGCGAAAGTAGTGCTGGCCACCGCCTCCACGTCTCCCCGGATCGTCGCCGCCTGCCGCTTGGTCTACCCCGCTGAGATCGTCGGCGACCCAATCAAGCAGGCCGCGTTTGTTGCGGAGTGGGTCGACCAGTGGTCAGCCGCTACCGTCCGGAAGGCGCATTGCGCGCTGCCGTTGTCGCTGACCGACTACGAGGCGACCGACCTAGCGCCGTCGCAGACCGACCCCGAGCAGGCCGCGGCTGAAAAGCTCGGCCAGGTGCTCGGCGGTGGCGCGGCGCAGGTTACCGCAGACCACTGGGTGACCTCCTGCCCCGACCGGCCTCAGCGGCTGCACGTCCTGTGGGCCAGCCGCGACCTGGCGGCCGGTGTAACCCGCGAGATGGTCAGGCGCCGGCTCCCCTGCCGGTCGCTGTCGGCCTCGCCGGCGACGCTCGGAATAGTGGCCACCGCGTCCGGCGAGGGCGCCCGGCTGATCGTCGACCTTGGCGTTAACTCGGCCGCGTTCGCATTCGTTGAGTCTGGAGTCGTCACCTACGCACGGCCGCGGGTTGCGATCCGCACCAGCGAGGCGTTGGCGACGCTCACCGCACTGCTGGGCGTATCCCCCTGGGCAGCGGAGACAATGGTCGCCGAGTGGGGCTGCATCCCGGGCGGCGGCCCCATCGCCGACTCGGTACAAAAGAGCTTCGCCCCTTGGCTGCGGAGCCTCCGCTTCGAGCTGCAGAGGACCCTGGGATACCTCGACGGCGTCGGATCGAGCGCCCACCCAACCGAGGTGCTGCTGTGCGGCGGCGGGGCAGAGCTCCGCGGCGCGGACCGGTGGCTTAGCGAACAACTTGGACTCACCGTGAAGACCTGCCCGCCCCCTGCCGCGGCGGAGTGGCACGCGGCCGAACCGTACTCACCCGTGTTCGCCACGGCAGCCGCCCTGGCCGTGTCCGGAGGGTCCGCATGACGCCTTCGAAGGTGAACCTGGTGCCCGTGGCGCTGGTCCGCAGGTGCGAACACGTTAGCCAACTCCGCAAATGGGCCCCCGTGTGGCTTGGTGTCGCCGCTCTCCTGACGGCGGCGCAGCTTCTCCTGCTGTCCCGGATCGAGGACGCCCACACAACTCTTTCCGATCTGCGTCAGCGCGTGCGTCCGCTGCACGCGTTGGTCGAGCGGACAGCGACGCTGGAGGGCAAGTCGGCCACGCTCACGCGGTCGATCAACCGACGCCTGTTGCTCGAACAGTCCGACGTGCCGCTAGCGATGCTGCACACGGTCGCCTTCGCCTGCCAGCCGCACGGAGTCCGGCTCGAATCTTTCCGCTTGGAGGACGCCTCTTCGTCGGCTCAGCCCGACCAACCCGGCAGCCGATCCGCGCCGGGCAAGCACATCGTCCTCAAGGGGTCGGCCGAGTCGGACGTGACCGTGTCGAAGTTCATCAGCGAGCTGCGCGGGCGCGGCCTGTTTTCCAGCGTGCTGTTGGAGTCAACCCAGGACAACGCCGGAGCCGCCGCCCTCGCGCGCACCTTCCAGCTGCGCTGCGAGTGGAATGTGTCCGCCCCCACAACCCCAACCGCAGGCGGCCGATAGTGATCAACTCCGCCCCCACCCACAAGCTCGACCGCGTCAGGCGCCGCATCCGCCGGCAATGGTCCGCCATCGGAATCGCGACCGCGGCGGCCCTGGGCGCCGCGTGGTACCTGCTGTGCCTCCACCCGGCGGCGGACAAGCTGGATGCCCTGCGTGCTGAGATCGATGACTCCTACCGAATCCTAGCAACCGAAACGGACCTGGTTGATCAGTTGCAGCAAGCGGCCACCGGCAACAAGCAGGTCAAGCAGCACCTGGAAAAGTTGGTCGAACGCAGCGCCACGCCACCCGACGAAATCGCGTTCCTGGGGTGGATGAGTCACCAAGCGGTGGGCTGGTCGCTGTCGCTTACCGACTTCCGGCCCGGCGGCCCGGTCGAGTACGGCGACTTCCAGGGTCGATCGCTTCAAATCGCCGGACGCGGCGGCTTCGAGGGGATCTGCCGCATGCTGCACGCGCTCCGCGAGCGCCCGCAGATGAGCCGGGTCTCGGCGTTCACACTCACTCCGGTCGACGACGCTCGCACCCGCTTCGACTTTGCGATCAAGCTAGAACTCCTGCAGGGCGTTGACCGTCGCGCCGCGGAGAACAACGGAGCCAACCCCAACAATGCCTAGCCGCCAGCCCGAGTCAGCAGCGAAGCAACGCATCAAGCGCGCGGTAGCAGGGCTGCTCGCAGCCGTGTTCGCAGGCGTGGTTCTGTTCCCATCGTCGCCGCAGGGCGGCGAGAACGCAGCCGCCCATCAGACCAGCGTCGCGCTCAGGTCGCCGGCCCCCCCTGACGGACCGTCGACTACCTCCCCCAGCAACCCGCTGGAGCTGTTGCCCCGCGTCGACCTCGACTCGCTGATCGGGTCGAACCCATTCAGCATCGCCAGCCTGGCCGCGGCGGCCGACCCGCTGCGTGAGCGGGCCGCCAAGCTCGCGATGTTCGCCCCCGGCGCCGACGCCGGCGAGCCAGCAGACAAGTCGCCCGACCTCCAGGAGGTGGCGGTTCAGGCGATCGTCCACCACCCGGCGCATCCGGCCGTTCTAATCGACGGCCGCGTCGTCGGGCTGAACGACACCATCATGGACGGCTGGCGGATTGTCGAGGTCCGTCCGGCGAGCGTCATGGTGGAACGCATCACCGACTAGTCCGCACTCGGCTTCCGAGCCACGAAGCAGCCGTACTGCATGGCGCCGGTGCGGTAAGCGTCCAGGATCGCCTGGAACCGATCGAGGAAGATCAGCTGCCCCCGGTCCACCAGCCGCGCGGCGCGGTGCATTGCGTAGCGGTTGATCCGTTCGATGCAGATCTCCCAAGTGCGGTCGACTCGGCGGGTCCAGTCGTCGTGGCTCACCATCTCAAGCCCGGCGTCGGTCATCCACTGCTGGTAGTCGTCGCTGGTCCCCAGCGATGGGCAGAACATCCCTTCGCACACCTCGTAGACCAGCTTGCGTTGCTCTTCGGTTAGGTCGGGACCGGCCAGCCAGGCGCAGATGGCCATCGTGCCGCCCGGCCGCACCCAGCCGGCGGCCCGCCGGAAGAACGCGGGCTTGTCGAACAAGTGCTCGGTGCACTCCACGCTCCAGACCAGGTCGACCGACCCCGCCGGAAAATCGACCGACTCGGCGTCGGCGCACAGGAACCGCGTCTTGCCGGACAGCCCTTCTCGCCACGCGGCCATCGTGGCCCACCGTTTCTGGAACGAGCTGATCGTGACGCCGGTTGCGTCGCACCCGCGCAGTTTGGCTAGCCGCCGCGATGAGCCGCCCATCCCGCAGCCCACGTCGATCAACGACGCCCCCTCCGCCACGCCGGCGGCGTCCGCCAAGGCGTCGGTCAACTGGTCCTGCGCCAACGCGGGCGACTCGTCGCCTGTGACCCAGTAGCCGTGGTGGATGTGCCGCCCCCACAGCAGCCGGTAGAACAGCGTCGACACGTTGTAGTGCCGACGGATCACCTGCTTCTTCACGCCAGGACAGTCAATCATCCTTGCGGCCTCCCCTCGTTGCAGCCCCCCTGGGCGGCTGGCGGGTTTTGTCCTTTTTGGCGTCCCAGTGACCGCCGGTTTGACCCTACAAATGCAGGGGGTTGAGGAGTTTTGTCCATAAACGGCGAACTCGATCCATAGGGACAAAAGTCGGCGCCCGCACGGTCGATCCGATCGGTTTTACGCTGGTATAGCAGCCTATTCCACGTCGCGGGCCGCTCTGGCTAAAGACTTTTGCCCCTCGGTTCACCGCACTAGGGACACAAGTCGGCGCTCGCCATCGACCGGCAATCCAACAGGGTAGTTGGGTCACCCACCACCGCTGACAGATCGGCCAACCTCGTCCATTGGAACCGATTAGATGGCCGTTTTCAGCAACGAACTCGGCCAGAATAGAGCTTTCCAGGGCCCGATATTACCCACCAAATTCGGACAGGATCGGGGATGCAACCAACCGCCCCGCTGCTGCGTAGGACGCTTAAGGGGCCGATAACGTGGTCGCTGCATGGTGTTTCCCGACTTTTTCCTCGTTTCCGATCAAATCGCCGGCGAAACGTTTTGACTTTTTCTAAAAGAATTTTAGAATACACACACTAGGCCCCGGCCTGCTTTTCGTAGCACAGCTCCTTTGCAGCCCCAGAGACAGCAGCCACAGCGCTGCTCCTGAAGCACCGGACTGTGTTCATTGGTTGTTCCCTATCCAGCTAGCGTGCGGTAGACGCCCCTGAGGCGATCACACGCTGGGTCAGCTCGGCTGAGCGATTCGGACCAGCTCGGGTTTCAAACAATGGATCGCCGGTTGCGGTGCTCAACGGCCCGCGCCGTCCGGCTGCGGAGTTCTCCGTAACAAACTAATCAACCCCGTGTCGCGGCGAACGTGTCGGCCCCAGCCATCGGTCGAATTACTCGCCGGTCGCCGCAGCGTTCGTCCCTATCCCTACTAGTTCGGAGCAAGCAAGAGTGAGCAAGGTTTCAAACGGGGTGGCCAGCCGAGCGTTGACCCTGCTGCTTACGGCAGCTGTCGGCTTAGCCGTCGGCTGCGGCGGTGGCGGTGGCAAGACCGCCAAAGTCGCAGGGCAGGTGACCATCGGAGGCAAGCCGCTTCCTGCCGACGCCCAGGGGACCGTCAGTTTCGCGAAGGCGGACGACATCGAGGCGACCCCGGCGGTTGCGCCGATTCAGAACGGCCGCTACGAAGCCGCCAACGCCCCGACAGGCACTGTGCAAGTGGTGTTCGACATCTACACCGAAGGCCCACCTAAAGTGAGTCAACGGACCGGCGAGGAGTACCGCGAACGAACAAGCCTGGTCCCGGCGCAGCAAGCTGCGGGACAGCAGGTGACCATCGATGGCGACAATGAGAGTCTCGACTTCAATCTCTAAGTATTCCTATGCGACCCAACGCTCCCTTGCCACCTGGACGGGGGCACACTTTTCCCTAGGACGATACGAGTTAATCCCATGAGAACCACTATGAAACGAGGCGGCGGTTTTACGCTCGTCGAGTTGCTGGTCGTGATCGCGATCATCGGCGTGTTGATCGCCCTGCTGCTCCCCGCCGTGCAGGCCGCTCGCGAAGCGGCCCGCCGCTCGCAGTGCGTCAACAACCTCCGCCAGCTCGGCATCGCGATGATGAACTACGAGGGCACCTACAAGGGGCTCCCGCCGATCGCCGTTAGCTGGGGCCCGGCTGAATACGCCGCCCGCGGCGGCGGGCCGGGCAACTGGTACGACGACCACGGGTGGTACATCCCCGTGATGCCCTACCTCGAGGAGCAGGCCGTAGCCGACTTAGCCCACCCCGACCTCTCCTTTAGCGACGCCGCGAACGAGGCCGCACGCAAGGCCAAGGTGCCGATGATGGCTTGTCCATCGGACATCGGCCTGCAAGAGAACGAGTGGACGATCCCCACCTGGGCCCGCGTCCGCTCCAACTATGTGGTTAACGGCGGGAATACTGTCTACGGCCAGTACACCATCGGCAGTGCAGCCGCTACGTTCCCAGCCTATATTCCTTCGGGCGGCGCACCGTTCATCCCCAGCAAACCGGGTAAGCTGTCAAAGATCATCGACGGCACGTCGAAGACTCTGATGATGTCCGAGTTGCTTGTGCTCCCAACCACCGCGGGCTGGGGAGGGCCCTATTCAGACGCCCAGACCGCGCTCGGTGGTCAACAGTTTAACGGCATCAATACCCCCAACTTTCCTGGCAGCCTCAGCATAACGCACGGGTACGACGCGGTCGCCCGGGTAAACGAGTGGTGGGGCAACGTGCAGTCCGGCTGGCGAGACCAGGGCATCCCCCTGCCACCTAACACGAACGCTCCCAAGCAGGCCACCGCTCTTGCGAGTGCCCGCGGCGGCGCCAATGACCTACCCAAATTCCAAGATCCCTCCAACACGATCCACACCCACATTTCCGCACGCAGCAAGCACGTGGGCGGGGTCAACGCTTCGCGGTGCGATGGTTCGGTGGATTTCTATACCGACGGAATCGACCGCTACCTCTGGAACTCGCTCACCTCGGCAGCCGGCGAGGAAGTGGTAGCTGATAATTAGCGTACGCGAGTCCTAGGGAAACTCGTAAGCCCGCCCGTTTGGCCTCGCGCCGAGCGGGCGGGTCTTTTTGTGCGCGAATGCTGACGCTCGACGTCGGTCAGGCGCCACGGGGAGGGCACGCCAAGACACCCCGCTCTGGGGCAACCGACGTCCTTGGGCCCTGGTCTAGAGGCGTGGAGAGGCGCCCGCCGCTTCGAATCAATAGCGACGACTCATGCCGGCAGATTAGTGCATCGGGCTGCCGCCGCGTTTGGCGCCAGCGATGCTCAGGGATCGCACGCCCAAGCGGTACTTGGAGGGCGTGGTGCCGAGTTCTCGGCGGAACACCTGGATCATGTAGCTGGCCGAGCTGTAGCCCGCCGCTTCGGCGATGTTGGGGATCGGGTGATCGGTCTCTTCCAGCAGCCGGCGGGCGTGCTCCAGCCGCACCCTCTGGATCTCAGCGGCGATCGAACGGCCCAGCGTGTCGCGGAACATGGCGTCCAGTTCGCGCCGAGTCACGCGGGCGTGATCGGCCACGTCGTCGGCGGAGAGCGCCTTGCCGCGGGTCTGATTGATGTACGCTTGGGCGGACGTGACCTGCTGGTTGCCGACCACCTGCAGCTCGGTCGACTGGCGGGTCTCGACTCGCAGGGCATTGACCATGATCGTCTTGGCGCCGCGGGCCTCGCCCCGCATCAGCTTGTCCAGGTACTCGGCCGCGCGGTAGCCGCCTTCAACGCCGTTGAGCACGACGCTCGACAGGCCCGGGCTGCAGAGCTCACAGAGCAGGGCGTCGTTGTCGACGCCGATCACGGCCACTTCTTCCGGCACGCGGAGCCCGGCCCGCCGGCAGGCGTCCAGCACGTGCAGCCCGCACTCGTCGTTGCAGGCCATCACGCCCACTGGCTTGGGCAGGTTGGCGACCCAGTCGGTCAGGGCCGGCATCTCCCGCTCCCAGACAGGCGTCTGGGTGTGCTCCTGAGGCCGGTAGACGTGGGTATCGAAGCCGTGCGAGTGGATGGTCTCGCAGAACTCCCGCTGACGCCGGTCGCTCCAGACGGCGCCGGCAGAGCCTACAAACGCGTAGGTGGGGTACTTCCGCTCCAAGAGGTGCAACGCCGCCATGCGGGCAGCCGCCTCCGAATCGACCCGCAGGTCGGAGAAGGCCGACAGCGGGTTCTCTGGCTGCAGCTGCTCCTCGCTCATGTCTAGCGCTATCGTTGGCAGGTTGGCTGCCAACAGCTTGCCCTCAATCTCGGTGCTGGCCAGTCGCGCGAAGACGCCGTCGCCGGTCCAGTACTCCTCCTGCGGAAACACCTGCTTAAAGTCGCCCGGTGTCACGTGGAAACTCCAGGGCCCGTGCAGGCGGGCGAAGCGCGCGATGCCGAGCGCAACGTCGCGGCCGTAACCACGGGCGGTTTCAATCAGCAGTGCGACTTGAGGAGCGGTGAGCATGGGGACCAGTGGACAGCCAGCGGGGACAACAGCAGGAACGTAGCAGGGGGATCGGACCCAGACCTAGCGCGTGAACCGACCACCTAGAGAGCGGCTTGAACAGGGAACTGAAAGTGGATCCCCTGATTGATTATGCGCCGGCGGTTGGCCGTGGCGCTCGTGTGAATTGAAATAAAAATTAAGAAAGTCGCTTGACCGGATTGTAACCCTTAGATAATCTCGATTACGTTGCTTTTCTAAATTTTGTTTCCACTTTTTCTACGAATCTGCTCGCGAATTACCCAGACGTAACGCCCTTCCTGATTAGGATCGGTAGTTACTCTTCTCTGGTTTGTTCCGAGTTGCGAATGGGGCAGAAACGGGCGGCTGTTCTTGCCGCCCACAGGTTGGTGAGTTGTACTCTTGCGCTGGCGGCGCTGCAGGCATGGGCGTCGACTTAAAGGCATGCCGCCGACGGCAAGAGGGGCATCGTCTGCTTTGGTTGGAACACCGCGTATCTCGATAGGAACTGTTTGTATGTCTCGTCTCACGCACCGCACCTGGAATCCAGCGGCTCCTGCATTGGCAGCTGTGGTTGTCGCAGGGATGTGTCTGTCGCCCGCGCACGGCGTCATCACCCATCAGTACCTCTTCAACTCGGGCAACGGCACCGAAGTTCTGGACTCGGTAGGGTCCGCCCACGGGTCCACCCACGACGGCGTCGCCGGGATGTCGCCCTTTGTCAACACGGCTCAGAGCCGACTGACGCTCAACGGGACTTCGTCTCACGCCCAACTGCCCGCCGCCCAGATCGCAATCAACACCTATAGCGCTCTCACGCTCGAGATGTGGATGGCCCAGACGGGGAACGTGAACCAATTCACGTTCGCCGCCGGCTTCGGCCGCACGAGCGACGGCTCGAACGGCGAGTCCGCCAACCTCGGCTACGACTACCTGATGATGCAGCCGACTCGCGGACCAGCCGACCAGGGCAGCCGCGGCGCCATCTCGCTGGGAACGTTCGACGGCGAGGTGGGCGTCACTGACGGCAACCGTGACCTCAACGACGGCGGCCTGCACCACGTGGTGATGACCGTTACTGACACCGAGTTGGGCTACTACGTTGACGGCGTGCAGATTGGCACCGCTCCGTTGAGCACCGAGTCCGGCCCGTCGCTAAGCACGGTCAGCAACGACCTGGCCTACCTTGGCCGCGCCCTGTACCCGGACCCGTACATGCAAGGCTCGATCTACGAGTTCAGCATCTGGGACGAGGCGCTGAGCGAGCTTGATGTCGCCACCCGCTTCTCGGCCGGCTGCGTCGACACCTGTGGTGAACGGTATCTGGAAATTGACCGTGTGACGGGTGAGGCGACGTTGGTGAACACGCTCGCCAACGAGCGGTTCTACACCTACACCCTTGAGTCCGCGGCCGGCGCGTTGAACCCGGTCGGCTGGAATTCGATCGCCGACACCGGCGACTCGGACAGCGGCGGCTCCATCGACCCCAACGATGTATGGCTAGAAACCTCCAGCCTGCCGACCAACCTGTCGGAGAACGAGCCCATCGATGGCGGCGGCGACGACGGCGCTCTGATGGGTTCCGGATTCTCGCTTGGAAATATCTGGAGCAAGTCCCGCTTTGAGGACCTGACGATGCAGGTCACGATCCTGGAGGCCGACCTGGTCACGGAGCGGATCGAGCCGATCGCCGTGCGCTTCGTCGGCAACAACGACCAGCCGTTCAGCCGCAGCGACCTGGACGTCGACGGCGACATCGACGCCGACGACTACGCCGCGCTGCTGTCGAATCACCTGACCGCGATCCCGGGGACCACCGCGTTCGAGACCGCCCCCTTCGGCGACCTCGACGGCGACCTGGACAACGACTTCAACGACTTCCGCCTGTTCAAGAACGACTTCATCGCCGCCAACGGCGCCGAGGCGTTCGCGGCCCTGGGCGCCACGCCGGCCCCCGAGCCGACGGCGGCCCTGCTGGCCCTGCTGGCCCTGACGCCGGCAGCCGTTCGTCGTCGTAGTTAGTTCGCCCCGGCGATTGAACAAACTCATCCGCATCTTTGCGACACCCTAATACTGGCATCAGCATGAATACTTCGATTTACAGCAAGTGGCGTCGGCGTGGCTGCGTGGCGTTGGCCGCGGCGGCCGCGGCCATCAGCGGCGGCCAGGCGGCCCAAGCGGTCACCATCGCCCACTGGGACTTCGAATCGGACCTCATCGCGGGCTCCGCGGTAAACGGACAGGTGGTCTCACCGGCTGTCACCCAGGGCGTTTTCAACGCCGCGGTCCCCGATATCTCAGGGAACGGCAATCACCTCTCCCGCTTCTCGGTGGCCGACGCCGGCTTTGCGGTGATGCAGTACAGCAACGTCGTGCTGCCTGGCAGCAAGACGGGGTCTACCCTCAGCGTGGTCGGCGCCCCTGGCGACTGCTGTGAGGTCCTCTCTTCGGACGGCGACCTTGAGGTCGGCGGCAACAAGGTGGCCGACTCTTTGACGGCCTGGACGATCGAGGCGTCGGTCAACTTCACCGACTCCGCGGGCTGGCAGACGATCGTTGGCAAGGACGGCTTCGGACAGGCCACCAACGGCGACGGCAACCAGGCCACGCTCTACTTCCAAAAGAAGGGCGACGGCTCCGAAGGGTTCCGCATCAACTACGTCGACGTGCTCGGCAACGTCCACCTGGCGGACAGCACCACCACCGCGGTCGCGGGTGAGTGGTACAACCTGGCCGCCACCAACGACGGCAGCACCCTCCGCTTCTACGTCAACGGCGTGGAAGAGTCCGCGACTGACCTGACGCTAACCTCAACCGACACGCGGCTAGCCGCTCTCGACGAGTCGGGAATCGCCGGCGACGACGCCACCGGCGACGCGCCGTACGTGTGGTCGATCGCCCGCGGCATGTACAACGACAACCACGGCGACCGCGTGAACGGCTACATCGACGACGTCCGCATCAGCGACGTGGCCCTTACGCCCGAACAGTTCTTGAACGACGAGGTCGCGGGGCTCACCCTCGTCGTGAACCACACTACGGGCGGCGTGTTCATCAGGAACGACAAGGGCGTCGCGACTTCGCTGGACTACTACCAGATCAACAGCGAAGGCGGCTCGCTGATGACCGCCGATTTCAATGGCTCGACCGGCTGGGATTCCCTCAGCGACCAGGACGCCGACGCCATCGGCCCCGGGCTGGGCGAGAGCTGGGAAGAGGTCTCCGGCGCAATCTCGTCCAATCTGCTTTCCGAGCAGTTCCTGCAGGGCAACACCTCGCTCAACAACGGCTTCAACGTCGCCCTCGGCGCCCCGTACACCGGGGGCAACAACGGCGACCTTGAGTTCCTCTACTCGGAGGCCGGTTCGAACGCGCTGAAGCTCGGCAAGGTGGTCTACACTGACACCGATCCGATGAACCCCGAAGGCCTGCCGGGCGACTACAACAATGACGGGTCCGTCGACGCCGCCGACTACACGGTCTGGCGTGACGGCAACTCGCCGGACAGCTCGCAGGCGGGGTACCAGCTGTGGCGTGACAACTACGGCACCTCCCTGGCTGGAGCCGAAGCCGCCAGCGCGGCGCCTGAGCCCGCTACGGCGATGCTGCTGTGCGTCGTCGGCGGATCGATGCTCGTCGGTCGCCGCCGCAAGTAGCCGCCCTGGCGTGCTACGATCCTCGCTGCAATTCTCCAACTGCCGCCGCCTGCTAGGCGGCGGCAGTTTTTTTGTTCGTGTTCCGCGGGACCACCATTCGTGGACGGAAGAATCCGATATTTCTTCCGCCGGCGGCGTGTCTTAGGCGCCGGCTCGTGGTTGAATCCACTGTCGGCGGGGCGTCCCCCTTGCTGACTTGCTCATCTGTGCCGGCTAGCCTGAGTCGGCCCGCTGCGGATCGCAGAAAACAATGAAGTCTCCCGCAAGATTGCTCCTGGCCGCCGCCCTGATCTGCTGGGTTTCTCCCCATGCAGCCGAATCGCAGGAGGAGCAGGTTACGATTCGTGTCGGTGTCGACAAGCCGGGCCACGAGATTGGCCCCCGACTCATCGGCGCCTTCTTTGAGGACATCAACCTCAGCGGCGACGGCGGCCTGAATGCGGAGCTGATCAAGAACGGCTCGCTGGAGATCCCCAAGACGCTGCTGGGATGGAGCACCGTGGGCGAGGGCGTTAACGCCGCGCAGGCGACCGAGGCGCCGCTGTCGGCCGCCAACCCGACCTTCCTGCGGCTCACGATCGAGCGTCGCCGACCGGACGGCGGCGTCGCGAATGAGGGGTTCCGCGGCATGGGTCTCCGTGAGGGAGAAGCGTACCGGTTCTCGTTCCAGGGGCGCGCCGAGGCGGGCCGCAGTGCCGAGCTGCTGGTGAAGCTGATGGACGAGTCGGGCGAGGCGATCGCCGAGGGCTCCATTAAAGTGGAAGGCTCCGCCTGGCGCGAGCACGAGGCGGAGCTCACCCCCTCAAAGACCGCTAAACGGGGCGCCCTGCAGATCTGGCTCAAGTCGGGTCGCCTGGTGGACCTCGACTCGATCTCGCTCTGCACCACCGACACCTGGCAGGGCCGGCGCCACGGCCTGCGCCGCGACCTGGTGCAGCTGCTGGCGGACTTGAAGCCGGCCTTCTTCCGGTTCCCGGGCGGATGCATCGTTGAGGGGAGCCAGCTCAAGTACCGCTACCAGTGGAAGACCACCATCGGCCCCCGCGACGAGCGGCGGCTGATCGTGAACCGCTGGAACACCGAGTTCGCGCACCGGCCCACGCCGGACTACTACCAGTCGTTCGCGGTCGGGTTCTACGAGTACTTCCTGCTGTCCGAAGAGATTGGCGCCGAGCCGCTGCCGATCATCAACTGCGGCATGGCCTGCCAGTTCAACACGGGCGAGCTGGTCCCGCTGGACGAGCTCGGCCCGTACATCCAGGACGCGCTGGACCTGATCGAGTTCGCCAACGGCCCGGCCGACAGCGAGTGGGGCGCCAAGCGGGCCGCGATGGGCCACCCCGAGCCGTTCGGCATGAAGCTGCTCGGCGTGGGCAACGAGCAGTGGGGTCCCGAGTACTTTGAGCGGTACGAGCGGTTCGCCAAGGTGCTGGCGGAGCGCCACCCGGAGATCGAGCTGATCTCGACCTCCGGCCCGTTCCCGTCCGGCGAGCGGTTCGACTACGCGTGGCCGCTGCTCCGCAAGATGGACGTGCCGATCGTCGACGAGCACTGCTACGCCATGCCCGACTGGTTCCTCCGCGAGGCCCACCGCTACGACGACTACGACCGCGAAGGGCCGGAGGTGTTTATGGGCGAGTACGCGGCGCAGTCCGTGCAGATTGTGTCGCCCCGCAACCGCAACACGCTCCGCTGCGCCCTGGCCGAGGCCGCGTTCTTGACCGGCGTCGATCGCAACTCCGACATCGTGACTATGAGCGCCTACGCGCCGCTGCTGGCGCACGAGGACGGCTGGCAGTGGCGGCCCAACCTGATGTGGTACGACAACCTCACCAGCTACGGCACGCCCAGCTACTACGTGCAGCAGCTGTTCAGTCAGCACAAGGGCGACCGTGCGCTGCCCGTGGAGGTCAACGACGCGCGCCCGCCGGCGCCCATCGCCGGGCGGTTCGGCCTCGGCTCCCACAACACGGCTGTCGAGTACCGCAGCATTGCGGTGACCAAGGACGGAGAAACGATCTGGGCGGCCGACAAGCAGCTCGACGCAGAAGACTTCATCGTTCACGACGGCGAGTGGGACGTGCAGCCGGGGCTGCTCGCCCAGCCCCGCCGCAGCGGCTCGGCGCGGGTGGTGTTCGGCAGCGCCGACTGGGCCGACGCCACCCTCACGTGCCAGGCCCGCAAGACCGGCGGCCGCGAGGGCTTTTCCGTCTTCTTCCGCTACGGCCCGGGCGGCTCGCGGATCGAATGGAACATCGGCGGTTGGGAGAACACGCGACACGGGCTGATCGGCCAGCAGGCGACGCACTCCACCACGCCCAACCAGCTGGTCAGCGCCGAGGGCACAGTAGAGCCCGACCGCTGGTACGACATCCGCATCGAGACTTCCGGCGAGCGGGTACGCTGCTTCTTGGATGACGAGCTCGTCCACGACATCGAGATCCCTGTGCCGGCGATCGACAGTGTGTTCGCCAGCGCCGCGCTGGACACGGACCAGTCGCAGGCCATCGTCAAGGTGGTCAATCCGACCGACGACGCCACATCCGTACGGCTCACGCTCGACGGCCTGCCCAAAGCGGAGGTCGCCTGCAAATTGGTACAGCTCACTGGCAATCCAGAAGACGAGAACTCCATCGAGGCGCCCAAGCGGGTGAGCCCCGCCGAGTCGAGCGTCAACCTCGCCGCGGGCGACTTCGTTCACGAGTTCCCGCCGCACTCGTTCAGCATCCTCCGCATCCCCGTCGAGGCAACCGCCCCGTGAGAATCGCCGCCGTCGTTGTGCTGACCGTTGTCGCCGCCGCGAGACTCGAAGCCGAGCCGCCGCTGCTGACCGGCGACGTCATGACGCACGACCCGTCGTCGATCGTCAAGCAAGGCGACCAGCACTACCTATTCCACACCGGCCGGGGGATTGGGCTCAAGTCCTCCCGCGACCTCGTCGAGTGGACACAACAACGCGGGGTGTTCGACCGCGACGCCACGCCCGACTGGATCGAGAAACACGTCCCAGGCTTCCGGGGGCACTACTGGGCGCCCGACGTGGTGTTCGCCGACGGCAGGTACCGGGTGTACTACTCCGCGTCGCGATTCGGGCAGCAGGCATCGGCGATTGGGCTGGCAACCAACGAGACGCTCGACGCCCAATCCCCCAACTACGCCTGGCGGGACGACGGGGCGGTCGTGACGTCGACCCCCGACGCGCCGTACAACGCCATCGATCCCTCGGTGCTGATCGATGACCAGGGCCGTCACTGGATGACATTCGGCTCGTTCTGGAAGGGGATCTACCTCTTCGAGCTCGATGCGAAGACGGGGCTCCCCGCCGATCCCAACGCGGCGCCAACGCGAGTGGCGTCCGCCACGGAGATCGAGGCGCCCACCCTCATCCAGCGCGATGGGTGGTTCTACCTGTTCGTCAATCATGGGCTGTGCTGCCGGGGCGTAGAGAGCACCTACCGAATCCTGGTGGGACGCAGCCGGACGCCAACCGGGCCCTACCTGGATCGCGACGGGCGCGACCTAGTCGATGGGGGCGGCACGCTGTTGCTCGACAGCCAGTCGCCGAGGATTGGACCAGGCCACGTCGCGCCATTTGCGTGGGCGCCCGCTCAGGGGTTCGGCTTCCACTACTACGACGCCAACCAGCGGGGCCTGTCAAAGCTCGGTCTGGCCGACTGGCAGTGGTCCGAAGACGGCTGGCCGACCGCCGCGGACGTCCGGCTTGCGGGCGAAGTCGAACGCCCCCGCCGACGGCGCCGCCAAGCCGAGTAGCGTCCCCCCGCTGGGGAAGATGGCGGCGGCACTACCTACCCGCGCCGTGAGCGGCATCCGACGCCGGCCAGGCAGACTCCGAGCAGCAGCGTTGTTGGCTCGGGAACCGACCGGGCCGAACTCGCTGCCGTTGCCCCGTAGTTGGTCCGCCACACGTTGTAGTCGGCGGCGTCTACCTGCCCGCTGCCATCGCCATCGGCGGCTAGGTCCTCGGTCGAACCGAGGCTGTCACGCCACACCGTGTAGTCGGCGGCGTCCACCAGCCCATCGCCGTTGTAATCGCCAGCAATTGATGCAGAAGTTACAGCAAGCACACCGGCGGACTCGAGCTGCGAAAGGTCCCACGCCAGCGGGGCGCCCAACTCGGGAAGCAGCACCGCGTCGAAGCCGCCCGACTTGACGCCGCCCCAGTCAAGAAGGTTGTAGCTATCGCCGGCGGCGGGCGAGTAGCCGTCCAGCAGCCGAACATCCAGGCCGCCCGCCGCTGCGATGTCGCCGCTCACGAGCAGCTGATCAAAGCTGTCGGCGGCGCCGATGTCGATCTGAAGCACGCCCGCGAACGATTGGACGAAGTTGCCGTCCACCATCAGCACGCCCGCCGAACCGCCCGGCGACACGTACCCGTTATTCAAGACGCTCCCCTCGATCTCCCCCTCGCCGTCGATGGCGCCCAACAGCCCGACCTCGACAAGCGGCGCCGACAGCGTGCCGGCCGGCGAGACCGTCAGGCGGCCAATGCCCTCGTCGGAGCCGACTTCCACCCGCTCATCGACCATCAGCCAGCCACCCGTCACGGCGAGCGAAGCGTCGTCTCCGCTGGCCACGCCCACCTGGAGGAGTCCGGCGTGCTGGCCGACCGCGTCGACCACCACGGCGCCGCTGGAAATCACGGCCGTGTCGTGCCGCGAGGGCTGCCAGTAGGACCCGGCCGTCACGCCGCCGTCGTCGGTCCGCCAGTTCAGGATGTCCGCGTAGCGGGCGTTAGCGGCGCCCTCAAACGCGATTGGCGTAGGGGCCGGGAACTCGCCCTTCTCGTTGATTAACTCGATCAGGTTGATGTAGCCGTCGTTGTCGAAGTCCAGGTTCCAGTCGCTCGCCAGATTGGGGTTGAGCCCGTGGGCGACCTCCCAGACGTCGGGCATGGCGTCGCCGTCGGTATCGTAGCCGGCGGGGTGGCTGGTCTGCGGCGCCGCCAGCAACGCGCTGAGCTCCCCCGAGTTTGGCGCGGAAGCGCCGATGGGCACGCCGGTGAAGTCCGTCAGGTTGCCGATCACGCGGGAGTCAATCGCGTCGCGGTCCCACCACCAGTTGCCCACGTGGTCGCGGACCTGGTTGTACGCGTCGGGCGCGGCCTGCGTCGCTACGGACGGCGTGTTGAAGGGGGTCGCCATCTGGGTGAGGGTCTGGTCGGTGACGGGCGTCGAAACCCGGAACATCGCCCAGCCGGTGTCGGTCCCGTCCAGCACCCCATCGGCCGGGACGCCGCCCGGCGCGTCGTCCGGGTCGATATAGTTGCCCGACTGGTACACGCGGGAGTCGACGTTCTTGTCCACGGCGAACGCGTAGTTGGGGCTGCCCTCGGTGCCGGGGCCGGCGACGATGTAGTTGCCGACGTAGTTGATGTCGGAGTACTCCTGCTCGTCGTCGCTGCTGCCGCCGGTGTAGCTGGCGCGGTCTCGGAAGTTGTAGACCACGTTGTTGCGGAAGTCGGCGGTGAGGGTCTCCCCCTCGTAGGTGCCGAACCGGGCCTGCCGGCTGGCGTTGTTGGCGTACAGGTTGTGGTGCATCGTTACGTTCGAGCTGATCTTGGGGCGGAGCAGCGACCCGTACGCGTGGTTGTTGACCAGCGCGTCGTTGATCATGGTGTACTGCACCGTGACGTTCGTGTTGTTGTTGGTGACCGACAGGATCTCGTCCTCCGACCACGAGGCTGAGAGGTGATCGAGGATCATGTTGGTCCCGAGCCCGCCGCCGGCGAAGGTGATGGAGTCCTGCCCGTCGCCCGTTCCCTTGCGGAACGACATGTAGCGGAGCACCACGTTGCGGTTCTCCTTGCCGCCGCTGTGGGTGAGCTGCACGGTGTCGCCGTAGACGGTCACCGGGCTGGGCGCGGTCTGCCCGGCGATGTAGTAGTTCGACAGGTTCTTGATGTCGATGTTGTCCGAGATCTGGATCGTGCCGCCAACGTCGAACACGACGATCTTGTTCGAGCTGTTCTGCTGGAACGCCTCGCGGAACGACCCCGGGCCGTCATCGTTCAGGTTGGTCACGTGGTAGACCGTGGCGTCCGCGAACCACCCCCCGGCGGGCGCGGCGCCGGAGAACGTCCCCCCGAAGCCCTCGGCGCCCGGGAAGGCCGGCGCCTGTGCCGTGACGGCCCCAGGCAGAAGCAGACCCGTGGCAAGCACCAGGCAGGGCAGGGCGGCGCTTCGCGACCGGGCGAGGAGGCCCGCCGCCAACGACGCCATGACCAGCACGGCCGCCGCCGGCTCGGGCGCCCCGTCCGCGTTGGCGTCCGGCGTGGGCGCCGTCGCGCCGAAGTTGCTCCGCCAGACGTTGTAGTCCTCTTGGTCCACTCCGTTCATCCCGTCCCCTGCGTTGTTGATAGCCGTTTCGTCCGCTGCACCTAGCGAGTCGCGCCATGCGGTGTAGTCCCCGGCGTCCACGACGCCGTCGTTATTGAAGTCTCCCGCTAGGGCAGGCGCGGTCTCGAACGCACCTAGATCGGGGGCCGCCCCGGCAAATGGCAGGCCGACGTCGACGCCGGCGTCGATCAGCCCGCTCCCGGGCGCTAGCCGCAGGAAGTCGCTCACCGGCAGGCTGCCGTCGGCCTGACGCGGCCCCCTGGCGATGCTGTCATCGAGCGACAAGAAGTCGCTGCTCTGCACGCTGATGCGGTTCCAGGTGTTGAACGAGCTGGTCACCCCCGACTCGAATACGTCCGAGCGGCCGCCGTCGAACGAGATGTTGTTCCGCAGAATGTGCTGGTTGAGCGTCTCGTCCGACGACTCGTCAAAGTGCCAGTTCACGCCCGAGTCGTAGACCGTCGAGTTGGAGACTTCCACCCCGTAGCCATTGCCGTTGATATCGATCCCACGGACCGCGTTGTCCCACACCACAACTCGGTTCAGCACGTGGGGTCCGCTGTCCTGCCCCAGTTTGAAGCCGTTGCCGTCGCCGTTGAAGTTGTCGGTGTTGAGGTCGTTCGACTCGAGCTGCTCCACCTCGTAGAATCGCGGCAGGATCTTGCCGTTGTCGAACGCCCACGAGTCCTCGACGAGCACGCCGCCCTGAACGCTCTGCCACATGTCCCACCCGTCGTCCGAGTTGCCCCACGCCCGGGCGCCGCGGACCACGTTTCCGGGGCCCAGGTCAGAAAACTTGATCGCGAAGCCGTCGGCGTTCTCGCCGTTGCTGGAGGGGTCGTAGTTCTCGTATGAGTCGGCGTTGAGGATCAGGTTGTTGGACGCCGAGCCGCTGAGCTGAAGCCCGGAGTCGCCGTTCCAACGGGTGACCGTCTGCTCGAACACGCCGTGGTCGGCGCCGCTCCAGATGCCGTTGTCGCGGGCGTTCTGGATGGTGAGTCCCTTGATGTGAATCCAGTCGGCGCCCCCGTCCACCTGGATGCCGCGGCCGCTGCTCGACCCCCACGATGCGTCCATGCTGCTGAAGTCGAGCACCGGCGCCTCGCCGGGGTAGGCCCAGATTCTGACGGGGGATGACTCGGTCCCGGCATCGGATGACCGGATGCGGAGCCGCTCGTCGAGTTGGAACTCGCCGCCGCGGACGAAGAGGGTGTCACCCGGGCTGAGCTGACTGATCGCGTGCTCGAACCCTCCCCACGGGCTGCCGACCGAACCGTTGTTCGCGTCGCTACCGCTGGGCGCGATATAGTACTCGGCGGCGATCGCGTCGTGGCAGGCGCTCCCCAACGCAAGGGCGGCCAAGATGGCGATGTATCTCCACTGCGTCATTCGAATGCCCGTTCCCTAGACTCTTTGTCGTTCTCAATCGCCGTTCGTTCAGAATCCCAGGCCGGCTATTCCGCCACCCGGAGCCGCAAATGCAGCCCTCGGCGTTCTCGCCTCAGTTGCTGCCGGCGGCGTGCTGTCGGAGCGGAGCGCCCATCGCGTGTACCGAGTGCCGCGACAGACTCCGGCCACAGAGGTTGCGATCACCGCCTGTCTTCCGACCTCGCGAGGCTCCTGGAAAAGCGGTCCGGGATGGCTCTTCTCGTTCCCTGCGCTTGCTGACCCAAGCGGCCTCGGAACGCCGCCAAATAGGTAGTTGCAACGTGGGTCCCACCAAGCTCACCGGATTGCTTGGAGCCCCCTTATTCTAGCCACCCCCTGCTGTCGACAGCGACGCTGAGGCGCGTCCGCCCCGCAGATTGCAACCGATCGAACGGCCACTGCGCTGGATGTCACCGGCCCACCGCCAACTTGCAAAACAATCCGGACTCTCACGCGTTACGGTTGAGTGCAATACGCGACGAGCCGCGCATCGGGTGCAACTTTGGCCGTTAAATGCCGACATCCAACAGGCTGATAGGACCCCTGCAACGCACGGCCTAGCCACATGCAACGTGTGCGTAAACAGACCCCTATATTGCAAGGCGCATTGTTCTTGGCTCCGGAACGCCCCATTACAATGGAGTCATGCGAAACGCGCCATGGCGTCCTCAAAAGGAGGCCACAACGCCCGAGTCGCTACTTTTCGAAAGACACGATCTGATCCCTGCCGTTGCTGCGGCTGTCTGCAAGGCGAACACTGCGATCTTCTGAGGCTACCGGCCTTCATCTGCAGCGTCTCCAGAGCACCGCAGTTCGAAACGGCGCCTAATCACCTCGTTGCGTGCCGAGATCCATGACCCGATTCCCACACCCACGGCCGGGTGTTGCGCCCCGCGCAGTCGCCAACCGAATGGCGTTCACTCTGGTCGAGCTGCTCGTTGTGATCGCCATCATCGGCGTGCTGATCGCGCTCCTGCTGCCTGCCGTGCAATCGGCGCGCGAGGCGGCACGACGGACGCAGTGCGTCAACAACATGAAGCAGATTGGTCTGGCGGTGCACAACTACCACGACGTCAACAAGCACCTGCCGCCGATGCGGATCGACGACCATCAGGCGACTTGGTCAGCGCTGATACTGCCATTTATGGAAGAAGCAGCGGCGGCTGACCTTTGGGACAACGATCGAGGATGTTTCTACGACCAAACCTACGCCGCGCGCACCGCGGTTATTCAGGGCTACTACTGCCCATCAATGGGGCATACCACGGTCATCATTGACGAGATCCCACACGACAGCCAACACGGGCACGATACCCGCGGCGATGGCAGTGGATACGCGGGCTCCATATCAGATTATCGGTCAGTGTCTGGATCCACCTGCCTCATTCAAGTCGCCGGCGGTCCGACGCTCAGCCGCGGCGAGTACAATGGCAGCACCGCGCCACACGTCGATGGAGCGATGCCGCAAGCGAAGAGGCCGGTCAGGTACCGCACCGGCAGCGGCAGCAACGGTCGGCAGGTTGGTTCGTTTAAAGCACAAACGTCGTTTGCCAAGATTATCGATGGCACCAGCAAGACTCTTCTTGCAGGAGAAGTTAGCAAGTCGCTCTCCGAGGGAGTGCAGGTGTTCAACGGCGATTCACTGCCAGGATATCCCATAGGCGAAGCCAAGCCTTTTTGCCAGGAAGGCTGCACAGAGACTGACGGCGAGAGTGGCTTTGGGGGAGGGCACCCGGGAGTTGCGATCTTTGCGATGTGTGACGCGAGCGTTCAGACGATAAGTCGAAGCACTGACCTTAAAGTGATGGACAGAGCCGCCACGCGAGCGGGCGATGATCCCTACGACTTCGATGGCACGGCGCCTACATGCCAAGCGACCATATCCAATCCGTTCTAGAATCACCCACTCATCCAAAGTCTCTGCTGCCTACGCTGCGGCGTTTCCCACCAGCCTGGATGTTCTTGTTGGGATCTCCTACGCATGGCAATGAATCGAGAGAGTTGAGCGACTCTTGCTGCACGCCCTGCTCTACGCTGTCACCCATCTCATAGCAGCGACGCACCGTAAACACGCAACTCTGATTCTTATCTATTAGGGAGATCTCTTATGCTTTGTCGGCTCTCTGTTCTCACCGCGGCATTCGCCGCGCTGGCTGCTCCGGCGTCCGCCGCAGTCAACTTTGTTGGCGTCCCCAGTTCGGCGGCAAGCGGCGACTACAATGCGGACGGCGTCGTGGACGCGGCAGACTACACCGTCTGGAGGGACAACCTCGGCGGTGGCGCCGCGCTGCCGAATGACGGCGGGCTTGGCGCCCCTATCGGCCAAGGCCACTACGACCTTTGGCAATCCAATTACGGCAGCACGGGCGGCGGCGGCAATACGTTTGCCTTCGAGGATCCGGCCAACTGGGACGCCAACGAGTACGATCCCGTCCCGGTCGCGGGACCAGAAACGGAGCCGCCGGGCCCGGACAGCATCTGGTTCGCCGAAGGTAACTCGGAGGACGTGGTGCTTGTTCTCAATGACGAACGAAGCGGCGAGAACGGCACGCTGGCAATGGGCACCTTCGCCTTCGGCGGCGACAACTCTGCGGACGCTAACGCCAACTTCACCCTTGTGCTCAACGCAAGCGTCACCCTCAACTCGCAGGAACGCGACGGCACGACTGGCGAACCGCGGGAGATGGGCGTTCGCCCAATCCGGCTGGGCCGCGAGAACGTCAACCCGCTGGGCACATTAGCGGGCGGAACCACCGAAACCGCTCCCTGGGGGATTCTCCTCCACCAAGCCGGCACACTCAAGTACGCCGACGGCGTAAGCGGAAGCATTGACATGTCGCGCGACAAGCCGAACTCCGCGGGCGCCATCTACGAGATCAGCGGAAACGCGGTGCTCGAGCTGTCTGGTTCGGTTCGCTTTGGTGACCGAGACAACGGCGGATCGCGCACAACGCCCGGCGGCATCTTCCGCGTGCGAGGTTCGAACGCCGCGCTCGATGTCGAGGACTACATCAACGAGAGCCGCCTGGGCCTGTGGGACCACGACAACGACGTGACCACCGACAACCCCAATGGCGTGACAAAGATGAACCTCGGCAAGTTTGTCACCGAGTTCGTGCTAGATGGAAACGGCGCATCTCCGATCTCGGTGCGGGACGAGTTGCGTCTCGGCCGGTCCGAGGTTCTCGACGGAAACACCGAGATCGGGTACGCGTTTCTGAGGTTGAAGCTTTCCGAACCCACCGCCGCGGGCACGGGGGCCGTTGGGTCCGGCGATGAGATTGTCCTCTTCCGGGCCGACCGACTCTCATCTGCGATCGATCTAGGGAATCCAGAGAACGAGATCGAGCAGGGGCGTTTCTTTGACCCGGATCGCGCGGGACTCAACTCCAGCGGCACATCGATGCTACCCCACGCCGGGATGTGGGAAGGCGGGACGGTTCTCGCCGACTACGCCGGCGCCCAGTACGCCTGGACGATCAACTACTTCGACTCCTCCGACGACGGCGAGCTAGTCGACGCGGTGACGCTGAGCAATCTTGTGGTCACCGGAACTCCCGGCGACCTGTCGATGAACGGATCGCTTGGAGCCGAGGACCGTCAGCTGCTTGTCGACGCGATCGCGGCGCCGCCACAGATCGCGATTGCCACGGCTCAGAACCTGTTCGACTTGAACGCCGACGAGGTCGTGGACTCGCTTGACCTCGCCGTCTTCGACACGCACTTCCCGCTGTCGTCGCTGGCGGCCGGGCAGGCTCCCGAACCGACAAGCCTGGCGATCGCCGCCCTCGCGGCCGTGGGCGTCGCCTCGCGGCGTCGTCGGTAGATAGTCGGGCATCGGGCGTTTCTTCCAACGGCGACACACGCGGCGTAACCCCAGGGGCAGCCAGGGGGAGCCGCGTGTGGAGCCGTTTTCTTATGCGCGCAGCATGCGATCCAAGCTTCCAGTTGACTCCTCGGTCGGCTTGAACGGATGCGTCGACTCGGCGGTTCCTCGCAGGTATAATAGTGGGATTCTCGGCGCGTTGATCCGCGCCCGGTGGGCGGCTCGACCGGAACCGGCCGCCCGCTCCCTCCTCCAAAGCGACGCCCACTCGAGCCCCCGTATGCCAAGCCTTCCCTCTCGCGGCGGCAGACGCCGACTGCACCTCCAGCGGTTGGAGCCGCGCTGCGTGCTGGACGCCGCGTCGCTCAGGATCACAGAGGTGATGGCTTCCAACGACGATACCCTGGTCGACTTCCAGGGCGACTCGTCCGACTGGTTGGAGATCTATAACCCGAGCAGCGCCGCCGTCGACCTGGCGGGCATGTACCTGACCGACGACAGCGACGAGCTGACCAAGTGGCGGTTCCCCGCCGGGGTGTCGATCGATCCGGGCGGCTTCCTGCTGGTGTTCGCGTCCGATAAGAACACCGTCACGCCGGGCGGCGAGGTGCACACCAGCTTCAGGCTTTCCGCCGGCGGAGAGTACGTGGGGCTCGTCGGCGCCGATGGTCAGACTGTGGTCGATGCGTACTCGCCTGAGTTCCCGGAACAGTTCGAGGATATCTCCTACGGCCTGGCCATGACGACCACTTCGACCACCCTGGTCGCGGAGGGCGTCACCGCGCGGGCCTGGCGGCCGACCAGCGGCGTCTACGACGCGACCTGGACCGATGTCGGCTTCGACGACTCGGTGTTCGACATCGTCGGCCCGTCGGGATTCGGCTACGAGGAGTCGAGCGGCTTCCCCAACTTCAACGGCCAGTTCAACACGGCCGTCCCGCCCGGCACGACGTCGCTGTACGTGCGGTACGATTTCAACCTTGAGTCGCTTGCCGACATCAGCGGCCTGACGCTCCGCATGAAGTACGACGACGGCTTCGTTGCGTACCTCAATGGCCAACAGATCGAGTCCGTCAACGCCCGCGCCTCCAACGCCTGGAACTCGACCGCCTTCACCGGCCACGACGACTTCGACGCCATTTCGTTCGAGCCGTTTGACGTGTCCGACCATGCGTCGTTGCTCCAGGCGGGCCCCAACGTGCTGGCCATCCACGCGCTGAACTTCTCGTCAAACAGCTCCGACTTCCTGGTCGTTCCAGAGCTCGTGGCGACGCGCGCCTCGATCGTCGAACCGGAGGAGGTCGGGTACTTCGAGAACGCCACCCCCGGCGGCCCGAACGGGGGGACGTTCGCCGGGTTCGCCGACGAGCCGACATTCAGCGTGCCGCACGGCTTCTACGAAGCCCCCCAGAGCGTAGCGATCTCAACGAGCACGGCGGGCGCGGTGATCGTTTTCACGACCGACGGGTCCACGCCCGCCGTCGACGACACCCTGACACCAGTGAACGGACAACTCTACACCGGGCCGATCGCGGTCACCGGGACAACAACCCTCCGCGCCACGGCCTTCAAGCAAGACTTCAAGCCCTCATTTGTCCGGGCGTCGACCTACCTGTTCCTGGATGACGTGATCCAGCAATCGCCATCGGGGCAGACGCCGGCGGGTTGGGCGCCCAGCGGCACGAACGGCCAGGAGCTCAACTATGGGATCGACCCGGACATCCTCTCGCTGTATGGCGAGCGGGCGGTGAAGGACTCGCTGGCGGCGCTGCCGGCCATCTCGCTCACGACCGACCTCGAGAACCTGTTTGACCCGCAAACCGGCATCTACGTCAACGCCCTCAACCGCGGCCGCGAATGGGAGCGGGCCGCGTCGGTCGAGCTGATCCACCCGGACGGCACGGAAGGGTTCTCAACCAACGCCGGGCTGCGGATCCGCGGCGGCTACCACCGCAACGACTTCAACCCGAAGCACGCTTTCCGCCTGTACTTCCGCGACGAGTACGGGGACGGCCTGCTGGACTACCAGCTGTTCGACGAGGCCGACGCCACTCGGTTCGATGTGCTGGACCTCCGCACCGCCCAGAACTACTCGTGGGCCGCATGGGGCAACACGATCAACGGGTTGCAGAACTCTTACCTGCGTGAGGTCTTCGCTCGGGACACCCAGGCCGACATGGGGCAGCCGCACACACGCAGCAACTACTACCACCTGTACGTCGACGGGCAGTACTACGGCGTGTACATGACGCAGGAGCGGATCCAGGAGCACTTCGGCGAGAGCTACTTCGGCGGCGACGAGTCGGACTACGATGTCGTGAAGTCCGATCCGTTCGAGTCCGGCGGGACCGAGATCGCTGACGGCACGGACGTCGCGTGGCGTGAGCTCTTTGAGCTCGCGCAGGACCTCGCCGACAACCCGGGTGGCGACGCAGACAACTTCTGGGCCATGCAGGGCCTGAACCCCGACGGCACGCGGAACGACGAGCTGGAGGTGCTGCTGGATGTCGACAACCTGATCGACTACATGATGATCATCATCTACACCGGCGGGCACGACACAGGCATCTCGGCATTCTTCGGGAACCAGCGTGCCAACAACTGGTTCGGCATCCGCAACCGCGAGGCGGGCGACATGGGGTTCCAGTTCTTCCTGCACGATAACGAGCACTCTCTGGGGGCCGGCGAGTTGGTGGGGGTCGTCCACGGCACGGAGGACATCGACCGCACCGGGCCGTTCTACAGCAACCTGGACGACGAGTTCGAGTTCTTCAACCCGGTCTTCCTGCATCAGGACCTGCTGATCCACCCCGAGTACAAGCAGATGTTCGTCGACCGGGTGTACGAGTTGATGTTCAACGACGGCCCGCTGACCGCATCGGCGAGCATCGCTCGGATGACGGAGCGCGCAGGGCAAGTGGGCCCCGCAATCATCGCCGAGTCCGCCCGCTGGGGCGACTCCAAGCGGGCGACGCCGTACGACAAGGCGGACTGGGACGCCGAAGTCGCCTGGCTGCTCAACTCGTACTTCCCGGGCCGTGGAAACACCGTCCTGCAGCAGCTCCGCGCCGATGGCCTGTACACAAGTTTCTCGACGCCCGCGTTCAGCCAACACGGGGGCGTGGTCCCCAGCGGCTACGAGCTAGGAATCGCGACGCGGGGCGGCACAATCTACTACAGCACCGACGGCCATACCGACCCCCGCGAGATCGGTGGCGGGATTAGCTCTTCGTCTGAAGTGCAACCGTACGCTGGCGCCATCGTGCTGACCGAAGGCACCGAGGTCTGGACGCGCATGCTCACCACCAACGGCGACTGGTCGGCGTTAGTGAAGGCGTCATTCACCATCGGCGCCCTGCCGGGCGACTACGACGCCAGCGGCCTGGTCGATCAGCAGGACTACAGCGTGTGGCGGAGCACCTACGGGTCCACGACCGATCTCCGCGCCGACGGGAACGGCGACGGCCGCGTCGACGCCGCCGACTATACCGTCTGGCGGGACAACCTAGGCACGTCATCAGGGCTGGATGCGGGGCCCTCTGTGAGCGCAGGCATCACCGCGGCCCCGGCTCCGACTGAGGACCCTTCTACAGGCGAGCGAGCAGCCCCCACCGCCGCCGCGTGGCTCTTGGCGCCTGCGGCCACCACCAACAGCGAGGCAGACGCTCCAACGCCGCAGCCTTCCGCACTCTCCCAAAGCGATCTACCGGACGACCCGTTGTTGTTGCTCGCGCTCGACAGGGTGGAGCGTACATCGGTGACGGGGCCAGTCGATTCGACTCTCGTCGAATCCGCTGCGTCAAAGGAAGGCGAGGCGTCCGCATCGCTCGACGAGGGGCTCGACGTCAATCTCGAAGCCCTCTAGGGGCACCCTATCGCTCGGGCGCCGATTTCCCCGGCGGAGGCGCGGAAGCGGACAGGGCAGCCGGACGGCGCCGGATCTCCACCCGTGAGAGCTGCACCGACGCGTCTTGAGCGACGATTCGCAGCCGCGTGACGCCTGCAGGAACACCGTCGCACTCCACTAGCACGGGCGTCCGGTATCCGTAGTCACCCGACGCCTGGCTGCCAACCCGGGACTCGGCAGGGAGTAACTCGAACTCATCGCCGCCCCCAACGGCGCCGAAAAGCGAGGGAATGCGATCCGGGTCCTCGACAAACACCCACAGACGAACCGATGTCACGTCACCTGGCGTGTGGTACTCAACGGCGGCGCCCTCGGGCAGCAAGAGTCGGTGGATGTCTTCCTGGAACTTGCGCGCGTCATCCGACCTGAACGCCGCTCCGCCAGCCACGGAAGCGATCCTTGAGTCATCCGCCAGTTCATCGACAAGTGCAGCGTTGGAGACCGTAACCGGCCCCACAACGTTCGACGGTGACGATGCTCCGTCACCGTTGGTCGCCACGATTCGGTAGTAGTAGTCACCGCCGACCCGCGCGGTATCGTCGTGGAACAACGGACGGTACTGGACCGCCGCGTCGTTCACGTTTGCTGCGATTGTCGCCCACGGCCCATTCCGGCGCGACGCCCGCTGGACGTCGTAGCCGCTAGCGCCGGCGGCGCCCTGCCATGAGATCCGGGCGACGTCATCGATCGGCAGCAGACGCGGCGCACCTGGGATGGGTGAGGCAGGGGGCTGCAGGCCGCGTATCCGGTACGCGGCCTGGCGGATCATCGGCATCACCAGGTGCTCGCGGTATGGCCTGCCAGACGGAAAGCCCGGCCAGTGGAACGCCTTGAACAGGTCGCCCCCCATCGGCTCGTGGTGCCAGTAGAATCCGCCTTCACGGCGGTGGAACCGCAGGCTCCAGAACAAGGCGCCCGCCACCCCTTCCTCGCGCACCACGTCAAGGATGCGTTGAGCCTCGTCGACGCCCAGAAAGCCGAACTCGCCGACGAAGTACGCCTTCTGCCCGGCGGCGTCACGGGCCGCTCTGCTGACGGATCGCGCGTCGTTGTTCCCTTGGTTGGGGTAGTGGTGTGTGGTGACGACGTCGATGTTTCGGTCGGCAAGCGACTCCGGCGTGATGCCGTGCAGCGAGCGCCCATCGATCACCAGGTGGTTTGGGTCCAAGCGTTTGATGGCGGCCGCGGCCCTGCTGGTCCACAACGGCGGCGCGTCTAGCTCGTTGCCGGTCTCCCAACCAAAGATCGTAGGATCATCACGATAAAGCTCACCGGTGACCGTGTTTCGGCGGCCAATGATATACCCTGCCGTGGTGAGGTAGTCGGCGAAGAGCTGGTCGTCGGTCCAGAATTCCTCCGCATCCTTGCCACGGAACGCGGCGTACTGCTCGACACCGCCGTGCCAACGCCAATTGTCCACCAGTGGGACAATCACTCTGACGCCCTTCTCTCGCGCGATAGCCAGCATCTGGTCCAAGACCTTGAACGCCTGTTCGTTAAACCGGCCGGGGCCGAGCACATGCACTTGATCGCCCATGTCGCTGCCGTCGCGTTTGACGGAGATCACGTACGGCCGCGCAACCGTCCCGCCCATCTGCCTGACAGATTCCAGCGCGTCGCGGAGCTCGTACTCGTTTGGCCACCGCCAAGGCGAGTTGCCAAGGAAGCTGAACGCGTCTTCGATCACCAGCAGATTGGGAACATTCCACGAGACAAAACGGAACTCGGCGCCCTCGACGTACAGCTTGCCCCCGCGGTGAACAACAAACCCATCCCCCACGCCCGCCACGCACGTTGGCGCGAGCAGCGATGCGTAGGTCAGAATGGCGATGAGCTTCAATCGCATGAGTAGTCAGTTGGCGCCTGGCGCTGAACCCGCAAGCGGGTCGCCCGCCGGCGCGTCCTCGGGGTAGTCCTCGATATGATCGTACCAATTTACCTTAAGGAAGAGGCTCGTGGCCAACACCACAGTGACCGAGCACCCCAAGGCCTGAAGGTCTTTGAGAACCAAGTAGATGCCCGTCACGGTTAACGCGGTCTGCCACACAATCCCGACAGCCACGTTGACTGCGTCTCGACAGAAATCGCGGTTGGCGGCCAGTCCGGGGTGCGAGGCCTGCAGCTCACGCCGGATCGGCCCCCACGCACCCCACGGGCGCACCCGCAGGTAGAACTGGCGGAGCACCTTCCTGTCATCGGGAGGAGTCAGCAGACTGCCGGCGACACACCCCACGAGCGAGCAGGCCAAGATCACCGGGAACAGGTAGATCGTCGCGATCGGCTGGACGGAGTTTGTGCGGGCGAGCCACGCGGCCGCCTCCGGCGTCACACCCGCCGCAAGAATCCCCGCCGCCATGCCCCAGAAGTATCCGTAGCTATTGAAGCGCCACCAGTGCCACTTGAGCACATTAGCGGCCGTGTACCCGCCGTACAACGCCGCCACAAGCCACTGCACTACGCCGTTGAGGTCCTCGGCCAGGAATCCGAATGCCGTTCCAATCAGCACGACCACGACCGAAGTGGCGTAGCTCATCCGCACGTAGGTCTTCTGCTCGGCGTCGGGGTTGAAGTAGCGTTTGTAGACGTCGTTGATGATGTAGGCCGGGGCCGCGTTGACAGTAGCCGCGTAGGTTGACATGAAGGCCGCCAACAGCGCGGAGAACAACAGCCCGAAGAGCCCCGCCGGGATTGCGTTCTTCATCGCCATCGGCAGCACCAGTTCGAAGTCGACATCGGACCCCATGGCCCGGAGTTCGCCTGCGAAGAACGCCAACGCCAGCACAGTTAGGCCCGTGATCAGCATGTAGCGGGGGATAAGCAGCACCAGGCTAACTAAGCCGCTCATCAGCGCCGCCTCACGGGGCGTCCGGGCGGAGAGTACCCGCTGCATGTCGTAATTGGGCGCTGGGCCCGCCATGCTGCCGAGGACTCCCTTAAAGAGCATCATCATGAAGAAGGCGCCGAACAAGCTCCAACCGTCGTCGGTGATCTTCTGATTGGCCGACTCCATCAGGCCGCCCCAGTCCAGGTCCAGCCGCCACCCAAACCAGACGCTGCCCCATCCATCTGGGACCGCGGCGTGCAGCGTGTCGGGCGAGACGCGCCACATCGCAATCACGCCAACCCAGATGCACGCGATGGTCATCACGACAAACTGTAGCACCTCCGTGAACACGACGCTGAACATCCCGCCTTTCACGACGTAGAGCGTCGTAAGAGCGGTGATCACCAACCCGTACAGGTTGGCGTTGGTCGTGGGGTCAGACGCCAGAGTCCACGGCAGGAACGTCGCGGCGAACTTGCCGATGCCGATGAACCCGTAGGCCAAGAAGCCGACCACGTTGATCATCGCAAAGCCGACCACCACCAGGTGCGCTAGCTGCGGCCCGCGGCCCTCGCCAAACCGGAACCGGATCCACTCGGCGCCGGTCATCACCCCCGACCGCCTGAGCCAGATCGAGAGGTAGACCATCATGAACACCTGGTTGAAGACCGGCCACAACCAGGGGATCCAAGCGCTCTTCAGCCCGTAGACAAACAGCAGGTACACAATCCACATGGTGCCGCTGATGTCAAACATTCCCGACGCGTTCGACAGGCCTAGCATGTACCAGGGGATCTGGTTGCCGCCGAGGAAGTAACTCCCCAGGCTGTTGGCCGCGCGTTTGGAGATCCAGAAACCAATGCCGATGGTTACCGCCAAGTAGGCGAAGAGGATCGCGAGATCGATCGCGTGAAACCCGCCCATAACGCTCCCAGACCAATCGATGCGCTGCGCAACCGGCGCAGCCGCGTGGCCGCCCGGCGCTAGAAGACCGTCGAATTGGCCTTCGTGAACTCGACAAGCTCGCTCACGTTGCAGTACGCAACGCACGTGCAAGTGTCGGCCGCGCCGTAGTACACGGCCAGTTTACCCGATGTTGGCTCGTGGAGCGCCGCGCACGGGAACACGACGTTCGGCACGTGCCCGGTCGTTTCGTAAGGCGCCTCCGGCGTGAGCAGGTGACGGTTCGTGCGGTAGAGCACCTTGGACGGGTCGTCGATCGCGAGGATCGCGGCGCCCATGCTGTAGACAAATCCGTTGCATGTGTCGATCACGCCGTGGTAGATCATCAACCAGCCGTCGGGCGTCTCGATCGGGATGGGGCCCGCGCCAATCTTGGTGCGCTGCCACCACTGCCCGACCTGGTCGCCACCGCGCCGCATCACAAGACGGTGCATGCCCCAGTGCACCATGTCGGGGCTCTCGCTCACGTAGATGTCCCCGAAGGGCGTGTGCCCGTCGTCGCTGGGGCGGCTGAGCATGACAAACTTGTCGTTGATACGACGCGGGAACAGCACGCCATTGCGGTTGAACGGCAGGAACGCGTTGGGCAACCGCTCGAACGCCCGGAAGTCCTTGGTCCGCGCTAGACTGATAGTCGGCCCGTTGTCGCCACCGCACCAGGAAACATAGAACCAGTCCTCTATCCGCACGACTCGGGGGTCGTAGGCGTAGTGGCTAGGGTCGGGGCGGTAGTTGGAAAACTCGATGGGACGCGCCTCAATCTGCCACTCGAGGCCGTCCTCACTCCACCCGGCGTGAAGCAGTGGGAACCTGGACGGGCCTTCAGTCCGGAACACGCCCGCGTAGCCGTCCCCAAACCTCACCACCGCGCTGTTGTAGATGCCGTGGACGTCAGGGAGCGGGTTCCGCGGGATAATTGGGTTCCCGCTGTGCCGCCACACAACCGCCTTGTCGCCGGCCGGACGCTCTTGCCAGGGGAACGCGTCTGGGACAACGCCCCCGCGGTCGGCCGTCGCCCCCCGCGCGATCTGTGAATCCGATGAGTTTGCGTCCACAGGGTTCATCAACCCGCTCCGAGCCTAAGACCAGAAAGCGATGCGAGTGGCGTCCACCGCGCCGCAACCAATGGCGGTTGCGTTTCCTTAACGCAGTCGGATGAGGGCGAAGCCCAGGCAGCCGGCTCCCACCTTACGGGGCAGCCTAACCGCTGCCGACGGTTAGTTCAAGTACTTGAACGCTGTTTGTGGACGATTGAACCGCCTGCATTCCGAGGGGCACCCCGCACGCCCCCAACTACTGCGGGGTTTAGACCGAGAGAGCTGGTCGGCGGCATCAAACGCGCTGGGGCGTAGAGCAGGGGTGTTTGGAACGCAACCTGGCTGGGTTGGCGGCTGGCTGCACTGGCTACTCGGGCTGGCTGGTGGTGTCTCACATCCGGCCCGTGGCGACCAATGCGGTGAGCGGCCCGGCAGCAGGGCCAGCTCCTGCTCGAATCCGGACGGCATGGTGTAGCCGCCGCTTTCCCGCTTTGCCGCTTCTGGATCGTTGTTGAGTGCGGCATGCTCGCCAGACCGATCGCCGCATTCAAATTCTGCGACTCCGCCAGCAACGTAGGCACCTCGGTGGGCCCAGGCTGTCTAGCGTTTGGCGGCTGCAGCACCCCGAGACCGCTTCGGCGGGGTTGCAGACGACTCGCCGCGGAACAGAGCGGAGTCGGCAGGTTCCAGTAGCCTGGAGCCGAGCCACGGTTCATCGCTAGCGAACCAGTCGAAGCACTTGGCGAGCACCGTAGTCAGATCGGGAGTGTTTAGACCGGTAATCGACGGGCAGAAGAACTCGGCTGGCGGCTCTAGGTTCACAGCCGCGATCGAGACATCGGGGCCAACTTGTACGCCGCGTTCGTAGCAGGCGCGGATCGCGCCGATCGCGGCGGGACACGTGGTGGCGACGAACGCGGTGGCATCGGCCTCATCTCGGTCGAGCAGTTCGGCCATCATCCGGTACGCAACAATTGTTGGGTCGGTATAGTTCGGCGCTGGATCATCGTGCAGTTGCCCCGCAATGCCGTGGTCCTCCCGCCACTGGCGCCAGATGTCGATACGGCGGTCGATCTCGACGTTGCGGTTCTGGGTATTCAGGCAATCGACCCGCCGATGCCCCAGTCGACGCAGGTGTTCCATTACCGCTAGGACACAACTGTCGGAGAAGAGCCGCACAGATGGGATCCCGTGGTCGGCGAAGTCGCCGTCCAGCACGACGACCTTGTGATTCTTGAAGTGCTCCATCAACCGCGACGGGATCGGCGGACCGTGTGGAATGACCACCGTGCCCTTAGCCTGGGCGACGCTCTCAAACAGGGCCTGCTCGTCCCAGTGGACAAACTGCGCGGGGCGGAGATTCTGGCCGCGACGATCCGCAAACTCGGAGACAACGCCCCGCAGCTGCGTTAGGTAGCTTGATGGGTACGCAGGGTACAGAAGCACCACTTCAGCCGGCTTAGTGCGTTTGGAGTAGCTGGGGTGCACGTCGAGCGAACCAGACGGCGCACGGATCAGGACTTCCTCGTCAAGCAGCTGACGCACGGCGCGGCGGGCGGTCATGTAGCTGACGCCAGTTTCTTCGGCCAGGCGGCGCTCACCGGGGATGCTGTCGACTAAATAGTCCCCCTCGGAGATACGCCGCTTGATGACCGACATCACCTCGTTGTACTTGGCTGGCGCCGCCATCGGTGTGACCCCTGAACGCTGGGCTGTTTGCCCAGCTGACCAGACTCTTGCTCAACTAAGAAAAAGGTTTGACACAGCCTCTACCGCACTATAGCATGACCGCTATACATTGCCAGTCGGACGCCCGAAAGTCGACCGGTCAACCTGTGCTTATCTCCTGACTCTTCCTGCAATCCGTGGCGCGTTGGTGAGACGCGTCGTGTCGTGCAAAGACACATCGCCACTTGCGCGTTGGCGGCTATTGCTGCCTCGGCTAGGCCGACTCCAATTCCATAAGACCACTACTGCGTACCTACACTTTTCACCTCTGGGGATGACTCATGACTCGCAGAGTACCTTCGCGGCGTGTGCTGGCCGCTGCGGCAGCAGTAACCCTTCTGACCTTGGCCTCGGGGACGACGCAGGCCGAGTCGTGGCTGATTGACCTTGGGAATGACTCCTCATTCCGCGGCGCCTCGACGCCCAGCCCGGACAGCAACGGCAACCACTGGACGAGCGTCTGGTCAGGCGCGTTCTACCAGGACATCCCCAACAGCGACGGCGTGTCGACCGCCGTTGATTTTGGCTTCACAACGCCGGGCGGCACCGACTCCTACAACGGCCCGGCAGGACCCACTGACGGCGGACAGCCGCCTGCGAACTCCGTCTACGACGTGTCCGCGTTGGGCGACCTGGGCGTTGACGAGGCCGTTTACGACTTCTACACCAACTCGACCTTCCAGATCCAGAATCTGAGTGTCGGTGGGAGCTACAACCTCTCGTTCTTCGGTTCACACAAGTACAACGGCAACAACACCACGCGGTACACGGTCTATACCGACGCAACATTTTCCACTCCGATCGCCTCGGCAGACCTGCTTGTAGGCGTGGACGACATGCACAACCAGGACATGGTTGCGACGATCAGCGGCGTCTCGCCGGCTGCCGACGGCATCCTGTATGTCGGATTCGGCGGAGCGGGTGGGGGCGAAGGCTACTTGAACGCGCTGCAACTGACGGCTGTCCCCGAGCCAACTTCGCTAGCGGCGTTGGCGTGCCTGGTCGCGCCGGCCTGGTCGCGTCGCCGAGCCCGCTGAGCATTGATCCACCTACGCCCAGAGCAAGCAGACGATGACGATGTGGAAACCGATAGAAATGAAGCGTTGGCTCTGCCGCGCGGCGGCGTTGCTGGTGCTGGCCGCGCCGCCCGCAGCGGGGGCCCAGAAACTGCTGCTAGACTTCGGCGCCGACACAACCTTCCGTGGGCTGAGTGTCGCCAGCCCCGACAACAACGGCAACTACTGGACAAGCATCGCAACCGGGGTGTTTCTTGAGGACCTGGTGGATGTGTCCAACACGCCGACCAGCATCGACTTTGGGTTCAGCACACCCGTTGCAACGGATAGCTACAACGGGCCGGCCGGTCCGACCACGGCGGGGCAGCAGGCGTTCGATGTGTTCCTAACTGACATCGACGCCGCGGCGTTGGGTGACCTCGGCGGGTCGCTGGCGGCCGCATTCGACTTTGTCGCCGGGCCGGGTTTAGACCCTAACAACGTCCGTTTTGAGCTCCAGGGTCTGAACCCTGCGAAGCGGTACGAGCTGACGTTCTTCGGCTCACACAAGTACAGCACGGACGCGACCACGGTCTACTCGGTCTACACCGACAACAGCTACTCGACTCTGGTGGACTCGGCGACGCTTGACGTACAGGACGCCCTGGACCCATCCCTTCACAACCGCGACACCGTCGCCGTGCTGTCCGGCCTGGCGCCCCAGCAAGACGACATCCTGTACGTCGACTTCATCGGAGCGCAGGGCTCGCTAGGCTACCTTAACGCGTTGATGATCGAAGCGTCGGACGCGCCTTCTATGCCGGGCGATTTTAACGGCGACCAGCGAGTCGACGCCGCAGACTACACCGTGTGGAGGGACAACCTGGAAGGCGACGAGTCCGCCCTCGGAGGCGGAGGTGACGGGAGCGGCACTGTCGACTCCGGTGACTACGACCTGTGGGTGTCGAACTACGGCGCCCTAACGGCCGCGGCAGGCTCTTCCGCACCTGAACCCGCCGCGACAATTCTGTTGGCACTAGCCCTGGCCGGAGGGGCCTCCCGCCGACGGCGGTAAACGCCCAGCCGCCACGGGAGGGGCAGCCCGCGGCCGCGGAGTTCAATTGGCAAACGCGACGCAAAACAACAGCCCGACGGAGGGACCGACATGCTCAGCCGAACTAGCCTACAGCGTGCCTTCACGCTGGTTGAACTGCTGGTAGTCATCGCGATCATAGGCGTTCTTGTCGCGTTGCTCCTGCCTGCGGTGCAGTCCGCACGCGAGGCGGCCCGCCGGACGCAGTGCCGCAGCAACCTCAAGAACATCGGGCTCGCGCTGCAGAATCACCACGACACCTTCGGGTACTTTCCCAGTGGTGGATGGGGCTACTTGTGGATGCCCGAGCCAGATGCCGGAGCGGGCAAGACGCAGCCGGGGAGCTGGTTGTACAGCATCCTCGCGTTCATGGAGGAGGGGACGTTACGCGACATCGGCGCCGGCACCGCCCCCAACTCGCCCGCCCGTGACGACGCGATGCGGCAGCTGCTCGTGCGGCAAATCTCGATCATGAACTGCCCGAGCCGCCGCCAGGCGGAGCCGTACCCGCTTGTGAACAACGGCTCCAACGTCAACAGCGGCTACCGGAACACCGGCGCCGACTTCGCACAGAACCCGGGCGTTGCGTTCCGCAGCGACTATGCCGGCTGCCGCGGCGGCGGCACGCAGCAGGCTTGGGACGCGGCCAACAGCTCTGGCGACCCCGTGGAGGTGCGGCGGTTTCTAATGCTCGATGGCCCAGGACCCTCCACGTTCGCCGAGGCGGAAAAGTGGGACCGAAAGCTCCCAGGCTTGGGCGTGGACAACTGGTTCGCACGGTTGGGGTCCGGGAGTAACGGCATGATCCTGCCTCGCATCCCTATCCCAATGAGAAAGATCACCGACGGAACCTCGCACACCTACATCGTTGGCGAGCGGATGCGAGAATCCGACCTGTACTCGACAGGCACCTCGTTGTTCGACGACCAGGGCGCTTACAACGGGTTCGACCGCGACAATATCGTGTCGGCCTGGGTGCCGCCGCTCGCCGACCCGACCTCTGCCCAGTACCAGGCGTGGATGGACAGCGTGGGCGACAACGCCTACTACCCAGCCACCGCCAGCGAGCGGACTCTCCAGTTCAACTTCGGCGCAGCCCACGCATCCGTCTTCCAGGTGGTGTATTGCGACGGTTCCGTGCACGGCGTCAACTACGACGTCGACCTCGAGGTTCACCGCGCTCGCGGCAGCCGCAACCTAGCAGATAACGCGGCGGAATAACCATCGCCCTGATGGGGCGGCTATAATGTGGAGACCGCTCCGACTCGACGCGGCACATTCGACCACGCGCCGCGTTAGGACACCAGCGATGCGACTCCCCCACCTAATCACGGCAATCGTGTTCTGCTCGTCGATGCAAGGCGGGCTGGCCTGTGCATCTGACGTGGTGAAGTCAAACCCGCAGAAGGTGTACATGCACTACATGCCGTGGTACGAAACTCCTGACACACTGGGGTCCGGGCAATGGGGCTGGCACTGGCGGATGAATACGCAGAACCCCAACATCATGGACGGAGACGGCCGGCGTCAGATTGCGTCTCACTTCTACCCCATGATCGGCCCGTACGCATCGAGCGACCCCGACGTCATCGAGTACCACCTGCTGCTCATGAAGTTCTCCGGCGTGGACGGGGTCATGATTGATTGGTACGGCGTCCAGGGAACCAACGGCGACATCACCAACCTGCTAGCCAACAGCAACGCCCTGGTGGACCGCATCGGCGACTTCGGACTCGATTTCTCCGTCGTGCTCGAAGACCGCTTTTCTGCAAACATTGGCCAGGCTGAGGCGAATGTAGCCTACTTACGCGACAACTACTTCCCACGATCTGAGTACGTCCGGGTAGGCGACGGCGACGACCCGCTGCTGGCGGTGTTCGGCCCCATCACCTTCCAGCAGGAGACCCAGTGGACGCAAATCCTGAGCCAGGGCAATGAGCCGATCGCATTCCTCCCATTGTGGTACGAGTCCGCCGACGCCGGCGCGAATGCCCGCGGAGAGTACGCGTGGATCTACGAGGACGAGTCGCAAGACAATCACCTAGACCACCAGGAAAGCTTCTACCGGTACCGCGCGGGCGGCCTCGAGATGGCCGGAGGCGTGGCCTACCCGGGGTTTGTCGATTTCTATGCAGAAGGCGGCGCCGGCTCGCCGGTTCCGTTTGAGATCCCACACCACGATGGGCAGACCCTCGACGAGGTGCTCGACCAGGCGGCGTTGTTCTCTAGCCGTGTGGACTTCCTGCAGCTCGCCACCTTCAACGACTTCGGCGAGGGCACCATGTTCGAGCCGACCCTTGAGACCGGCTTCGACTACCTTCTTCGGGTTCAGGAGCATACCGGTGTATCCTATGGCCAAGCGGAACTGGAGCTGGTCTACCGGCTCTATGTCGCGCGACGCGAGTATGCGAACAGCGCGGAGATAGTTGCCTCCCTGGACCAGGTATCGGCGCACCTGGCCGCCTTGGAGGTCCAGGAGGCTGAAACGCTGCTGAATGCGGCGGCGCCTGCCACTGACTACAATCGAGATGGTCAGGTCAACGAGGAAGACTACCTGGTGTGGGCGAGCGCGTTCGGCTCGTCTGCCATCCTGGCGGGCAGCGGCGCCGACGGGAACTACGATGGTATAGTCGACGCGGCCGACTACACCTTGTGGCGCGACGCCGCCACTCAAGTCGGCGCGTTGGCGGCGACGCCAGAACCGTCCGCCGTGCTGCTGAGCACGTTCCTCGCGATGGCGTTCGCCCCTCACCGCCGGCGAAGCTGAGCCGCCGAAGAAGGGCCAGCGCCTGGCGGGCGGATTTCGAGACTGCTAACCTCACGGTGACTTAATTCGACGCCGCCGCGTCGCTATCCCTGCGGCGCCGCCCTGCGACCCGTCCATGGCCGAGCCCACGACCGAAGGCCCGCACAACCCGCCCTCCCGGTTGTTCCCGCGGGTGGCGGCGATGATGTTCCTGCAATACTGGCCGCTCGGTGTGTGGGCGGTCACGGTTGGCACCTACATCGCGGCGAACACGGGGGAACAAGGTGAGGCGATCTTCTCGGCAGGCTTCGCCGGCTACAGCACGATCACAGGGGCGGTTGGGAGCCTCGTTGCGCCAATGGTGTTCGGCTTCCTGAGCGACCGCCTGCTGCCGGCGGAGCGACTGGTTGCGCTGCTGCACTTGGGCTGCGCCGCGGCGGCGTGGTGGATGTCCTCGTGCCGCGACGAGCTGAACTTCTTTATTGCTCTGCTCGTGTACTGGAATTGCTTCAACCCGGCCTGCGCGCTCACGAACAAGATTGCGTTGCAGCACCTCCCCAAACCAGACCGGCAGTACCCACACGCACGGCTGTTCGCAACCGGCGGGTGGATCTCGGCGGGGCTGTTTATCGGACTCGTGTGGCCTAGCCTATCGGGCCACTCCATCGAGGATACCGCGACGCCAATTCTGGTGGGCGCGGCGTCCAATCTGGTCATGGCCTGCTACGCGCTCACGCTGCCGTATACTCGGCCCAACCCATTAGTTGGCCGCGGACGCCCGTCGCTGTGGCGGGACGCGCTGCGACTGCTAGCCAACCGCCCTCTTGTGCTGTTTCTGTGCGCGTCGGCTGCCGCATGCCTATCCAGCATGGCCTACAACGCCTACGCGAACCTGTTCCTCAACTGGGCGGGGTACTCTAACCCAGCTGCACTGATGACGCTGGGCCAGGTGTCCGATGTGCTCTGCCTCTTCGCACTCCCTAGGCTTATCGCCCGATTCGGATTGCGTCGGCTATTCCTGGCAGGCGTTGCCGCCTGGTCGGTTCGGTACGGACTGCTGACGTTTGCATCCGCGACAAACTCGCACGCGGCGGTCTACGCGGCGATCCTAGTCCATGGCCCTTGCTACGTTTTTGTGTACGTTGCCGGCTTGATGCTCGTCGACCGACTCGTCGACCCCGGCCACCGCGGGGCCGCGCAGGGCCTGAACGCCGCTGCGACAACCGGGCTCGGGCACCTAGGCGGCGCGTTGATGGCAGGCTCCGCACAGGAGACATTCCTTACGCCTGACGGCGTCTCTCCTCCGCCCTACCACTGGGCAGAGTTCTGGGGCATCCCCGCCTTGGCCGCCACCGCGGCCACCACGTTGTTTGTGGCCATCCTCCCGAAGTTGGTGTCGACCAACCCACCGCAACACTCCGATTGACGTATGCGGGATCAATCTGCTTCGTCGGACAGCGTGCTTGGCGGCGCCAGCGCAGCGCGGGATCTCTAGACGAGGTGCTTTGTAGTGCCGTCATCAAGCAACTAACGCGTCTCCATATTGCAACCTGAGGGGCGCATACACGTTTCATCTCGGCGGCTAGAATGACCGTCACTCTTGCTGCACTGCTCGTCCGCTTAGACGCAGCCACCCTCTCCGTTCTCCCGAACGCCTCTATCCAGGGTTCCAACGCATGCCGAATGACAGCGTTTCGTCTTCCAAGGGGAAGCTTGGCCTAGTACTGATACTGGTTGCGGCACTGGCGGCCATTGCTATCGGCATCGTAGAGTTCACTCCCATGGCGGGAGCGGACGAAACAGGTACTCGTGCCGAGCTATCCAAGTATGGCGTTCTCGCCACGCTCGATGGCTCGGGTAGCAGGGTCGCGTCGGTAAACTTCTCAACCATCAAGGATGAGGTCAACTTTGAGCAGGCGTTTGAGATCGTCCGCGGGTTGCGGGCGGTTTCCTCGCTTAACCTTGACGGGATGCCGATTGACGACTCGCACCTTGCAGAGATCGGAAAGATGACGTCGCTGGCGTCGCTCTCGCTTGGCGGCTGCGGGGTAGGCGCCGAGGGGCTTGGGGACCTTAGGCGACTGCGAGACCTAGCGGTCCTCAATCTGAGCGGCGCCCAATTGAGCGACGACACCCTCGTGGAAATTGGCCAGCTGAGCAAGCTGACCGCAATTGACCTGTCTGAATGCGGCCCACTGACCGACCTGAGTCCCCTCGCCGGCCTCCCGAAACTTAATCTGCTGGTGCTAGCCCGGGCGAAACTCGGAGATGACGCCCTGGCTGGGCTGCAGGCAGCCCCCGCGATGACGCGGCTGTCACTGGGCGGCGCCGAGTACTCGGCCGACGACCTGAAAGCCCTGCGTGACTCCAAGCCCGAGTTGGTTGTCGATGAGTAGGCCGCCGACACCCGCACGGCTTCTGTTCCGTGAATAGCCGAGAGGCCGACAGTTCTAGCCACAACCGTCTGCGGCTTGTAGCGGGAACTGCCGACCTCTAAGAGCAAACAGGCGGCGGGACGGGCGACGGCTTGCGCGGCGCCGCTAGCGGCTGTTGGGGCGTTTGTCGAGCGACTCGTCGCGGCTCCCCATCGCCTTCCAAACGGTTTCATCGATGTCGTACGGAATCGACTGCACCGATGCGTCGCAGTGGGCGATGTAAAACACGCCGGGGTGTGTGCTCCCGAAGTAGTACCACAGATTGACGCCGGGCGTGTCCTGGGTCGGCTGGTAGACCTCGAATGTGTCGCCGGTGTAGGCGATGGTGTCGAAGTCGTAGCCGATGTACATGCCCTGATCGTCGTTCGACGCCAACCCGTCCACGTAGCGGTCAGAATTGATGTACCGCTCGCCGAACAGGATCGTCTTGGTGGTCCCGTCGATGATCTGGCGGAGCTTCACCTCGCTGCCCTGGTAGACCACGCCGCTCTGGAACCCATTGGACTTGTCTTTGCTGTGAGGCCAGTCGAACGACTTCCAACTTGTCAGCGAGCTCGGGCCGTTGGGGTCGATCGCGTTAATGTTCCCTGAGCATGCCGCGTAGTCAGAGCGTGCGATCTGGCAGTTGCCCGGACGACAGTTGGGCATATTCCCCGCCAGCGAGCCGAGGTCGGTCCTCGCGTAGGGGTAGGGGACCGGCGGACGGCGGCTGGGGCAGTTGAATGACGGGATGGGGGTCGCGGCGGCGGTCTTCATCATAGTCTCTAGCCGCGCCGGGTTGGTCTCGCCCGCGCCAAGGTCACGCACCGCCTGCTCTTCAATAAACGGCAGGATGCTATACGCCCAACCGCCCGGTTGCGACCGTCCGTAGCCCTGGTTGGGGTCGGCGTACCAACGCCAGCTCCAGCCCCCGGAGGGGAAGAATCCGTGGATGTCCACGTGGTTGTAGGCGCCCAAGGCGACCTGTCTCAGGCTGTTCTGACACTGGGTCCTACGAGCCGCCTCGCGGGCGGACTGCACGGCGGGCAGGAGCAACGCGATGAGCACCCCAATAATGGCGATGACCACCAGAAGCTCGACGAGTGTGAATCCCTTGTGATGACGCATGGGTTGAGCCTAATGTGTGGGGGGAGTGCTAGCGGAGGCTCTGTGGCCTCTTGCCTTCGTAGTTGAGAACAATGAGGAGGTTCCGGTCACGCCTCGACTGGGGCGACGACTCAAGCCCAAGCGGCGTCTTAACCTCGATCGGCTTAGAGGCTGCCTCGTCCTCGTACAGTTCCACGCGGTAGAAGCCGGGCTGCATAGCCGGGAACGACTTCCCCTCGGTCCGCGGTGAGACCTGACCTACCTGGTTGGTGGTTCCTACCGCGGGCGACAACGCGTCGCCCTGAAAATCTTCCGGGATGAGCTTCACCAGGACGCCGTTCAGGGGCCTGCCGTTGAGCTTCACCTGTATCGTCGTCTTGACGAAGGCGGTCTTGAGTTTGTCGTAGAGCTTGAAACGCTCTTCGATCTCCGCCGCGGAGAGGCTGTCGCTGCCGTCAGCGTCCAGCGTCTCAAACGCATCCAGGAGTCCGGGCGACGCCGCGACCTCCTTGCGATCGATCACCGAATCGCCCGAAGCATCCAGTTGGGTAATGGCCGCTTGGGCCATGTCGCTGGGCGACCAATCGGGCGCGGCGGCCCGGGGAGGGCGGCTCCCGCACCCGGTTATGCCGGCAAGGGTAAACGCCGAAACGAAGCAAAGTATCGCGAGCCTCAAGCCGGGTCTCCTTCCAGGTAAGCACGCCAGAAGCGTTCTAATTCCCACCAACAAACAAGACGCAGACGGATAGCAGCGTTCTAGTCAGGTCATCAGCCCATTAACCCGCCGGCAGCAGACGCCGGCCAGCAGCACAGCCAGCGCGGCCATCGACGCCGGCTCGGGCGCTTGCGCGGTGGACGCAGCCAGCGAGTAGGACACCCCATAGTTGTCACGCCACACGAGGTAGTCGGACTGGGTGACGCCTCCGCCGTCTCCGGCGCTGTTGATGTTGGACTCGTCCGGGTCGCCGAGGTTATCTCGCCAAAGCGTGTAGTCGGCGGCATTGACGATGCCATCGCCATTGAAGTCGCCCAGATTCGCCGGGTCCGCGTCAGGAAGCTCGCTCACAAACACCACCTCGCCTAGCGTAAACGTAGAGTCACCGTCCAGCAGGAACTCGAAGGTGAGACCCGACTCGGAGAATCCAGAGTCAAGGATCTGCCCAATGTCGTAGCGGGTGAAGCGGTCGAACACGCTAGAGCCCTCCTCGGTCACCTCCAGCAGGGCGGTCGAGTCGGACTGGGCGCTTACCTGCCAGGTGTCGTTGTCCAGTCCTGACTGCCCCTCAAGCGGGATCCAGCTGTCGGTCTGCAGGGGGCTGCCGGAGGAACTGACACGGTAGACTTCGACGCCCTGGGCGAAACCGGTCGAATTAAGCATGGCTGCCTGGCCGGCGTCCGCGCCATCGTTGTCGATGTAGAGAACGATGTTGTTATTCACAACCTTGGTCCCGGTGTACTCAACGATGCCGCGAACGGGCGTGGGGCCGAGCGTGGGATCGGTGACCTCAAAGATCAACTCTTCTGTGGCCTGCAGAAAAGCCGGAGCCGCTGGAAGCGTCCAGAACCCGGTGCCCGCTACGGCGAGCGGGGTTGAAGAGGGGAGCGCGTCGCTCGGGCTCCCAGCGCTGGGGCCCTCGTACGTGTCCGCCACGATGTTCGCCGAATTCCCGCCCGCATTCTCCCAGCCACTGCGCGGAAGACCGGAAAAAGCTGATGCGTCAAGCGCGCCTAGTGCGGATCGAATCGAGAACCCGTCGAGCGAGTAGGGAGAACCGTGGGGGTTCTCGATCGTCGCGGCGCCGGTATCGCGATCGATCGTAAGAACCGGAACATTGTTGAGGCTTGCCGCGTAGACCCCGCCAGCAGACGAGAGAGACAATGTCTGGGCGGCGCCGATTCCGGTCGCGGAAACGTGGGTGAAATCGCCGGAAATGCTTCCTGCAGAGATCAAGGGGTAGCTGCCCGCAGCGGTAACGCCGCTAAAGTCAAGTTCTAGGCTTCCACCCAGGTTCGCGGCGCCGTTCACCTCGATGGGCGATGTCGTCGCTGGCGTCAGGTCCAGTTTGTAGGTGGCGCCGGAGCCGAATGTCAGTGTTTGGGCGTTGAGCAGTTGCCCTCCTCCCTGGATATGGAGTCTGTCATTAATCACGGCTGCACGATCGACGACATCCAGCGAACCTGGGTCCGAAAGCCCCAGCAAACCACCGTTCTGGATTTGGACCGTTCCGTTCTGCACTTCCAATCGGCCTGGTCCGTTGGGTCCGGTGTCCGTGCCGACCGGGAATGCTGTGGTCACCTGGGCGGTGCCGCCCAGGCCAATGACCGCAACCTCTTCAAACTGGCCTTCAGGCGGGTTGTTGCCAAACCCGTAGTCACTCCAGTTGGCGCCGACACCCCAATCCGCGGCGCCTGTGGGCAAGAAGTTGACTACGTTCTGCGCGCTGGCTGACGCCGCAGCGAGAGACCCGGCCGCGATGATCGCAACCCTGTAGACAGTAAGCCTGAACATCGTTGGACTACCTCAGTTGAGTATTTCGGCTGTGTTATTGCGATGACGGTGTTGTGAACGAAGCACTTAGGCGCCGGTGCAACAGGAAACTCGGGGACGGCTCCCGCTCAGCACCGCGATGACCATCGCGATAGCCAGCGCCGTAGGCTCCGGCGCCGCATCCCCCGCAGAGTTCAGACCGGCGCCAACGACGCGATTGGCGTCGTCTTTCATCAGCCGCCAGTCGACCCAATCGATGTAGCCGTTGCGGTCGATGTCTCCCATGGAAGAGTCGCCCGCAGTGAAGAGGTTGCTCCGCAAGATTCCCAGGTCGACTGAGTTGCAAGCGCCGTCACCGTCAAGGTCGCAGACCGGTCCGCTCAGCTGCGTGATCCCTTCATTGAAGTTGTTCACGATGTCGGAGTCGGAGAGCAGTCCGGTATGGACACGGACGTCAGAGAGATAGCCGGAGAACGGGTTGGCGCCGCCGCCGCGCCCAGCGCCGACGCTGATCGGCCCGTCTGTTGTGTCGAGGTTCTGCCCGCTCGAGTTCGAATCGACCGTGTTGTAAACGCCCGTGAGGACGCCGTTGCGGTAGCCACGCACCGCGGCGCCGTCGTAGGTCCACGCCACGTGGACCCATTCGTTTGTGATGATGGGAACGATGGGGTCTTCAGGGTTGAGACGCCACGCCCCGTCGTTGAACCATCCGTTGAAGAGGCCTTGCCCCGCATCGCTGTACTGGAAGCTGCTGTCCTGGTCATTCCCGGACCCGCCCCAGCCAACGGGCGTCTGCTGGCCCGAGCCGTCCCGAGCAAACACCCATGCTTCTGCGGAACGCGCCTCGTTGCCAATGATCGACGCGGGCGACATATTCGCCGCGACGACCGCGTTTCCGGATGATCGGGCCACGTCAAGCGCGAATGGGGCCGTGGTGCTGCCGTCGGAAACGGCGGCGGCCACGTTGAGGCCACCGCCGCCAACAGTCGAAAAATCCCCGGCGGTGTCGCCCGTTGTGTCGCCGTTCACCCAGGTGCTGCTGACCCCTTCCAGGCTGACGCCCTGCAGATCGACAACCAGTTCACCCGCTACGGCCACCACCGCGTCGGCCTGGAGGGGCGTCAGTGCGATTGCCCCCACCGCGATGTATGCAACTATCTGAACGCGTCGACCTGTGGTCATGCTATTCACTCCCAGTAGATATCTATGTTGTGTCTATTCGGGACTTGCCAATCGGCGGCATTCGCCACGGCAGCGAGAGTCGAACTACGCTCAAAACTTTCGCCGGCTGCAGACTCCTGTTCCATTGAGAAACACGAGGACGGCCGCCAGGCTTACTACCGCGGACGGCTCTGGCGCCGCACTGTTAGTGGGGGACGCCGGACCAACAACCCCAATGACAGTATTTGGGTCGTCCTTGAAGGCCCGGTAGTCGGCAAGATCGATGAAGCCGCTGCGGTCGTAGTCCCCCTGCTCAACTCCGCCCGGAGTGAAGAGGTTGTCGCTGAGGGAGGTAAAGTCAATGGAGTCGCAGTCGCCGTCGCCGTCGAAGTCACACCCTAGGCCGTCGGCTTCGCCGATCCCTTCCTGGAAGTTAGTAAGGATCTGAGCGTCGTTCAGCACGCCGCTGTGCACTCGGACATCGGCGATGTAGCCCTTGAAGGGGTCGTTGCCGGCGCCCGGTCGAGCACCGATATTGACGACGGACTCGGGCGTGGTGAGCGGGGCCGGTTGAGCCACTTCCGCGATCTTCTCGCCATTGATATACCCACGCGTCATGAAGCCATCGTACGTCACTGCGTAGTGAACCCATTCGTCGGCTAACAGGGCTTCGTTGTTGCCCCATCCGGTGTCGTTGAACCATGCCGACAGCAAACCGTTGCCGCCGGTGTTGTAGGAGAACCGGCTCATCGAGTTATTCGAGGTCGCGCCCCAGGCGACTACCGATTGCGAGCCGCTCGTGTCGGTAGAGTAGATCCAAGCCTCTACGGTGCGGGTCTGATTGCCTTGTACTGATGACGGCGTGTTCCCGGCGGACACGATCGAGTTGGAGACCATCGGCTCGAGCCCCCCTTCGCCTTCGGACAAGAGGCTGAGTGAGATCGGTACGCCACCGATGTCGGCTCCGAGGTTGAGCGGCGAAGCGTCGACATCGGCGAAGTCGCCGACGGCGGCAGAGCCGCTGGCCCGATTGGTCCAGGCCGTCGCATCGCTCACCAGGTCGTTAACCTTCAAATCGACCAGCAGTTCGCCGGCGGTAAAGATCACCGCTTGGGCGGGCGTGGCGACCATCGCCGCCACAGCCACGACGGCAAGAACCCTGCAGAAACTCACCGAAAGCCGCTGCCGGGCGATCCGCGTGTTGAAGCATCTCATCAGTTGCTCCTCTGGATGAACTGGGAAGACCGTGGCGTGCCTGTCAGGCGGCCCAGGTCGTCGTGGGTGCGTGGAGGGTGGCGCCTCCGCTGCGGACACTCGGCCCACAAAAGCGGCCCTCCCTGAGCGGTGGCGCCGGCGCCAAACCACATGGCGCCGCCGCCGCTGCCCCGTCCGCCCAAGGAGTGGATGGCCGTGCGCGTCATCGATCAGTGGGACTGGCCCGCTGCGCGGCCCAGCGCGGGCGGCGCTGCCAGCGCCATCCGCCCGGCCAACCACTGCGTCGCCATGACGCGGCTGGGCCGGTTCTAGTCAGCTAAAAAGGCTTTCTGAAAAGTTGGTCGTTCCGAATCGACGCAGATGAACCTGCGATGCTTGAAACTGAAATGCATCGAGCAAAGACGAGCAGCGCTCGAACACGGGATCATGATCATGGTGCGAGGGGTTTCGCTCAAGCGCAGGATTTGCAAAAAAACACTCCAGGTACGCAACGCAGTCGCGAACCGCTATGCTTGCGATTGGACCGGCCCGCCAGCCATAGCGAACGGGCTTTCCCCAACTGCCGAGACCGCCAAAGTGAAGCCTTTTCAAGAGATTGCATTCGCCTTCCCCCGCGGCTCCCACCAGGAGGTTTTCATTGAGGGGATCCTTGAATATGCCCGCGATCACCACCGTAAGTGGTCCTATATGATCGCGCCGGAGTCCAATTCGGTCTCAATCACGCAACTCGTTGGGTGGCCCGGCGACGGGGTCATCGCGGCTTTGAACACTCCCGCCGAGGCCAAGTGCGCGGAGGGGTTTCATCTGCCGGTTGTCAACATTTCCAGCGCCCTCAGGCGTTCTCCCATCCCTCGGACGATGGTCGACAACCGCCAGATCGGCATCGCAGCTGCTGAGCACTTCCTCGAGCGGGGCTACGAAAACTACGCCTTCTACGGCATGAAGGGCATCGAGTACTCGGCTCAGCGCCTCGAGGGTCTGGCGGAGACCGTCGCCAAGAATGGCCTGCAGGTCCGCACACACTTGGCCTCGCCCACATTCCGGGTGCGGGGGAGCCACTGGCTTGGCCAGCAGAAAGAGCTGACCAAGTGGGTAGCTAAGCTGCCGGCGCCCTGCGCCGTGCTAGCTGCGTCCGATGCGCGTGCCCGCCAAGTAATGAATTCGTGCCGTGAACTCAGACTGCACGTCCCCGACCAGATTGCGGTGCTCGGGGTCGACGATCAACAGATCATCTGCGAGCACACGCACCCCACAATCAGCAGCATCGCCCGGAACAACATCGCGGAGGGCTATGCGGCAGCACGGATCCTCGATCAGCTCATCGAGGGGGTGTACGACGAGAACCAGGACCATGAAGAGTTGGTGCCGCCGCACGGGGTGGCGATGCGGGAGTCGACCGATATTGTTGCGATCAGCGACGACCGGCTGCGGAGCGCCCTGGTCTACTTCCAACAAAACATTGAGGAGCCGGTCACCGTATCGGAGTTGTGCGCGCACAGCGGCGTGTCGCGGCGGTGGTTGGAGTACGCGTTCCGCGATCTGCTGGGCGAGAGCCCGTTCCACTACATCCGCCGGCAAAGGCTAAAGCACGCCAAGCGGCTGCTGCGCGAGGAGCGGAGCGCGGCGATCAATGTTGTGGCGCGACGCACCGGCTACAGCTCCTCAAATCAGCTTGCGAAGGCGTTCCGTGCCGAGTTTGGCATGTCGCCGCGAGAGTACCGGCGCACCATCGACCGCAGCCCCGAGCACCGCGACGCCTGAATGGCCATCGCTGGGCGTTGCGTGTTTGCGCTCACCGCGCCGTGACGGGATGCGTGCCTGGAGTATTTTTTTGCGTCAAAGTCAGGTGGTTTGTCGGGCCCGCCTGGCTACCCTTGGAGTGTCGACAGGTCGCTCGCTGCCCTCTCCCTTGCGAGCATCGCGACCGCCGATCGCAGTCGACAGCGTTAGGGGCCCCGTGAATCGGCGGTTTTCGCGCCGTCGGCGGCCGCGCCGCATCGCCTCTTTTCTCTTCGTCTCTCGGGAGTCTGACTCTATTGACGCGTTACTCGATGAGCCATCACGGGGTAAACGCCTGGGTCGCATGCGGAGTGTTCCTGGCTCTCGCGCCCCAGTCGCCAGCCACGGAACAAGGCGTCTCGCCTGAAAATGGCCAGCGTGGTTCAGAGGAACCAATGCTCCGTAGACGCTACGCCAGTTACGTCCAGGTGACTACGTGAGAAGGCGATTGATGCAGGCCAATAACGAAAGCGAAACACAGTCCACAATCGCCGGCCCGCGGCGGGCGATGCACCGTCCATGGCTGCTGACGCTGCTGTTGCTTCACACCTGCCGTCCCACCGATGCGGTCGACCTGTACGTCCACCCCACCGGCGCCAATGGGGCGTACACCTCGGTCCAGGCAGCGGTCAACGCGGCGCCTCCTGGCAGCGAGAGCAATCGCACGAACATCTATATCGCGCCAGGCGTCTACAACGAGACCTCTAGCTCCAGCGGCAATCTCATCATTAACAAGCCCTTCCTGTCGTTTATTGGACAGGGCGCAGCGCCCAGCGATGTGGTCATCCAAAACGACGTTGCGGGGCTGACCGGGGCGACCAGGCTGGAGAGCTCGGCCAACGACTTCCTGGCGACCAAGATTACGTTCCGCAGCACCCGCCCCGATGGCGGCGGCGTGGGCCTCGCTGTGCGCAACAGCGCGGACCGGTCGGCATTCTCCAGCGTGCGTTTCGAGGGGTACCAAGACACGCTGCTCGCAGAGAACCGGGCACGCCAGTATTACCGTGACTGCTACATCACCGGCGACACCGACTTCATTTTCGGCAGCGCGACGGCGGTGTTTGAGAACTCGGTAGTTAACAGCACCGCGGGCGGCTGGGTAACCGCCGCCGAGACCCCTGCCAATCAGGCGATCGGGTTTGTGTTCCTCAACTCCAGGCTCACTGCTGAGGGACCGCCCGGCGCAGGTGACCAGTCGACCTACCTGGGACGGCCGTGGCACTGGCCCGCCAGCGAAGGTGGCAGCCGCGCCAGCGTGACGTTCATCAGCACCCGGATGGACAGCCACATCCGCTCGGCGGGCTGGGACCCCTGGGACGGCGCGGGCGGCAACCCAGTAAATCCCGATCCCGATGGAACAACCCGCTACGCAGAGTTCAACACCATGGACGCCGCGGGGACGCCGGTCGGTGTTGGTCGTGGTGGCGTGCCGCTAGGACGTGTCGGTTGGGCCGACGCGATGACTGAACAGCAGGCCGCCGCGTATACGCTGGAGAACATCTTCAACGGCCCTGAATTCTGGAACGCCAACCCGGCGCTGCAGCCGCAGTTTATCGGGCCCTACACCGGCCAGGCGAACTTCCGGGCATGGGACCCGCTGGCTTCTTTGGCCGCGTTGCCGTTCAACCTCGCGGGCGACTTCAACGACGATGGGGTGGTCGAAGCCTCCGACTACACGGTCTGGCGTGATAACCTGGGGGAGGATGTCACCCTGCCGAATGAAACCGCCAGTCCGGGCGTAGTCGACCAGGCCGACTACGACGCCTGGCGTGCGAACTTCGGCCAAAGCCAATCGGAGTCCAGCGTGTCCCACGCCCCCGAGCCGACCGCGGCGGTTACCGCGTCACTCTTCCTGGCAGCCGGGGCCCAGCGGCGCCGCCGATGCGCGACGGCGCCGCGGCCCCGCTCCGGCCTTGTCGCCTGCGTCGGCCTGCTGGTGGTAGGAGCCCTCTCACCAGCCGCCCGCGCCGATGCCGACGACCCTTGGCGCCAGGCGGAGGAGATTGTCGCCCGCATCAAGCCGCCATCGTTCCCCAACCGTGTCTTCCCCGTGACCGATTTCGGCGCCAGGTCTGGCGGGACGGAAGACTGCACAGCGGCGTTCGCCCGCGCCATCGCGGCTTGCTCTGAAATGGGCGGCGGGCGGGTGGTCGTGCCGGCGGGCGAGTTCCTGACAGGCCCGATCCACCTGCAGAGCAACGTCGATTTCCACGTGTCGGACGGCGCCGAGATCCGGTTCAGCGACCGAATCGAAGACTACCTCCCGCCGGTGCTTGTGAGGGTAGGCGGGATCGAGATCTACAACTACTCGCCGCTGATCTACGCCCGCGGTTGCAAGAACGTAGCGATCACGGGCAAGGGTAAGCTGAACGGCAATGGCCGCGCCTGGTGGGAATGGGCCTTCCAGGAAACGCGTGAACATTTCGAAATGGGCGAGCGGGGCGTGCCCGTTGACAAGCGTGTTTTCGCCACTCGCGAGCACAAGATCCGCCCCAGCTTTGTCTGCCTCTTCGATTGCCGCAACGTGCTGCTGGAAGACTTCACTATCAGCAGCGGCCCAAACTGGACCATCCACCCGGTGTACTGCCGCAACACCACGATCCGGCGGGTGCGGGTGCTCACCGAGGGGCCAAACAACGACGGCATCGACCCTGATTCGTGCGTCGACGTGCTCATCGAGGACTGCATGTTCGACACCGGCGACGACTGTGTGGTGCTCAAGTCGGGCTACAACCAGGATGGCTGGCGAGTTGGCAGGCCGACCGAAAACGTGGTTATGCGTGGCTGCACCAGCAAACGCGGCCACGGTGGGCTAGTGATCGGCAGCGAGATGTCGGGCGGCGTCCGAAACGTTTTCATGGAGGACTGCCAACTGGATGGCACCGACCACGCCGTCCGCATCAAGTCCCGCGCCGACCGTGGCGGCGTGATCGAGCACGTGTACGTCCGCAACCTGAAAGTCCGTGACATGCAGCGGGACGTAATCATTATTAATACGGCATACGCAGCGGATACGAGTCAGCTAGCCGCCGACGCGGCGCCGATGCTGCGCAACATGCGGTTCGACAACATCCACGCCGACGGCGCCCCGGTTGGCGTAGTGCTGTATGGGATGGCCAAAGCGCCGCTACGCAACCTTCACTTCAGCAACAGCAGCTTTGCGTGCCAGCGTGGCGTCGTCGCCAAGCACATTGAGTCGGTGAACTTCTACCGGGTGAAAGTAGCAGCGGAGCAGCAGCCCGCCTACGAGTTGCAGAATGCCCGCGACGTCGCGATCACAGGTGTAGAATTGGCCAATCTTAGTCAGGTCTATCTGCGCGTAACGGGCTCACGATCAGGCGGTGTAGCAATCGAGGCGCCATCGGCGGACGACGCATCGGCGATCGTTGAAACAACCGGTGACGCTCCCGCCGACGCGGTAGCAATTCTGCCGTTCCCATCCCCCGGCGCATCGGGAGGGCAGCCGTGATGGACCCGAACGCGTCCCCTCCACCCAAGGCTGGCAGCTACCGCTGGGTCGTCTGCACGCTGTTGTTTTTCTCCGTGGCGGTCAACTACATCGACCGGCTGGTGATCGGGATCCTGAAGAAGCCGCTCAGCGATGAGCTCGGCTGGACCGACACGCACTACGGGTACATCGCGGCCGGATTCTCGTTCGCCTACGCCTTCGGCTACCTGTTCGGCGGGCGGCTGATGGACCGGATGGGCGTGAAGGTCGGTCTGCCGATCTTCGTTTTCTGCTGGAGCCTGGCAGCTACCGCGCACGGCCTGGTGGGGTTGATTGGCCTCAATGAGGTGTTCAGCGTCCGCTACCCGTGGTTTTCCTGGGCCGAAGGCGGGCTGGCGATGACGACCCTCACTATGCCGATGACCGCCGCCGGATTTATGTTTGCGAGGATCGGTCTGGGCCTGACCGAGGGAGGCAATTTCCCGGGCGCGATCAAGGCGGTCGCCGAGTGGTTCCCTGTGCAGGAACGGGCGCTCGCCACGGGCCTATTCAACGCGGGCACCAACGTCGGCGCCATCCTCTGCCCGATCGCCGTGCCTTGGTTGTACGAACGGATCGGGTGGCAATCCACGTTCTACCTAACCGGCGGTCTTGGATTCTTCTGGGTGGCCGCGTGGTGGTTGATCTACGACGCACCGTCCAGGCACAAACGCGTCACGGCGGAGGAACTCGCCTACATCAATAGCGGCAAGCCGGACGTGGAAGAAGCGCCGACCAGCGCCCCGTGGCTCTCTCTGCTTGGCTACCGGGCTGTGTGGGCTTACATCCTGGCCAGCATGCTAGCCGGGCCAGCTTGGGGGTTCTACCAGTTCTTTATACCAGACTTCCTGGAACGGCGGTTCGGCCTCAGCCTGCAGGCCACCGGCTGGTGGACCGGGGCGTTTTTCGCCATCGCAGCGATCGGCGGGGTGGCCGGCGGTTGGCTGGCCGGCGCGTTGATGAACTGCGGCTGGTCGCTCAACGCGGCCCGCAAGGTGTCCCTTCTAGTCTGTGCGTTGTGCGTGGTTCCGGTGTTCGCGGCGCCGGCGGCCGGCAACGTGCTGGTGGCCGTGCTCATCGCCGGCCTGGCCGGGTCCGCCCATCAGGGCTGGTCGGCAAACCTCTACAGCGTTGTCTCGGACACGATGCCCCGCGAGACCATCAGCTCCGTGGTTGGCCTGGGCGGGTTCCTTTGCTTCTTCACCGGCGGGTTTGTGAACGGGATCACCGGCATGATTCTTGAGCGGACCGGCACCTACGCCGGGGTGTTTGGCTACTTCTCCGGCATGTACCTTCTGTCGCTACTCGCTATCCAGCTGCTTGTTCCGGTCATCGGGAGACCACAAGAGTCATGACCCCCAATCAGCCCCACATCCCCCTGACGAATGGCGCCGGCGTGCAGCGAACGGACGCCGCCTGGACGCCCGACCAGGGCGATGGGAGCTACCGCAACCCAGTCATCTGGGCGGACTACTCCGACCCGGACGTGATCCGCCACGGCGACGACTTCTACCTGATTGCCTCTAGCTTCCAGTGCACGCCGGGGCTTCCAATCCTGCACTCCCGCGACCTGGTAAACTGGAGGATCATCAACCACGCGGTCAAGAACCTGCCGCACCCGCGTTACGGGTGCGCCCAGCTCGGCTGCGGCGTGTGGGCGCCGTCGATCCGCTTCCACGAGGGCCGGTTCTGGATCGTGTTCGCCATGCCAGACGAGGGCGTCTACGTCACCACGGCGCGCGACCCGGCCGGCGCCTGGAGCGAACCTCGGCTGATGCACGCCGCAATCGGCGTGATCGATCCCTGCCCATTCTGGGACGACGACGGCTCCGCCTACCTCGCCCATGCTTATGCGCACTCGCGGTGCGGCATCAAGCACTGTCTGCGGATCCGTCCGATGGCGCCCGACGCCAGCCGACTGACGGGTGAGGGACAGGTCGTTTACCAGAACGAGCAGCGCAACCCGACCATCGAAGGACCCAAACTCTACAAACGCAACGGCTGGTACTACATCTCAGCCCCCGCAGGCGGGGTCGAATCCGGCTGGCAGACGGTCCTCCGGTCGCGCGACCTCTTTGGTCCCTACGAGGAACGCGTCGTGCTGGAGCAGGGGGGCACTGCAATCAACGGGCCCCATCAGGGCGGCCTGGTCGACGACCGTGACGGCAATTCCTGGTTCATCCATTTTCAGGACGCCGGCGCCTACGGACGCATCACCCACCTGGAGCCTGTGAACTGGCAGGACGACTGGCCGCAGATTGGCAAGCCGTCGGCCGACGGAGGGCGATGGGAACCGGTGGAATCGCACCGCAAGCCAGCATCGGCGGGCGGCTTCAGCCCCCAAACGCCGCAGTCGTCCGATGAGTTCGACTCCGATCAGCTAGGACTGCAGTGGCAGTGGAACGCCAACCACCGCCCGGACTGGCTCTCACTGACCGAACGACCGGGCTGGGCACGTCTGTTCTGCCGGCCCCACAACCCTGCCGAGCTTGCATCCGCTCCCAACCTGCTGCTGCAGAAGTTTCCGGCGCCCGAATTCGCCGTCGAGACCGAGGTCGAGCTGGGTCCTGGAATCGAGTCCGGCGTGGCGGGGTTGGCGGTGGTGGGACGCGAACACGCCGCTGTGTACACGCGTCGCGAGCAGTCGCAGCAGCGGGTGTGCGTCCGGACCGGCGGCGCGGCGTCACTGATCAGCGTAGGACCCGCTTCGCCTGTGCGATTCCGGCTAACGGTCACCAAGGATTCGCTATGCCAGTTCGAATTCTCGTTCGGAGAGCGTCCCTTCCAACTGGCCGGCGATCCGTTTCCGGCAACCCCGGGCGTGTGGATTGGGGCCCGAATGGGATTGTACGCCTGCGGGCCCAACCCGGACGGCGCCAGCTATGCAGACTTCGCTTTCTTCCGAGTGGCGGCGCTCCGCGCCGCAACGCCTGCCTCATCGCATTCGCCGCAGCCCGGTAGAGTGCAGGTGGGGGGCTGAACCACGGGCACGCCTGTATAACCGGCGCTCACACAGCAGACGAATTCGTATGGCACTTCACCGTCTTTCCATTATCGCTCTGTTTCTGCTTTCACCCGCAGCCCGCCCGTCTGGGGCTGCCGACACCGCGAATCCACCCGATGGTTGGCAGGACGCCCGGTCCCGGATTGTCCTTGTCGGGGACTCAACCGTCACGGACGCCGCGGGCTGGGGTGCCTCGTTTGCCGCGTGCCTACGCGACGACGTGCTCTGCGTCAACATGGCTCAAGGCGGACGTAGTTCCTCAAGCTTTCGAGACGAAGGGCACTGGGACGACGCGCTCGCTTTGCAGCCGGACTGGGTGCTGATCCAGTTCGGCCACAACGACGAGCCGGGACACCCGGGTCGTGAGAACTCTCCAGGCGAGGGCTACCGCGACAACCTGATCGAGTGCATCGACGAAGCTCGGGAGGCCGGCGTGCGGCCCGTGCTGGTCACCCCGCTTTGCCGCCGGCAATGGAGTCGCGATCCACAGAGGTTGGGCAGAATCGATTCCTCGCTGGCGGCCTACACGAGGGCAGTCCACGCAGTTGCAGCGGAAACCTCCACACCAGTGGTCGATCTGCACATGCGGTCGCTTGAGGCTTACGAGTCGCTCACGCCCACCGGCTGTCGGGCCATTTCGCCCACCAAGGAGAACGGTCAACTGGACGGTACACACCTCAACCCGGCTGGTTCCGCCCTATTCGGCGCCGTGGTCGCGATGGACTGCCGCTCGTATGTTACCGGGCTCGCGGACTTC